>JAFWHD010000041.1 GCA_017512085.1 Candidatus Saccharimonadota bacterium
GAAACCCCACTGATCATTATGAGCATCTGTATTAAATTGTGATTCTGTAAGTGGAGTAGTAATGGAGCTTAGATATTTAGTATTATCATTACTACCTACTAATCCTCCAGTATCATTACTTCCTGCGATAGTTAGTGTATAGCCAGTAAAGTGATCACTAGTTACTGTAGCTGTTTGAGTAGTAGATTTACCAAAGGTAGGATTGGTATTGTCTTTTAATATATTTAGATTTACATTTCCTGTGAGTGAAATACTTATACTACTAGCATAAGTATTATTACTACTATATATTATAGTACTGAAACTTATTAGTATAAAACTTACAGCCATAATGGATAACATTGGTTTCAATGTTCCATATTTCATGAGCTTTCCCACCAGTCCACTAAAAGTACTAGTAGTAGCCGGGAACTCGCTATACGGCGGAGTAGAAATAATGTCTCGTTTATTTCTGCTCTTTTTACTACTAGTACTTTTACTAGACTGGTTTAATTTACTTTTTCCTTTTCCACTCATCGCGAGGTCCTTTCTATTATGTTTACCTAGTCCTCGCGGTATCTAAAAAACGACGCCGCAAGGTTTGCAGCGTCTTAGTTCATATTAGGATATGTTATCCGTCTTATGCGCACAGACACCTTCCGGCGCCGTTCTTTACGCGTAAAACAATATAACATATTCTAATATCTAAAAATACCTAATATATACTAAAACGCTGCACCCTAAGTATATCACACATTTTCCATTTGTGCGGAAAAATCATAAAAAATAAAAAAATACACTTAGCATAACCAAGTGTATTTTTCACAATTCAGCTAATCCCCATTTTAGTCCTGAATAGGACTAAAATGTTATGTTTAGATGTCAAAACGGAATTCATTTCTGTTTTGACATCCTTGCTAGTTTTCTTTGCTAGCCTTTCTTTTATAAATAGAAAGGCTAATTGAGTTCCACCGTTGCCCCAGCTTCCTCAAGCGTCTTCTTCATCGCTTCTGCGTCAGCCTTTGGCACCTTTTCCTTCACAGTAGCAGGCGCACCATCTACGATAGCCTTTGCCTCACCGAGACCAAGCCCTGTCGCTTCCTTTACAGCCTTAATCACTGCAATCTTCTGTCCACCTACATCCTTTAGTACTACATCGTACTCGCTCTTCCCCTCATCAGCACCTGCACCCGCGCCATCTGCAGCTACTGCTGCTACCGCGACTGCCGGCTCAATTCCATACTCATCTTTGAGTAAAGTCTTTAGCTCGTTTACCTCAAGTACGGTCATATTGACCAACTCTTCGGCAAGCTTCTTTATATCAGTTGCCATAATTTATCCTTTCTACTCTGCCTCCTTGGCAGGTTCATTTTCTGCGGATTCTTCCGCTGGTTTTTCTTCCGTTGCCGATTCTTCTGCCTCATTCGCAGTCGCTTCAGTCGTAGCCTCCGCAGCCTCAGCTGTCTTTTCCGCTCCAGCTATTTCTGGCTTGTTTTCTAGGCCCGAAACGATACCATTGATAGGTGAAAGTAGCATATCCACGACCTGTGCGATAAGTTCGTTCTTTGTCGGTAAGTTGCCTAGCGCGGTTACTTCTTCCTTTGAAAGGTTTGCTCCCTCGCCATTAAAACCACCGATAAGTACTAATTTATCATGCGTCTTCGCAAATTTTGCTAGTACCTTCGCCGCATCAAAATCTTCATCCGATCCCACTGCGTAGATTAGCTGTCCGACCAAATCGTTCGTCTCGGTGTCTTTATAGGCTGCGATTTCTTTCATCGCCACCTTCACCAAACGGTTCTTCACGACCTTGATTTTCACATTCGCTTCTCGCGCTAGCTTCCGTAGCTCCTGAAGCTCCGCCACAGTCAATCCCTCGTATTTCGCATAGACGACCATCTTGGAATCATTCAAAAGCTCCGTCAAATCAGCAACCAATGTCTGCTTTTTATCCTTTGAAATTGCCATAAAAAGTTCCTTTGGTTATTTTATAATTGTAAATATAAACTCCTAATGTTTCACAACTAGAAATTCATATATCATTTGGTTAGCCGAATTGTTAAATTCCGTCACCAAATATCTCCATAAAGAAATTCCTCGGTGGCATAATTAAGATTTCTCCGCCACTGTCATTGGTAACTACTTCCATTATACTACATTTTACTCAAAAAATCAACCCTGGGCCACTTCTAGGAAACTCGTTTCGTCGTGAGAAATTGCACTAATGCCCCCACGCCAGCCCCAAGTAAAAGTATCGCCCAATAACTCCCTGTAATATCCCCTCCCCCCATCTTCGACACTAGCGTAATCACCGCCATCGTCATCGCGTAGGAGCCTGCCACCGCTGTTGCCACTATCGTTGCTGGCTTCATCAGCATTACCGCCGCCCCCGCTACTATTACCGCAATTACCCCACTAATTGCAAGTACTTGTATCTCAGTCCCAAATTGTTGCACCGCAATCAGCATAGTAAGCACGAAACACACCCCACTCACGCAGACTTTTTCAATGGAGAATCCTAGTAGAGCCAATAATAGACCTCCCGCTACTGGTACCAATATCCGCCAGATCTCCATCTCTCCTATTTGCGGTACTAGTTTGATAATCTCTGGCAGTAAAAATCCGACCAAATTATAGCCAAGTAGAAACCAGATAATGAAAAAAGCAATCTTTTTTATTCTATAACCACAAAACATCACTGTCACCCCAGCCAGTAGCATTAGCCATAATTCCCAAGTTTGCAGACTATTCACAAAATCCATATTCTCATTATAGCATAAAAATAACCCCCACGAGGGGAGTTATTTTCACCTCATATAATCTTTAGTTATATAAGTTCTCAATCTGTATAGATGGCCCCATCGTCGTCGTAATGTAAACTGATTTCACGAACGAACCTTTTAGCGATGCTGGCTTCTGCGCCTTTAGGCTATCAAAGAAGGCTTCCGCATTCTCAAGCAGTTTATCTACCCCGAATGATACCTTACCTACAGAAAGATGTACTATTGACTGCTTATCTACACGATATTCCACCTTACCAGCCTTTGCTTCCTTTACGGCTTTTTCCACATCCATCGTTACCGTCCCCGCCTTTGGATTTGGCATTAAGCCCTTCGGCCCGAGCATTCGTGCATACTTACCCAATTTCGGCATATATGCTGGCACTGAAATCAACACGTCAAAGTTTATTTCACCTTTATCAAGTTGCTTCAAGAAATCAGCATCACCAGCCACATCTGCACCCGCCGCCTTCGCAACCTTGCAAACATCTTCTGGTGCAAACACCGCTACTCGTACATTCTTACCGCTTCCGTTAGGTAGCACTAAGGTCGTGCGGATATTTTGGTCTGCTTGCCTTGGATCTACACCTAGACGTGCATGTATCTCTACGCTTGCATCAAATTTTACCGGGCTAGTCTTCGTTGCTAGTTCTAATGCTTCCTTCAAATTATAAACTTTATTCTTTTCAATTAGCTTATAGGCTTCTTGATATTTCTTCCCTCGTCGCTCAATTAGAGGTCGTACTTTCGGCGCAGCACCTTTTGGTTTTTCGCCCGCTAGCTCCTCGGCCTTGCGCTCTAGCTTTCGCTCCTGGCGCTCCGCCTCAGCCTTTACTTCCTCAATGTGTTTCTTTGACTTCTTGCCAGCCTTTGCAAAGGTTTCTTTTACTTTCTCTTTCTTCTCGGCAATTTCTTCCTTCGCATCAGCAACTTTTTCAGCCAACTCTTCCTTTACTTCGGCTTTTTTCTGCTCTACTTTTTCCTTCGCATCAGCCACCTTCTCCGCAATATCTTCCTTTACGGCTTCTTTTACGCCCTCAGCGATACTGTGAGCTTCTTCTAGGTTACCCTTCACCTCTTCAATTTTTTCCTTAATGTCTGCCATTTTATCCTTTCTGTAGTATTAGCGAGCTATGCTCTCCTACATTTATATATTTTATTCTACTACTACACCCATTGAACGTGCAGTTCCCGCGACAATTTTCATCGCTCCCTCTATATCAACCGCATTCATCTGAGCCATCTTTTTCTCAGCAATCTCACGAACCTGGTCCTGGCTGATTTTACCAACCTTTTCTGTGTTTGGCTTACCAGAGCCCTTGTCAATCTTTATCGCCTCGCGAATCAAATCATCCACTGGCTGACCGAGCACCTTAAAGTCAAACGTCCGGTCTTCAAACACTCGAATATGGACAATTACATTCTTGCCCATGAAATCCTTCGTTTGCTCATTAAATGGATTAATGAAATCCATCATATTTAGCCCCCACTGACCAAGCGTTGAACCTACCGGAGGTCCCGCTGTTGCTTTTCCACCTGGAATTCGTAATTTCAAATTCCCAATTACCTTTTTTTCTGCCATAAAATAACCCTTTCTAGTGCGTAACTCCTATAATTATAACAAAACATATCAAAAAATGCAATATAGAGAAAAATAAGCCATTTACTAAGCGAACCATAAGGAGGCTGAAAAATTTCTAAAATAGTCGTGGGGATACGGGACCGCAAGTAAATAACACATCGTATTCTATCATTTCAGTTATGTGTTACGATTGTCTCAGCCAGGTCACTTAGTTGCCCCCCGTGGGGCCCCATAGATTATTTTAGAAATTTTTCACCTCGCGGTGAGCGAGAAAATGGCTTATTTTTCTAACTTAGTTGCTTAACCTGTAATGCGTCTAGCTCTACAGGTGTCTCCCGTCCAAACATTGACACCATGACTTTAATCTTACCTTTCGCCGCATCGATCTCCGAAATAGACCCTTCAAAGCCCTTAAATGGTCCATCGGTAATTGACACCACTTCACCTACTTCATATTGGACGGAGAATTTCGGATCCTCTACTCCCATTCGCTTCTTTATCTTCGCAATTTCTTTCTCTGACACGGGAGTTGGCTGTGTCCCATTCCCCACAAACCCCGTCACTCCGGGCGTATTACGAATGATATACCACGTCTCATCCGAGAGCTTCATATCTACAAGTACATAATTCTGTAAAATCTTCCGGTCCACGATTTTTCGCTTCCCATTCTTAATCTCAATTTGCTTCTCTTTCGGCACTATCGCCTCAAAGATTTTATTTGCCATTTCTACCGAGCCAGTCCGCTGGTTTATAGAGTCAGCTACTTTATCTTCGTAACCACTATAAGTTGATACCGCGTACCACGACCTCGTACCATCATATCTATTTACTGCCATTTATTTCCTTTCATTTAGCCTTTATTTAATTCTTTTAATGCCTCATTTTGCTCTACGTCCCCAGTATCGTCCCCGATAACCACGTAAAGAATGTATCAAGTAGTAAAATTAGTGTCATAAAAATCACCGTATAGACTAACACTGCGAGAAGCATTTTCCAAGTAGCCTTTCTATTCGGCCATCGTACTTGCCTGAGCTCTCGCCATGAATCCCTAAGATATCGTCCAAATGCCACGAATGGCCGAAAAAGAATAAATGGTTTCTTCTCGCCAGATTTGCCACTCGCATTCACTGCTTTTTCCTTTTGCCGACGCTCCTTTTGCTTCTGTCGCTCGGTCTTTCGGTCTTTTACTTTTACCGTCTCGCGTACCAAACCCTCCGACTCATCCGTCTCTCGAGGTTTCTCACTAGCACTTATCTTCGTTATTTTAGCCATTTGTCTCCTTAAAAAAAGTCTATTTTCTAGACTCTTGTCAAGAGTATACTACTTTGGAAACAAATAGTCAAGATATTCCTCCAGCATTCTCGCACCTGATATAACTGGCAAATACGTCCTTAATTCCCCTTGAATCGTATATTCTAATTCAAAATCATTTCCCCAGATAGCAATCGCTTCCTCCATCCGCTGATAAAGCATATCCAGCTCATCTTCTTCTGATTGTCCCGAGACATTTAGATACGCATTTGGAGTGCCATCTGCCACACCACCATCATGTGTAGAAATAAGTAGCCCCATATTCGCTACATCTTTCATCCATGACGTCCCACATGCTTCTAGTCCTACTATCGGCACATTAATCGCCGCATTACATCCCACCGATAGACCATACGCTAGTCTCTCATCATAATCTGGCAAATAATGCACATGTCCCCTCAAATAGTTATCTTTATCCACCGCGTCCAAAATTGCCGAAAGTCTCGCACTCATCCTCGCATCCCCTGTGTGCACTCTCCCCGCCAAGATATAATGCGCTCCGTGCTTTTCCAAAATATTTCTTAATCTCCGCACATCCCGAAAAACCAAATCCGGTCTCTTATAATCCACGAATCTCCGTCGAAAATCAAACACGAAGTCCCCCTCATCAAATCTCCAAATCGCCCCCTTTTCATCCGGGTATTTACGCAAGATTTCGTTCATCTCCTGTCGCCCCTTCGCCTTCAATTCGCGAATCTTTTCCGCTGTCACTTTTTCTAACGCCTGTTCATATCCTGGTAGTACCCGTTCCTTCTCGTCAATCACTTCGTTCCTTATGAAATAATCCATAATTTCCGGCAACGTCCAACGGTGCATATCAATTCCATTCGTAATCGCCTTAAATTTTACTTTTTCACCCGCAATGTCGCGGTAATTCGCCACCCTAGCATGAAGCTTTGACACGCCAGATCTCAACTCCGCAATTTCTATTGTCACCGACGAAAGTTTTATTTTTTCATTCACGAATTTATCTCTCAACCATTTCCGCACCGCTGACGACTTTACATTTGGCATCACAAATCTTTCAAACTGCGAAAGTGAAAATTCCGCCTCCGCCGCCTGCACGAGCGTATGATTCGTATATAAAGTATGTTTCCTGGTATAGACCATTGCCTCGTAGAAATCCATCCCGTTACTCGCCAGCTCATCTAGCCTAGCCAGTGCCGCAAAGAAAGTCGCTACCTCATTTAACTGCATAATTGCTGGCTTTAGCCCCAGTAGTTTCAAAGCCGCATATCCGCCAAACCCTAACGCCACTTCCTGATAAAGTCGGTGATCTGCACCACTCATGTCTGCATAAAGTTCCCGAAAATTCGGCTCCGTGATACATAATATCCGCGTGTATTTAAAAATCTTTTCCACCACATCCAGTCGACATAGGTTCCCATCACATTTTATATTCACCGTATCCACATAATGATATTTAAACTTTCGCGGATCCACCGTCTTTTTTTCATTGATAATCTCACCATCCACTGCATGCTGGACAATCTCGCTCGGGTAAAATGGTGTAATCAGCGTCAATGGCACCCCCATTCTTTCCGCCGTTCGTCTCGTATCCGCAGCCAGTATCCCCAGTCCTCCACCCCCACGAATCCCATTTTCCTGATCGTATAATTCTATTGTCCAATAAGTATATGGTCGCTCGGGCGAAAGCTTCGGTGTCAATTTCTCCCTATCCACCGCCTGATAAAACAAATCCACATCTTCAATATCTTCTAGCGGATGATAGATAAAATCCTCTTCATTGTCCGCCCCCTCAGCTTTTCTCGCTTCGCTTATTTCTTTATCCATTTCATGAAAAAACATCCCATCCGCCCAGGATAATTCTTCTTTATCCTTCTTTGCGTTTACGCTCATGCTTTTATTATAACACATGATAATTAAAATCATCTCATTTTTCACATAAGTATCCTTGTAAATAGGCATAATTCATTCAATAAAAAAATCCCGAGCAATTTGCCCGGGACGAAAGATAGGTTGTTTACTGCTGATGATATAAGTCCCATTTTAAGCGACTCTCACGGAGCGCTTCCTGGTTCTCGTTACGCCTTTTTAACCACGCCCTCCTTTCTTCGGCAATTTTTCGTGTCCACATCATAGTCCGATCATGTCTCCCAAGGAAGCGGAGTCTCTTATCAAAACTCCCCGATTTAACCAAACCGGCAGCCATCGCCACCATTAATAAGATAGCAATGAACCTAGATTTTTTCGTCAAATCCAAAATCCAGATTTTCTTCCAATAATAAGTGAATACCTCCGCCAACCGTTCCATGAAATAATACATATACATAAAGACAAAAAACTCTACAATTATTAATACTAATACTCCTATCGCTGTTATAAACAACTGAAAGTTATTATTGTAGTATTTACCCAATCCGGCCGCTATGCCATTGATCGTCATAGAACAAGTAATCAAGGCTGCCACAGCGGCCACACACAATTTCGCATCCGCCCAAGGCGATGCGTAATCAATTGCATTCAACACGAATCCTACGAACCTTCTACCGAATTCCCCCCTGCTACCTTCGGTAATACGATTACCAACAAAAAACATGAATAAGATAGATACGAAAGTTACATAAAACAACCCACTTTTGAACATATTTATTCCCTCCTTTTGAATAAATAGTACGAGACTTCCGCCCCTTATTAATATAAGTCTATATCTTCATTATAGCATAAACATCATAAAAAGTCAATATTAGTATAATGTTTTGCCTCTACGCGTCAAATATAACTAACTCTGGTGTTTCTTTTTTGCAATCAATATCCCAGCGCCAATACCCAAGAATACTACGGTCGCTAAATGACTCTCCATCGCCCCATCTCTCATGCCACCATATGATTCACCAGTATTAGGTACAGGCACATCAGGCTCTACAGGTTCATCTCCACCCGGATCATCAGGCGGGACGAGACTCTTTAGGAGTGGCATTAGACTTTCTGGAATATGGCCAATCACGAGATTCTCGGCATTAGAAATCAACGTATAAGTATAATACAACGAACTATCCTCGCCGTATGTTTCCTGAGTATATTTCGCATCAGCGATTAATATCGGCGCCAGAGCCTTTACCAGCTTTGGTAAGTTTTCCTTGAGAATGATATATTCATCCTCAGTCACAGCTGGCTTTTGTCCCATTTTGGACTCATAATCATCATATTCGCCCATATAGCCAGTGAGAATTGATATTAGTTCATCCACATCGGCATCATCCGCTGTACCTTTTAATACCTCCACCAGATCAAGGTACGCTGGAAAAACAGAAATATCACCTCCATAATTTGCCATTAAATCATAGAAAGCATTCCCAGCCACCATCCCAGCTAACCCCTTGTCGGTATCAGTAATAAAATCAGTAAACTCGCCTTGTTTATCCAATGTACGCAGTTGATAGGCCTGCATTACCGCCGAGAGTGGAGGCTTCACGGTGGAATCAAAATAATCCCGCGTAAGACCGTTTTCATTGACAAATTCAGTCCAAGCATTCATAAAATCAAGACCGTTCATGGTACCTACATCTGTCGTAAATCCTTCATTTTTAGACAAAGCACTAGAAATCTTCGTGTTATCTATTATATCGCTAATATCCACAACCGAAGTAGTAATCACCAAGTCCGCTGGATGAATCTCCTCATAAGTACCAGTATTATGAAAACCCCACTGCTCCGGGAACATATAACCAAGTAAGAGATCGTTTCCATCCTTCACATCGTGAATATTTGCATACCCAGGTTCCGCCAAGCTCACCTTCGGCGCCCCAAAAGTATAAACATAAAAATCCTCCGCCGACATATCATAATCCGCCAAATTTTCATTTATCATCTTCGCCGCTAAATCTACCACTGCTCCACCACGTGAATATCCAACCATCCAAATTTTATAATTCGTAGGCTGTTTCACGCGGATATATTCATCAAGTCTATCTTTTATAAAATTCGCCGATTCAGTAAAACCTGCGTGGTCCCCAGTGGTTCCAACGTTAAAATTTGATAACCATTCAGTCATATAATTATAATTCCGCGGTGCCACCGCAATTAAAGTCTTACCATCTGGCAAAGTCTTTTGCGCTATCGTCGTTCCCATAGAATGTCCATCTTTTTCAGAAGATGTATCCCATTCCTGATAATCATGAAAACCTAGTTCATCCAGAAAAGCATGGAGTTTTGGATTTGGAGTAAGACTACTAGATGGATAGCCATCCGCCTTGTTTTCAAATCCCGCCAACGCCAAAGCATAGGAAACCACACGCAATTCTGGGTGGTCTCCAGGAGAAGACTCATCAAAATAGCTATCACTATACTCGACTGTATCAGTTGCATCCAAAGCCTCCCATACCGTCTCCCATGGGTCTTCTGGATTTTCCACGAAAGCATAGTAAGGATATGTAACTGTAATATCATCCTCCTGACTAGTGGCGGCAACATTTGAAGCGAAAAAGTACGACAAAACAGTACTCGTCAATAATGCCATTATTAAAAACCAAGATTTCCCAATTATCCTCTTCATATTATTCCCAATAAAATTATGATAACTATAATCATTATAGCACAAATAAGTTATGTTTATAAAAACTCACCATTCTTTCCGGACTCGACAAAAACACATTTTTTTAGTATAATATATTTCTAGTCGCACTTTAACAGTAGTAGATTAAGGGGGTTTAATAATGTATATTCATGACAACTTAGATTGGATTTGGCAAATCTACAAGAATGTTCGCAAAGGCGATTTAGTAATTCGTTCCGGTTTTGGACTCTGTGGCGTTTATAAGTATCTCGCTGACGGACCAATAGACTACCGGCGCCCAGAATCTGACAGCGAACACACCTGTGGCTGTGTTGAGATTGCGCGAAATCTCTCGCGCGCATTTCCGGAATTATTCTTCGTTGAAGAATGGCTTCGCATCTTTGATTTATTAAAATATCACGATCTTGGCGAGATTACCTATGGAGACCGCCCAGATGATGGCACTCAAAACACCAAAGAAAAAAACACAGTAGAACTTGATACATTTATGGAGGTAATCTCTCCTCTGCCTACCTACCAAGCAAACATTCTACTTCAGGATTTTCTGTCCTTCCAAAAGCTGGATTCAGGTTTGGCATCCCAAAACGCATCTTATAATATCGCCTGCTTCTGCAAACTGTGTGACAAGTTGGATGCCGTCCTCCATGCTATTTTCTACGAATTGAATGGCGTCGGGGGAGATCTTTCCTACAAAGAACAATTTCATAGTCTACTAAGTAAAAGAGATAAATTCTATATCCAGCAAACCGGTACCACCAAGATCGCACCCAACTGGGCAATCCACTTCCTGGATATTTGCCACAATTATCCACATTTTGCTATGTTCTTTAGGATACTAGAGCCAGCCGTCAAGGAAATAAACGGTGGAAAATTCTATGACTGGCTTCCAAAAGCTCAAAAAACATTCGGTATCACCAACGAGCAACTTCATTATTGTTATGTTTAATTTACTACTTCCAAAAAGACCTTCTCGAAGGTCTTTTTTTTATTTTTCAAACAAGCGAGCACGAAAAATGCCGCATTGGCGGCTTTTAATTTGAATGGTGGTGCTGGAAGTAGGACTCGCCCCGAACGAAGTGAGACCGATATCCTATTTTTTGAGCATTTTTGTTCGAAGAACAAAAATGGTGCTGGAAGTAGGACTAGACTTTTTTGCTATCGCAAAAAAGTCTTCCGTTCCTCCTCGCTCGAAAAATCCAGAATAAATTCTGGATTTTTACTCGCTTCGTCGTCCGGTCGAACCTACGGTTCTCGCCCTAATTCCAAAGTCAAGAAAAGTAGCGAACAAATGTTCGCTACTTTTCTTGGTGCTGGAAGTAGGACTCGAACCTACGAAGGCCGAAGCCGAGAGATTTACAGTCTCTTGTCATTGCCACTAGACGATTCCAGCACTATCCCCATTATATCAAATAATTTCAAAAAATCAAACAACTTTTCCCCTATATTTAGAAACTAAATCCGTTTCCTCCCCACATGGGACTTCATCACTCGCGGATTCGCCGTCGGCTTCACTTGTTTCGCCTCGGGCAAAGTAATCTTCGCCTGTTTTGTCTTCATTGCAGTCCTAGCGTTATTCCTCACCCGCGCAGCTATTTTACGTTTCTTCGCCGCATTATCCTTTACAATCTGTTCCTCTATCCTCGCCGTCATCGCCGTCGCCGCTTCCGTATCACCCTCCGCTTCATAAATAGCCAATATCTGCCGAAGCGTCGCAATCTTCGGATCCAGCTCATAGGCATTTTCAAGCGCCGCTATGGCTTTTTTCGTATTCCCTAATTTCTCCTCTGCTTTTGCTAGTGCCATATATCTCGTCGGTACATCTCCCTCCAATGCTATCGCCTGCGAAAAAGCCATCGCCGCTTTTTCATACGCTCCCGTCTCCAAATAAATCAACCCCACGTTATGTATAGACGCAGGATTATTGTCTAGTGATTGCGCAATTTCAAAACATTCCACCGCCTCATCAAATTTTTGACTCTTCGCATATAATATCCCTAGCCTGTTATAAGCCGCCGCGTTCTTCTCATCAAATTTCAAAATCGTAAGGAGCGCTTTTTCCGCCCGTAGAGGCTTGCGCTCTTTCATTGAAGTCTGCGCTATTTGCCACAGCTTTTTCATCTGTGCTGTATATTTTGGTGATTTTACCTCTGTCTTTTTCTCTCGCGGCTCCATGGGATAGAAAAAAGTAAGAAATATCACCATTATAAGTATCGCAAAAACCGCAATCATATTCCCATTATATCACATTTCAAATCAAATTTGCTACTATCTGGAGCTTTATGTTCCCATTTCGCGCCACCCCTTCATACGCAGCCAAAAACTGCGGTATTTTCGTCAAGAACATTTCTTTCTGCGTAATAAAATACGACTTATAGAGCATTTCTATCGCCACGCCGAGAACTGATAGCGCGTAATCCCTCACTCCATCTTTTTTCTTTTTTATTTCTTCTGCTAACTCCACTAATTCCGCCCCCTTAGCCACAATCATTTTTTTAGCAATAGATTTTATTTTTTCATCTGCCTGGATATTTAAATTAAACCCCTCTGGATTTCGCCAAAAATAAATCACCGCCCGACTTAGTATTGTCGGGAGTAACAACGACGGTTGCTTCGTCACTAAAACAAAATGTACCTTTTCTCCTGGTTCTTCCAAACTTTTCAGTAGTGCATTCGCCGAATCAATCCCGAGTTTATCCGCTGGTCGCACTATCACATAGACATCGTTCGTCTGTTTTAGTTCCAATTTTCTCATTACCTCGCGTACCTGTTCAATCGTAATCACGGTTTTATCTTCTGGCTGCAAAATGATCGCTTGCGGAATTTCCACTTTTTGCTCCTCTGGTACCACAAAAACTGACGTTCCATTTCGCTTCGCTATTTCCGGTATTTGGCGCAATTCATCAAAAAACATCATTTTCCTCCGTCTTCCAAAACTTTTTATCCCCAAACATCCAGAAGCCTCACTATCTCTATTTTACCATCTCCTCAAACTCTGAAGGTAGTGGCACACTAAATGTCATTCGTTTCCCACCAGGCAAAGTAATCTCCAAATCCCTCGCATGGAGCATTAACCTATCATTCAGCTCACCCCCATAAACTATATCCCCCACTATTGGATGCCTCAAGTATTCCAGGTGTACCCTCAATTGATGCGTCCGCCCCGTCGTCGGTCTTAATTTCACCAAGCTATACTTACCATTATATTTCTCAACTTTATAAAACGTCTCGCTCGGCTTGCCATTTGGATCAACCAGGAAAGTCGTCGGGCGCTTCAAGTTCCTAATCAACGGTAAATCTATCCGCGCTTCGTTTAGCTTAAATTCTCCCGGCACTACCGCATAATAAGTCTTATGAACCTTTCTATCCTGGAATTGTTTCTTTAAGAATTTCTGCACCTCCTCATTTTTCGCCAAAATCATCACCCCCGACGTATCACGATCCAGTCGATGCACTACAAATCCATAATCGGCCAAAGTTTTCTCTGGACAATATTCTCCCTTCGCCTCGCTGAGAAGTCCCGCTGGTTTATTTACTACTAATACATTTTCATCTTCATAAATCACCTCGGGAATAATATCCGCATTTTTTTGAGTCTCTGGCACTTTTAATACAATCCTCACCTCATCATCTAATTTTCCACCTTCATCTTTCGGCACTATTACTTGCTGATT
Organism: Candidatus Saccharimonadota bacterium; assembly: GCA_017512085.1. Taxonomy (GTDB): domain Bacteria; phylum Patescibacteriota; class Saccharimonadia; order Saccharimonadales; family Saccharimonadaceae; genus Nanosyncoccus. The sequence continues at coordinate 13,861 of JAFWHD010000041.1, forward strand.
TGGTTTCGTCACTACTTCACCATTCACCGTTACATAACCATTTTTGATAAATTTTTGCAATGTAGAGCGATTATAACTCCTATATATACTCGCCATTAACACATCTAATCGCTGTTTTTCTGGACCCGATTCTTCTGTCGTCAAAATCGTATCGCCATTAATCACTCGCGACAAATTTGGCTTACTATATTTCTTCCCAGTCCGTATCATATATTATATATTATAACACATTATCGCAGATATTCCAGGCTACCCCTACCTAAGTCCAAAACACTCTTGCACCTGGTGCAATTTTTGATTTGCCACTTCATTAGCATATCTCTCACCCGCCTCAAGGAGACTAAATATTTCTTCGTCCGCTATCTCCCCTAATCGTTCTTGAAATTTCGTCAATTCCTTCTCTACACTTGCCGCTACCGCTCGCTTCAAATCCCCATATCGTGTCGCCCCTAGCCACTGCTCCGCCACTTCCTCTATCGGCCTATCATTCACTAGGGCCTCTATCATTAGCAAATTAGAAATCCCTGGCTGCGCCCACAAATCATAATGCACTATCCCCACAGAGTCCGTTGTCGCCGACATGATTTTCTTCACCGCAGCTTCTGGAGTATCATCCATCATTATCTTTGAATTTTCACTCCTAGTGGATTTGCTCATTTTCTTCTCTGGATTAGTTAAATCTCGTATCCTGACACCATTCTTCTCACCCATAAATTTCACCTGCTCGGCGGTTTTTTCTGGCACCGTCAATATATCCGTCTGGAATCGGTGATTAAATCTCGTCGCTATATCCCGCGTCAATTCAATATGTTGAAATTGGTCCTCACCCAGTGGAATATACGAAGCCGAATAAAGCAAAATATCCGCCGCCATCAACACTGGATAGTCAAAAATCCCTACATTACACGATTCTTTCCCCTCCGACTTTTCTTTATACTGTATCATCCGTGAAAGTTCCCCCGTTGTCGCCACACAATTAAATAGCCAACACATTTCACTGTGAGCTGGTACGCGCGACTGTCGATAAAGGTGTACATTATCATTTACCACCAATCCCGCGGCTAAATAACTTTTTAGAGTTCGCATGGTATTTTCTTGTAAATCACCATCAATCTCCGAAATAATCGAGTGTAAATCTGGCACAAAAATATTTACCTGATACTCTCCCGTCACTGAATATTTATTTGCCAGCCGCACCATCGGTATCATCGCCCCCAGATAATTCCCCAGTGTCATTACCGAATTACTTCGTATCCCAGTCAGTATTGTTTTCATATTTCCATTATAACAAAAATGTGCTAAAATGGAATAAGAACCTTAGATATGGGGCGTTAGCTCAGCTGATTAGAGCGCTACTATGGCATAGTAGAGGTCATGAGTTTGAATCTCATACGCTCCACCAGAGAAGAATTAAAATAAGAAACACGTAGTGTTTCTTATTTATTATCTGGAAATACTAGAGATGGAAGCTTGCTTACTTCTCTGGTATTTCCAGATGATAAATAAAACGATAAGTTTTATTTTATTTCTTCTCTGGGTGCTCTGAGCTGAAACAGATTTCCCTTAGGCATCTCATATGCTCCTTCTATTCCTCCGACATGGCTCAGCGTTAGCCGAGACAGACCACAGACCTTATTCCTTCGGTACCGTCAACGAATCGTAATCTATACCATACTGGGCATATTGTAATCTCATGAACGCTTTGTCTAGCTTTGTGTATATATCCGCCAAAGCCCCTTCTTTTGCCTTTGTCATTATCATAAATTTCAGTGGCTTATTCTTTCCTCCACAAATCTCCATACTCTCACCATACGCCAACTCGCCTGGTATTGTAATGATTCTAATCCCATCTCGTTTCATTCCAGTCACCCCTAGATTCCACCCCTCTATCATTCCCACCGAAGCATCTAGTATCTTTATGAATTTCGTCGGTTTAGACTTATCATTAAACGACGAGTCAAAAACACTCTCATCCGCACACCATCCCACATAATAAGCCAAATAGTTCTTATCATTCTCACCTATTTCCGCCCCAGTCCCTGCTTCCACATCTTCTACCTGAACACCACCAGAATTAGCCGACCCCTCATTATAAGCTGTCATCTTATCTTTATGCTGAATAAATCTATCAAAATCTCCTTGCGTCATCGTCGCAAATTCATCCTCTAATGCCTGATATTCCGCTGTATATTGTTCTACCTTCGCCTGATCTACCTTTGGTTCATTACTCGCAGTATTCTTATTGCCATTCGCCACTATTAATGCATAACCAATTATCACCGAACCTAACATTATTACCGCAATAATAATTATTAATAATCTCTGTTTCCAGCTTGTCTTTAAAGATTTTTCGTCCATAACACTCCTATTCACTTCATTATAGCAAAAAATAACCCTATTTACTAGGGTTATTTTATGAGACCATTGCTGAAAATTACTTATATAAGCAATCTATTCTTTATCGGCTTTTGCTCGTTTTGCAATTTCAACCTTTTTAAACGATCCACCAGCTTTTTCTATTGCCTCTATAGCGGTCTTAGAAGCTGCTTGTGTCTCAAGATTAATCTTCGCAGTCAATTCACCTCTTAGGATTACTTTTACTTTCGCATATGGTGTTGAAATCAAATCATGATCAGCGAGAACGAAATTATCAACCTTCCCTGATAATTCATTTAGTCTGTCCGTATAGACCACTTCTGCTTTCTCATGGATCGACTTAAAGCCCTTTAGCTTCGGTACAGCCTGCATTATTGCCCGCTGACCACCCATGAAACCTGCTGCCATTTTGCGGTGACCAGTACGAGCTTTTTGTCCTTTAGTACCTCGTCCAGCAGTCTTACCCTGGCCAGCCGAAATACCCCGGCCTACTCGGCTCGGACGCTTATTTTTCTGTACCTCTAAATCATTGTATTTCATTACTTATCCTCCTTTTTTGGAGACGCTGCCTTTTTCGTAGCAGTTTTCTTCGCTGGAGCTGCCTTCTTTTCACTAGCTACTTTCTCGCCAGATGACTTTTTCTCAGCTACTTTTTTCGTAGTCGTTTTCTTCTCAACGACTTTCTCAGCCTTCCCCTCATGACCAGTCCATTCCCTGCGTGGTACCTGAGCTCTTAGCCCTTCAATTACCGCATAAGCAACGTTAACTTTATTCGCTGATCCTAGAGACTTTGAAATCAAATTCTTTACCCCAGTAAGGCCAATAATCGCTCGTACCGTTCCACCTGCGATAATACCTGTACCTGGCGCCGCTGGCTTCATAAGTACATCTGCACCAGTAGCACGAGTTCTTGTCTCATGACAAATAGTCTCACCATCTAGGTTGAACTTAATCATTGACTTCTTTGCCTTTGCCGTCGCCTTCGCAACAGCCGTAGTAACGTCATTACCTTTTGCTACGCCCACACCAATACGATCCTTGTGATTTCCAATCGCCACTAATGCCTTAAAACGCATCCTGCGTCCACCAGCTACTGTTCGTGACACGCGATCCACAGCAATCGTGATGTCATCAAATTCCTTCGGTCCAGTCTCTACACCTCGCGACCGATCGCGACGATTGCGTCGCTCCATTTTGCGCCCAGAGATATCGCGCGTCTGCTTCGTCGCAGCCACTTTGTCTTCCATCTTTAGCGTGCCAGACTTATTTACAACGCGAGGGGCTTTTTGTTCTTTTTCAGGCATATTAAAACTCCAATCCTTCCTTACGAGCCGCGTCAGCGAGTGCCGACATTCGACCTGCGTATAATTTTGCTCCCCGATCAAATACGACCTTGGTAATCTTCTTTGATCCTGCCTTTTTTGCGATTTCAGTACCAATCATCGTGGCCTTCTCTGTCATAGAACCAGTCATTTTCGTACCAACCGTTGTCGCATAGGCAAGTGTCTCGCCTTTATCATCATCTATAATCTGTGCTGTTATATGACAATTCGAAACACTAACCGTAAGTCTCGGTCGCTCCGCTGTCCCATGAATTCGGCTACGGGTTCTTTTTGCTCTATATTGCTTTTCCATTATTTCTTACCCGCCTTTCCTGCCTTACGAAGGATTACTTCATCGACATACTTAATGCCTTTGCCCTTATATGGTTCTGGCTTCTTTAGAGCTCGAATTTCAGCTGCCACCTGACCAACTTTCTGTTTGTCAATCCCGCTAACGGTAATTTCCATCTTGTTAGTCGCAAGCTGTACTCCTTCAGGTGCACGATATTTTACTGGATGCGAAAATCCAAGCGCCATCTCGATTTCCTGACCACCACCCGATAGGCGAAAGCCAACTCCGTTAATTTCTAGTTTCTTTTCAAACCCTTTCGTAACACCAACTACGGCATTATTAATCAAGGCTCTCTGTAAGCCATGCCAAGCTCTTGACTTCGGCTCGTCATTCTCACGAGTCACAGTGAGAGTAGTCCCCTCAATGGAAGTCTTCGTCTTCGGCTGTACAGGCACCATGAGTGAACCCTTCGGGCCCGCAACAGTAATTTCGCTGTCGCCGACCGTAATTGTCACTCCCGCCGGTATCTCGATGGGTTGTTTTCCGATACGACTCATATCTTTTCCCTTTTTAGTTAATATCTTTATCATTATATCACATTACCTCCCAGATATCAACCTTTTTAGCACATAGAAAAGGCGCTACCACGAGGGTAGCGCCAAGGGGAAAAGTATGAAAACCGTCAGGACACTCTTACGAGGTCCATTTTATTATCTGGGGAAGCTCAAGACCATTTGGCCGGTTTCAATCTCGCGTCTTGGTTGATCATCAATACAATCAACTGACATGCTATACCGAGATTAACCTTTGCTTTCGGGGATCCACCACCCCACGAAACTTTCCGTCCCAGTTGGGATGATACCGTGGTTAATATACCACAAGTCCACGACTGATTCAGGGAAGCCCCATCAATCCAGGTCGCCGCCACTTGAATCCGTCCATCATACAGATTCTTCAATATTCGGCAAAGATGCCAACGAGCAATCGTGGCCTTGGGATTTTTCCGGATCTTGGCAGGAATTCCTACAAGTCCGCCGTTTCTGCTCACCTGTTTAACATAAACATTGTTATTAGTTGTTGTTTTCTTGGTGGTAGCCGCGTCAACATATGTTGCCGCAATCAGCTGAATCAGAAGTGTCAATACGAAAATCATTACCCCAATTTTTTTGCTTCTCTTCATTTCTTTTTCCTCCTTTGGAAAGAACGTGTACCGGTGCCCCACTATGGAGCAATCTCAAACTACATGACCCTATTATAGCATACATAATCATTTTTGTCAATACTTAACCTTAAACATTGTTATTTATTTCTTTTTCACCCCTGATAATCCCCCATATAATAAACCTCAAAACGCATTTATTTAGATTGCAATCCCTTAATACTAGTATTTTTAATCCTCTATTAATCAAAAAAATACGAGCCCCATTACAGAGCTCGTATTTATCTTGATAAAATCTAAATTTTACCAAACTTTCATTAGTATCTCGCCCCCGAGATGCTGTTTTTTCGCTTCTCGTCCAGTCATTAGTCCCTTCGAAGTAGAGATAATTACCATACCTCGTCCAGATTTGACCGTTGGAATATCCTCAGCTCCAGAGTAAACTCTTCGTCCAGGCTTTGACACCTTGACAATTTCGTTCAATCTAGCATTCTTGCCTGGCTCGCTCACGCTCACATGAAGAATACCTCTCGGGCTCCCCTCCTCAACTTCATATTTCACGATGTAGCCATTTTCAGCTAACACCTTCACTACTTGTTCTTTTAATTTAGAAGTAGGAACGAGAATTTCGCTTTTCCCTACCATTACTGCATTTCGAATACGAGTGGCAAGGTCTGCTATTTGATCTGTAGATTGTATTGACATATTTCTCCTTTCTCCTACCAACTACTCTTCGTTACGCCAGGAATCTCGCCTTTACTTGCTTTTTCCCGGAAATTAATACGAGAAAGACCGAATCTTCGCATATATCCTCGCGGACGACCATCTAGCATATCACGATTCTTTAGCCGAGTCGGGCTAGAATTACGCGGTAGCTTCTGAAGCCCCTCTAGGTCTCCTGCAGCCTTGAGTGCCGCTCGTTTAGCTTTATATTTCTCGTTCATTTTTCGCCGCTTTTCATCGCGAAGTACTGCAGATTTCTTAGCCATCTACTTGTCCTCCCGCATAAACGGCATTCCGAAGAGTTCTAACAATTTGTAGCTTCCTTCCTTTGAGCCATTTTTAATAATAAATGTAATTTCAAGACCATGAAGCGCTGATGCGTCCTCAAAAGTGATTTCTGGGAACACCGTTTGCTCTTTTAGTCCTAGGTTATAATTGCCATCCTTGTCAAACGCTGTGCGAGATACCCCATGAAAATCTCGTACATGTGGCAACGCAATGTTAATCAATCTATCAACGAATTCATACATTTTATCGTTACGAAGCGTCACCAGATAGCCTACTGGCGCCCCCATCCCCTTACGTATCTTAAAGGTCGCAATAGACTTCTTTGCCTTCCTGGAAGTCGGCGCCTGACCGGTAATCTTTTTCAACGTCAATTCTACCGTCTCCATGAAACGCTTATCTTCACGTTTTTTACCCACGCCACACGAAACCACTACTTTCTTCAGCTCTGGTACTTGATTGATATTTTTAAGCCCCAGTTCTTTCTGTAGTTTATTCTTGTACTCGTTATTATAGAGCTCTTTAAGGCGCGGGGTAACTTTCGCTGCAGCAGCCTTAGAATCGCCATTCTTTCCGTCCGCCATTACTTAGCTCCTTTCTGCCCACTTTTCTTGTCTTTCTTCGTCGTCTCACGTGCTGACTTATCGTATTTTGCTTCCTCGACTAATTTCAAATTTGAAAAGTCAATTCCTACATGAATAGTCTTCTTGCCAGCTGGCGTAAACTGAGTTCTCCTCATGTGACGTTCTATTTCACCAATACCCTCAAGCATCGCCTTGTGATTTTCTCGGTCAACAGCAACTATCTTTGCTGTCTCACCTTTATGATCACCCGAGATGACCGTCACTTTGTCATTTATCTTTAGAGTCTTCATCTTAGAGTACCTCCGGCGCTAGGCTAATTATTTTCATAAAACCCTTATCTCGTAGTTCCCTAGGAATCGGCCCAAACACACGCGTACCTCGTGGTGTCTTATCATCATTAACGAGTACTGCGGCATTCTCATCAAATCTAATCGTAGAACCATCTGGTCGGCGAATTGGATAAACTGTTCGCACGATCACCGCCTTTACTACAGCCTTTTTCTTTACACCACCGTTTGGTGTGGCATCTTTCACTGAGCAGGTCACGATATCCCCGACTCGTGCATACCTAGCCCGAGTCCCACCAAGCACCCGAATCACTCCGAGTTCTTTTGCGCCCGAATTATCGGCTACTTTTAATCTAGTTTCTTGCTGTATCATTTATTTATCCTCCCCTTCCGCGTCTGTTTCGTCATCTTTTTCGGTAATTTTAGACGCGCTTGTTTCCGCTTTCGCCTCTGTTTCCTCAGCTAGAGCCTTTTCGCGGGCGATTTCATCTGCGCCAATTTTCTTTTCCTGGACCACTTCCGTCACCCCCTCCTTCAGCTCTACCGTCCCCCGTGACTTCTCTAGGACTTTCACCAAAGTGTAAGATTTGGTCTTCGAAATCGGCCGAGTCATTTCTATCTGTACACGGTCGCCCACATGAGCAATATTCTTTGGATCATGCGCGGTATATTTGCGCGTCTTTGAATACTGCTTGCGATAGAGCGGGTGAGTCTCCCGGCTCACGATTGAGACGGTTATCGTCTTGTCTCGCTTGTCGGAGGTCACAGTACCTATGAGTGTATGTGCCATTTAAAACTCCTCTCTCTTTATTATTTTACATTTCACTGGCAACTTATGCGATGCGAGTCTTAGGGCTTCTTTTGCCTGCTCTTCGCTCACATCTGCCACCTCAAACATCATCGTTCCAGCCTTTACTTTTGCTACGTAAAACTGCGGCTCACCTTTCCCCGAACCCATTTTTACATCAAGTGGCTTCTTTGATACTGGTGTGTGTGGGAAAATCCGAATCCAGATCTTACCACCTCGTTTCAAATATCTGGTAATCGCCTGACGTGCTGCCTCTATCTGGCGGCTATCAATCCGTTCATTATCAAGCGACATTAATCCATATTCGCCAAATGCTACGGTATTGCCTCTAGTCGCGATACCTTCGTTTTTACCTTTGCGAACCTTGCGGTGCGCTAGTTTTCTTGGAATTGCAATAGCCATAATTATTTCTCCCCCTTATAAATCCAAACTTTAACTCCTACGATACCAGCAATTGTTGGTGCGTGATGACAGTAGAAATCTACGTCTGCTCTTAGAGTATGTAGTGGCACAGACCCCTCAATAAAACGTTCTCGTCGACTCATCTCTGCACCGTTTAATCGTCCAGCCACCTCTACACGGATACCTTTAGCGCCCGCATTCATCGTGGACTGGAGTGCCATCTTTACTGCCCGACGGAAGTTCATTCGCTTACCTAGCTGAAAACCAATGTTTTCTGCAACTAATTTCGCATTAAGCTCTGGTTTTTTCACTTCTTCCACGTTGATTCTAATCGGACCATCAACGATTTTTTCTAGCTGTCCTTTTAGCTCATTGATACCTGCACCTTGCTTACCAATCACTGCACCAGCCTTCGCTGTAGCGATAGTAATTGTTGTCAAGTTTGCAGATCTCTCTATCCCTATCCGCGCAATCGTCGGGCGAGCCTTAAATCGCTCCTCAATGAGATCGCGGATTTTTGCGTCTTCCACTAGCCAGTGCCGAAAATTATTCTTCGGAGTGTACCATTTTGAGGACCAGTCCTTACTGACTTGGAGACGGTAAGAGATGGGATTAACTTTTTGACCCATATTACTTTTTCTCCTCCTTTGCCGACTTATTATCCTTTTCGGCAGTTTTCCTTACTTTTTCTTCGCCGGCGACCTCGACGAATATATTGCTACTAATCTTCTCAAACGGTAATGCCCGACCTCTTGAGGCTGGCTTATACCGACGCATCCTCGTTCCACTCGTTACAAATATCCTTGCAATTCGAATGGATTTCGGGTCTATAGAGACCTTGCTATTATTTAATAGGTTCGCATTGGCAGACTCTACAGCTTTCAGTACAGCTTTCGCCGCCTTTCGTGGAGTGTGTTCTAATATCACTACCGCATCGGCCACGTATCGATCTCTTACAAGAGATGCGACGACATTAGTCTTTCTAGGCATCGAGTCTACGCCCTTCGCATATGCGTGTGCAAAATATGTTTCTGCCATAATTATCCTTGTCCTTTCGCCGCCGCAGCTTCAGCCGCTTTCTTCCCACCATGGCGTTTAAATTTACGAGTAGGCGCGAACTCACCGAGTTTGTGACCAACCATATTCTCCGAAATAAATACTGGTACGTGCACTTTACCGTTATGTACGGCAATCGTCCGCCCTACCATTTCTGGCGAAATGGTTGACTGGCGCGCCCAAGTCTTTATCACGGTGCGGTCCTCAGTCGAGAGTGCGCTAATCTTCTTCGCGAGTTTGTAGTCCACAAACGGACCTTTCTTCAGACTCCTAGACATTATTTCCTCTTTCCTTCGTGGCGACTGCGCACGATCATTTTATTAGTTTTCTTATTATGACGCGTTCGGTATCCTAGTGTCAGCTGGCCCCATGGTGTTCTTGGTGCCTTACCCGAGCCATGTCGTCCACCGTCACCACCACCGTGTGGGTGATCCGTTGCGTTCATTACAACACCTCTTACTGTTGGACGAATGCCCTTGCGACGTTTTCTACCAGCAGCACCTATTTTTACGTTCTGGTGCTGGATGTTTGAAACGGTACCGATAGACGCTTCACACGTGAGCAAAACCTTGCGTACTTCACCCGATGGCATCTTTAATGTGGCATAGCCATTTTCTTTGGCCATCAGTTGTGCACTTGCGCCTGCCGCTCACACCATCTGTGCTCCTCGCCCAGGTGCTAACTCTATAGCATAAACAAATGTACCTACTGGGATATTATTTAGCTGCATTCGGTTTGAATCTGCTACCTCAGTCTCCTCTCCAGTCTGGAAAGTCGTACCCTTAGTCATCTTCGTATCCGCTAACACATAATAATATACACCATTTTCATCCTTCACACGTGCAATTCTCGCGCTGCGATTTGGATCATATTCAATTTCCTCCACCGTAAAAGTGAGGTTCATCGGTAATCTATAAGTTAGAATCCGATAATGACGCTTTACACCACCACCACGATGACGTACTGTAATTCGCCCTTGGTTATTTCGTCCAGCCCTCTGTTTCTTTGGTGCCATTAAAGACTTCATGGGCTTCTTAGTCGTAATCTGATCGTAATCTCCCGTCGTCTTCTGGCGCTGGCCCGGCGTCACCTTGCGATATGTTCTAATAGCCATTATTTATTCTCCTTACCTGCATTCTTGTCCTCTGCATCCGCTTTTTTACGAGAGAAAAGTCCTTTCTTCTTCGTATCATCAGCCTTTGCAGTGTCCTTTGCGCTGGTGTTATTATTTTCTTCTTGTTCCTCAAATACTTTTATTGAGTCACCTTCCTTTAGTTTTACATAAGCATACTTATGATCTCGGCGATAAGTCATCCCAGGATAGGCATGTTTACCACGACTAAACCTCGTCGCTTTACCCTTCCTAGTGAGAACATTTACATCCGTCACAGTAACGTGGAATTCTTCTTCTACCTGTTTCTTAATTGCTTGTTTTGAAGCATTTAATGGCATTGAGAATACGTAAATCCGCTTCGTCTGCTCACCGTAAGTTTTTTCCGTCGCTCGTGGCTCAAGGATATGAAGTTCAATGTTTGCTTTATCTGTCTTTGCCATTTTACTTCTCCTCCTTTACCTCTGTCTTATCGGCAATTTTGGACGCGCTTGCTTCCGCCTCAACCCCTAGTAGCCAATCCTCAGCTGCCTTCAATGCCACTTCCGAAAATACTATTGCATCTGCATTCATAATATCAAACACATTAAGGTAAGTCGCACGGACTAGCTTCACATTCGGTAAATTATTCGTTGAGCGCAGCACTTCTGGTGTCTTTTCTACGCAGACTGCGAGAACATTCTTCCCGTCAAGTCCCATATCAGCAATCACCTTCGCCGCTGTTTTCGTCTTACCGTCCAGCTGAACTTTATTATCTAAAATAAATACAGCCTTTTCCGCATTTTTCATTGAGAGCGCCTGTCGCACCGCCAGAAGTTTTGCGGATTTAGCAATTTTCTTCGTGAAATTCTCATTTCCCGTTCGGCCAAACGCTACACCACCATGTCGCCAAATCGGGTTCCTCGTAGAACCAAATCGTGCCCGACCTGTGCCTTTCTGCTTCCACGGTTTCTTGCCACCGCCTCTTACTTCACCGCGCTTCAAGGTCTTTGCGTGAGATGAACGAGAGTTTGCCAAATACGAGTCATAAGCGAGTTTTACAAGCTCATGATTCTGTACATCTAATCCAAATATATCTTTATTCAGCGTTGCCATATTACTCCTCTCCCTCCACGCTAATTATCCCCTTGCGCGGACCAGGCACTGCGCCCTTTAGACCTAGAAGGTTCTTTTCTGTATCAATATAAGCCACCGTCAAATTCTTTACCGTTACAGTATCGTAACCCATACGACCTGGCATTTTGCGCCCCTTAAAGACCTTCTGCGGATACATCGAACCAATCGACCCAACCCGACGAATATTCCCCTTAAATCCGTGCGTGTTTCTTGACTCGTTAAAATTGTGACGCTTCACTGTACCAGCGAATCCTTTACCTTTGCTAGTACCCGTAACCGCCACCTTATCTCCTAATTTGAAACTCTCTACCGTAAAGGTATCCCCTAGCTTCAATCCTTCTGGAATCTCATCTACACGAAACTCCTTCAGGATCTTAGGATTAATGTTTTCACCAGCCTTTTTTACGTGGCCAGCGACCGACTTGCTCAGATTCTTACCCAGACCATAACCCACCTGCACAGCGTTATAACCATCGGTTTCGACGGTTTTAATCTGAGTCACCGTAGCAGGGCCGGCTGACAGAATCGTAACTGGAGTCACGACGCCATCTTCACCGATGATCTGAGTCATACCAATCTTGGTGCCGAGAATGACTTGCATCCTATTCCTTTCTTTTATTTAACTTAACACTCTTAATACTAGACTTTCAGGCCGGTATCCGCAGAGAGTGTTATAGCACCACGGACCTAACCTCATGTCTAGCTAATACTTTTATCTTATCACACTTTTCCCTATTTGACAAGAATGAAATTTCCAAAATTCTACATTAAATGTAGTATAATATAAATAATTAACACTGAAAGGTATAAATGGATAATAAAGAAATCTACA
>JAFWHD010000042.1 GCA_017512085.1 Candidatus Saccharimonadota bacterium
GTGGTAAGGCAACGGGTTTTGGTCCCGTCATTCGCAGGTTCGAGTCCTGCCAGCCCAGCCATTTTTTGTTTCACAAAAAAACGAGGATGCATATGATAGATGTGATATAATTATAGGGATGAAAATTTTGGGAATTGAGACAAGCTGTGATGAGACTGCGGCGGCCGTGGTGAAAGATGGAGTGAAGATTCTATCAAATGCAGTGGTGAGCCAGATTGATATTTTTGCGGAATATGGAGGGGTGATACCAGAGGTGGCGGCGAGGTCGCATCTGGAGGTGATATTGCCTGTAATAGACAAGGCGCTTTTTGATGCTAAATGCTCCTGGGATGATATTGATGCGATAGCCGTAACACACGCGCCAGGCCTGCTTGGCTCACTGCTCATCGGGACACTCACCGCGAGGACGCTTGCTATCCTACACTGCAAACCGCTCTACGCAGTACATCACCTAAAGTCGCATGTGTACGCGAATTGGTTAGGAGTAGGCGAATTTGAAAACACCTCTCTTCGGAACGCTCCCTCACTCCCGTCGTCACGGGGTTCGATTGCTCCCGTTGTGGCCCGTTGTCATAAAGGCTCCTCGGAGAGGTATTTTTCAAATTCACCACTGTTTCCCTTGCTTGCACTGGTAGTGAGTGGTGGACACACGCAGATACTATATATGCGAGGACATAATCGATTTGAAATAATTGGAACGACAAGAGATGATGCGGTAGGGGAGTGTTTTGATAAGGTGGCGAAAATCCTAGGTCTTCCCTACCCTGGTGGGCCGAGTATCGCTAAAGCGGCGATGGAAGGAGTGGATAAATATCCTCTGCCACATCCAAATGTGGCGGGGCTAGATTTTTCGTTCTCAGGACTAAAAACCGCGGTGCTAAGGGCAGTGCAGAAGGAATTAAAACTACCAATTTCACATCCAAGCCATGACCTACATAATCATCTATCGCCTGAGCAGGTGGCGGACTTCGCGGCTAGTTTCCAAAAAACCGCAGTGGAGATATTATTGAAAAAAATAGATAAGGCATTGGAACTACATCCGGAAGTAAAATCTATCGTGGTGGCAGGCGGTGTATCTGCTAACCAAGAACTGAGAAAGGAAGCGCGTAGAAAATTGCCGAAAGAATTGCCAATTTATTTTCCAGAACCAACGCTATCCGGCGACAATGGGGCGATGGTGGCGGCAGCAGGATTTTTTGAAATACAATCGGGAGTGGCACAAACTGATCCATATAAGCTGAACATTTACCCGAGAGTATCGATAGAAAAAGAAGGGTAGATTTCTACTAGTGAGGCTATTATATTAATTCAATAAATATAATTGGGTTTTTGATTTATAAGTAGCCAAATATCTCGTGAATTATACGACCTAGAAAAACGGATAAAAATCAAAGAAATTACGGATGGGAGGAATAAACAGAGCGCCAAGAAAGACGGCTAGGATGATGGCAAGGAGAGCAATACGAAGCTTCGTGGGTGGGCGCGAGATGCGATAGAGGAGTCCGTAATCAAGCACAAAGACAGCAATGATAGAAATGGTGACAAAGAGATTTCGTGGGATATTGTTCGCGTCGGCGATGATGGAAATGACGAGAGTGACGAGTGAGATAATAATACCAGTGGGAATGGCAAGATGTTTAATATTGTAAATGAACTGGTCTTTCACGCGGGCAATATTTGGCTCAAGAGCGAGGACGAAACCTGGGAAGCCGATACAGAGAAAGTTGAGGAGGGACATTGAAATCGGGGAGAAAGGATATTCAATGGGAATGAAGACAAATAGGACAGCAAGAATGGCAGCATAGGCAGTCTTTGTAAGGAAAAGAGTGGCGGAGCGTTCTAGGTTATTGATGGATTGGCGCCCCTCGGCGATAATATCAGGAACGGTAGAAAAGTCACTACCGAGAAGAACAATTTGACTACTGCGGCGAGCGGCATCGGCGCCATCACCAATGGCGATACTACAATCGGCTTCTTTCATGGCGAGAATATCATTAACGCCGTCACCAGTCATGGCTACAGTGCAACCTTCCTTCTTTAAGGCTTTGATGATTTCCTTTTTCTCGGCAGGCTTGACGCGAGTAAAGACATTGTAATCCTGGACTAGCTTAGCATAATTATGCGAAGTTTCGGTGGAAAGATTGATGCCACGCAAATCTTTCAGGCCGACACGCTCAGCGATAGTCTTGACCGAATCAAGGTCATCACCAGAAATAACCTTTACGGCGACATTATTATCGGCGAAGAACTGAATAATTTCATGGGCATCTCCGCGGATCTCGTCCTTTAGTCTAATATAACCTAGAAGATTGTCTTTTTTGACGACGGGTCCTGCCTCACCTTGTCCTCCCTCGCTCGGCTCTCGCAGGGGCCCCCCTCCAGGTGCGTCACCCGTCGTAGAAACACTTTTCACCACAGCGAGAGTGCGATAACCGCCCGAGGCATCTTTTACTTTTTCTATAAGCGCTTTATCGTCAGTGATAAATTCTACGGCGCCGAGGAGATATGTAGCGGTCTTAGTCTGGATACCAGAATGTTTGCGATCGGAGGAGAAACTGATGGTATCGGTGATGTTTTTTATTTCGGGAGCATGAGATTTTTTGAGAAACTTTTGTTTCAGAGCGACGGTGGTCGCGTTTTCGGCTGTTTGATGATTTAGGATAGATACGATGGCCGATTCAAAGGTTTCATCCAGGGAGGTGAAATCATGGACGGTCATCTTGCCAGTGGTCAAGGTGCCAGTCTTATCAAGACAAATACAATCCACACGGGCGAGTGTCTCTATGGAATAGAGATTTTGGACGAGGACTTTTTTGCGACTGAGACGAATAGTGGCGAGGGCAAGGACGGAACTAGTCAGGAGAATGAGCCCCTCGGGAATCATGTTGATGAGAGCGGCAACGGTGGAGGTGACAGCGGTCTCCGTGGTAGTGCCTGCCACGCGAAAGCGAGCAAGCAGGAGAAGGACACCAATAGGAATAAGTGCAAAGGAGATATATTTGACGATTTTATTCATAAGAGTGAATAATTTGGAATCAGTAGTATGGATAGTGCGGGCGGAGCTTTCCAATTTGGCGATAAAAGTTCGGTCGCCAACAGCGGTGACTTTTGCCTGACAAGTACCAGAAACAATGAAGCTGCCCGAGATGAGCTTGTCGCCCGAGGTCTTACGGATATTGTCGCTTTCGCCAGTGAGGAGAGATTCGTTTACTTCTATGCTTCCCTGCTCGACGATGGCATCCACGAGGATTTGGTCGCCGAGACTAAGAATCATGAGATCATCCTCAACTAATTCTTCTGGAGGGATTTGACGGATATTACCGTCGCGGATGACGGTGGGCTTTTGCTCGGCAAGAAGTTTCATTTTATCTACGGTGCGTTTCGCACGAAGCTCGTTAATGATGCCGATAAGAGTATTCGCAATGGCAATAAAAATAAATAAGAGGTTCTTATAGGAGCCAACAAAGAGAATCATGACAGCGAGGATGATATTGACGAGATTAAAAATCGTGAGAGTGTTTCTCAGGATGATTTGACGCACGGTCATGGTGTTTTGTTTGGCGGTGTGATTGACTTTGCCAGCCTGGACTTTTGCCGCTACCTCGGCCGATGTGAGACCTTCTTTCATGCCTTAATTATATCATTATATAAAATAAACTACTATTCTTTCTGGGGGGTATCTCCAAAATCGAAAAAGTAGAATTCAGCTCGGAGTAAGCCCTGATTATATTTTAGTGAACTTTTCTGGAGACCCGTGATATTGCTCCAGAAAAAGTAGTAGCTTTGCCTTATATGATAGAATGTGGTATAATAGTCCAAGCGTGGGAGCAAATTAAAAGGAGGTGATTGTTTTGTTACAGAAGGATTTATTCAACCCGATGACGAAGACGCGAGTGATAGAAGATGAAGAATTTGAGAAGTATCTGGACATTATTGCCAGACAGGAAGGAGAGACGGATTCCAGACTTATTGAAACATTGAAAAAAATCTTTATGGAATCTCACGCCGACAGTGTAGCGAAAGATACTTTACAGAAAATCTGGCAGAATTTTGAAGGACCGCTGAAAAAAAATGCGGGGCTGGCGAATTTTACGTTGGATTTTGGGGGATGTAGATCGGATCATTTCTTCCCCTGGCTGGCGAGTGTCCAGAGGTCGCCGTCCGAGGCACTGGAAATGGCTTATGGCTACGGGAGAAATTTGAAGGGCGAGTTTGAGTACGCAAAGGACGATCCGTGGTATATGGATGCAGCGAGAAATTTGCCGACTTTGGCATTTCATCGCGAGAGACAGCTCAATGTGGCGAATTTGGTAACAGTAGCAAAAGGAACAAGACACGGAGGAATAATCAAGGTGGCGGATCTCGGCGCCGGGCGAATGGACTGGGCGAGAATGCATGGGTTTACCTTGGAGCCGGAAATCATGAAGATTGAAGCGTTTGATAAGGATCCCACGATTGAGGCGGCTGAGCTCTTCCCGATGGGGAGAGTGAAGTCTGGCGTGACCTACTTTAGGCGTGACATTGCCGAAGCGCTCCATACAATGAAATACATGGAAACGTTAGACGTGATTATCATGCAGGGAGTAGTGTCGTACTATCCGGTGGATTATTTCCTGGATGTCCTCACGAGAGTACATAGATTGCTCTGCCGTAATGGGGTGTTTTTCTTTGACTTGCAGCTGGACTGCGTCTATTACAGGTGGAGTGTTGCGACGTTTGGGTGGCCGGAGATGAAGCTCGCGAAAAGCGCATCAGCGGCAATTGACTTGATTGAAGGACTCAGGAAAAAACTCTGGGAGAAGGGTCGTAAGTTTGGCGCAGAATATGCGCTTGATACCTATAATAAGTCGCCCGCAGCAGTAATGGTGACTCTAACAAAAATATAATCCCCCTATAAAGGGCTCACGGAAGTGGGCTCTTTTTTCGTAACGGACTACCACTCTATTTTGGGACGCCTCCAAAATAGAAAAAGTAAAGTTCAGCTCTGGACAAGTCTCGATAAAATAATGAACTTGACTTTTCCGGTGTTTTCCGGGAAAATGTCCTAAAATAGAGTAGTATGTCCTTATGTTATTCTAAAATGTGATATAATGGGGTTAGTAATTGGAGGTTTTACTGTGAATTTGATAAATGTACTCGTGGTAGCGATTGCGCTTCTCACGGTTTTGTCGGCACTGACACTGGTGCTCGGAAGCTCAAAACAGGAGCGTGGATATAGTCTGTGGTTCCTGGTGGCAGCGATAGGTGAGCTAGTATGGGGCGCGTCAATCGCGGTGATGCTTTCCCTTCCCCCGACGGATGCAGGATACGCAGTAGCGCCGTGGATGATAAAAGGAATCTACATGGGGGCTATCGTGATGGATATCGGGGTGCTAGGGTATGTGGCATGGAGAAATAAATTTGGAAAAGTACTTACTTCCCTTTTTATGATTTTTGGTTTGATACTGATGGTGATATTTCTCTATGATCCATCCGTATTATATACGAGCATAAATCTGTCACATAGTGGTAATTCAATTAGCATAGATCTCAGTCGTGGGTGGTACATTATATATATAATATACTTTATCACGGTGGCGCTGGCTTTTTGTCTCACCATGATTTACAGAATTTTACATACGAACAATAAAAATACGCGAAAGGGATATTTATTCTTCCTGATAGGCTTGTCAATTTCTGGAGGACTGGCGCCGATATTTGATCTCTTTATGCCGATATGGCGCTATGATTTGATATGGGTAGGGCCGACGCTCATTGGACTCACAATGACTGGATTCTACTATGCGGTATTAAGATACCGAATGGTGACTATAAATACGAATTGGCTAAAGGTAATGTCGTCAATCGTATTGGTTGGTGGAGTACTATGTATTTATTTACTGATTTTCCATCTAGTATTCGCAGCATTGTTTAAGGTGGCAAGTCCATCGTTCCAGGTGGTATTGTTGAACTTTATCATGGTGGCCGTGGTATTAGTGCTCACACCGGCAATTATTGAAATATGGGCGATGGTGAAATCACTGATCATAGCGAAGCAGATAGACCTAGTCTATATCGTGAAGAAACTATCAAAGATTAATACGAAGGAACCGAATCTCCGAGATATTTCAAGTTTTTTGGCAGAGCATATGCATTTTACTTATGTGGGATTCTTAATTAATGGGAAATATTTTGCGGCCGACGATTATAAGATTCCAGTAGAGGAACTCGTGGAGATACCAAAGCTGGATTATCCCGCAAAGGGGATATGGCAGGCGGCGAGTAGCCTAGACAAGGAGATGACGAAAAAATTTGGAATATATAGAGTGGGATGCCTCAGTGGGGCAAGTGGTGAAATGTTGGGGCAGGTAATCCTCGGACGACCAACTATGCGAGGCGAGATAGACAAGAAGGATTGGGTGGAAATTGAGATGGTAATGAGCCTGATGGGGACGATAATTGAGAATGGTGGGAAGAGGATAAAGGGATAGCAGTAGATGAAAGTAGTGCCTAGTAAAAGCGAGAAGAAGGTAATGGGATGGCGGCGGCGGTAGGTCTAAAACAAACAAAGCTAACTATATTGCTATCATTAAATGCGGGAGCGATACTTATTGCTGGCGTCTTAATCGCGGCGGCGATTTGGCTGAACGGTGGAATGGATTTCCAGGTAGTGAGTGAGCGAAGTGATGAAGTAAAGGAAACCGTGGAGGCGCCAGAGCTAATAGGGGCGGAAAATAACACCGCCAATGAATTGACGGAAGCGCAGAAAAACTATGTCACTTCTGTGCATACTGCGACGGGAACAAGCTCGGAGCCAGTACCAGATGGAGAACTGTGGGCAGAGGATGCCATAACCATGTATCAAACTGCGGATTTTGACCTATGTGTCGGTGGAGAGTTGTCAGACCTGGGCAATATGTATTGGCAGACGAGCAATCCGGCGGTAATCTCGGGATTTTACTCGGGGGCGCGAACTTGGCTGGGATACTCGGCTGATGCATGCCGATACCCAATTATTACGGGACTTGGGACGACGACGATTACGGCTGGTACTTATGATGGTACGCGTCGCGATACGATAGAGGTGCGAGTGGTGGAAGCGCCAAAAGTAAAATGGGAATATGAGGTATTATCACTAGTAAATCAAGAACGCGTAAGGAATGGACTATCCAAATTATCATGGGGTGACACCTGCTCGGATGCAGCGGAGACGAGAGCGGTGGAATTGGTTTCATTATATTCACACACGCGGCCCGACGGAGCGTCGTGGGACACGGCTTGCGACAGCCCAAATGATGGGGGGACCTATGTGGAGGGTGAAAATCTCGTAGTGGGTAGCTCGGCGGTGTCGCCAGAAACAGCGGTGGCGGCGTGGATGAACTCAGAAGATCACCGAGCGAACATTCTCAATCCTAGCTATACAAAGCTAGCAGTGGGTTTTCACTATGATGCCGACTCGAACTATAAAACGCATTGGTCACAATACTTCTCTGATTACTAGAGAATGGGGCTTTTCTCTTTAAAAAGAGAAAAGTATTTGATGATGGAAACGAAAGTGAATCCCGTTTTCAGCTTTAATTATCGAAAGAGGTGAATTATGTTTTTTAGTTATGAAGCGTTTGGAAAAATGCTTGCTATTTTATGCGATTTGTGGTATAATATACATTATAGATAGGTGATATCTATTTTTTCTAGGTTGAGAAATGATATGTCTCTACTTACTCTAGATAAACTGAAGGATAAAAGATTTTACAAGACTGAAAAAGCCATTTTTCACAGTGTGGCCGGAGGGACGGCAAAAGAGACAGAAATGATAATAGTAACCGCGAAGATTTCGCGGGCTACTTTTTATCGGCACCATGAGGCGGTTTATATGATAGAGAGCGACTATGAGGAGCTGGTGGAAATGTGGGTGCGGAGACTGATGGAGAGAATGAGTGCTAGTAGTAATGGGCGGAAGAAGGTTGGGGCAAATAATAATAGCAAGAGAGGACTAGGGGTTGGCAATAGTGATGTGAGAATACTACGGAAGGTGTATTTTGAATTATTATTATTCATGTATAAACATAGGGAACTCTTTTCATATTTTCTCATGAGAGAAAACACAAGAGTGTATTCTAAAATAGTAAAAGAAGTGAAGCCACTAGCGATGAATACATGGAGAACTGCGAGGTGGATGGAGGGGGTGTATGAGATTTACGCGGGAGAGGTGGTGGGGGTGATGGTGAGATGGGGGATGGATGGATTTCCAGAGGAGAAGATGATGAGAGCGCTGGATAACATTATGTATTTAACGGTGACGGCGAAGAGGAGACTGGGGAGGTTTCGAGATAAATAATTATTATATTAGAGATGAGGCTTAATAAATAATCTTATGCGAACCGTGGAACAATATCGGAGGCGGGGATGTGCGGCCCTCTAGGCGCGAAGCCCTAAGGGGGCTTGTCGGATTTAGTGTAGCGTGGTAGAATTAATTTAGTTGGTTATTGTTGTTTCTTCTTTACAGAAGAAACTTTTTTTGATCTTAATGAGACCAAAGAGGAAACCGCAAAAAAATGAACTATTCTCACACTCACCGCGAGGTGAAAAATTTCTAAAATAATCTATGGGGGCCCACGGGGGCAACTAAGTGACCTGGCTGAGGTAATCGTAACACATAGCTGAAATGATAGAATACAATGTGCTATTTACTTGCGGTCCCGTATCCCCACGACTATTTTAGAATTTTTTCAGCCTCCTTATGGTTCGCTTAGAGAATAGTTCATTTTTTCCAATAATACTCTAAGAGATTCTTTTGGCTAACACCTCATCTGGGACGCCTCCAAAACCAGAAAAGTAAAGTTCAGTTCTGGACTACGTCCTGATTTGACATTGAACTTGACTTTTCTGGTGTTTTCCGGGAAATTATCCCAGA
>JAFWHD010000003.1 GCA_017512085.1 Candidatus Saccharimonadota bacterium
ACCCCAGTTAGAATAAGTTCTGGAAAAATTCCAAAATTCTCAAGGACTGCTGCAAAAGTTTTCTAAAAAATAGGCTATTTATCAGCTCACCTGAGGTGAAAAATTTTTAAAATAATCTATGGGGGCAACCCCCTCGGAAAACTCCAATAACCTGGCTGAGGCAATCGTTACAGATGGCTGATTAATGTTAGTGAATGTGCTAATAGATTGCGGCTTCCGTATCCCCCATGACTATTTTAAAAATTTTTCAGCCTCTCTACGGTTCACTAGTAAATAGCCTATTTTTATATAGGCCCTGTCTACTAGGAAAAATAATAGTATTTCCCAACTAGTCTAGGCCAGCTCCCCTGCATTTTCGCCTATTTAGACGATTGTTTATACGTCTTTTGAATCTACCTAAAATGTCGTAAAACATATATTGTGCGACATTAGAACTATATTGATTTGGACGAGTGCAAGTCCAGGCGCATATATCAAATCTACCAAAAAGCCCCCATACTTTCTGGGGGCTAACTTTGTTTTTTTCCGGATGACGAAGGGAATGACGACTTTTTCCGATTTGGCCGATATTTTTTATTTTTATGATTATTAGGACGGTGATTACCCTGGTTACTTGTAGAAGAAGCAGTATTACCAGTAATAGCACTAGAAGCGCTGGTAGGGGCTTTTACGGGGCTTTGAGGGGCATTTTGCTTATGCTCGGCGGCAGAAGTGGTAACTGGGCGGAGTTGATTCCCTAGCTGAGCCCCCAATTTCGCTCCTAATTCCCCTTGTGTTTGATTCTCTGCTCGTTGATTATTCCCTATTTGGTTATTCCCCGCTTGGGCTGATTCCCTCTCCGCCACGAGCCCAGCGAGATCCTTTAGGCCTAACGTTTTTTTGCCTTCCGCCGCATTTGGGCTTAGCTTTTGACGGCGGAAATCACCTTGGGGGGTCGGCGCCTTTTTACCGTTCGGTTTTCGTTCGGTATTTACAGGCATGAAAATCGGCTTTTCAGGGGTGGAAGCATGACTATTATGATTGATATCTAATCTATTATTATCGCCAAAACCAGCTGACATACCATTATCCGTCCGTCCAGAATCAGATAGCTCTTGCTTGTACTTGCTGGCCTGCTCAATAGTCGCACGAATCTCCTCTTCTACTTCTGCTCGTGGTCGCGCATAAGTATTACGCGAGTACTCTACTATTTGGTCAAAATTATCCTGTGGCGTCTTTGGCAGAGAAAGAGTCGTAGCTGAGAAGGCTGGCACTTTTTCGCCGTTAATAATCATTGAGATGATAAAATGCCGATTATTTAGCTGAATAATGTCCGTATCATCAAAGGTCGGCTCAAACTGTTTTGCGAGCAAAGGCGCATCATCCGCTGAAACACGGAAAGAAATCGTCGTCCCCACGTTACCAAATACCGCATCTCGCACGTTCTCGGTCATTTGAGCTACGTATTGGTTCGCCACGGTCAAATTTAGACCGTATTTCCGAGCCTCCGAGAGAATAACCGCGAAGGAGTCTGTTGAAAAATTCTGGAACTCATCTACATAGAGATAGAATGGCCGACGATCTTTTATGTCTGCAATATCCGAGCGACTCATAGCGGCGAGCTGGACTTTCGTGATGAGGAATGAGCCGAGAATCCCTGCGTTATCTTCACCGACGAGTCCCTTTGACAGATTCACGACGAGAATCTTCCCCTCATCCATAATTTTTCGTATATCGAAGGATGACTTTGGCTGTCCAATGATGTTCCGTATGATTGGATTAGCGGTAAAGGCTCCAACTTTATTTAACACTGGCGCGATAGATTCATTCACCTGTTTTTCGTTCCATTGACCAAATTCATGCTTCCAAAATTGTAGCACCGTTACATCTTTACAATATTCCAGTGTTTCCTTGCGGAAATCTTTATCTGTAAGCAATCTTGAAATATCCAGTAACGTCGTCTCTGGTCGGTCAAGTAGTGCAAGGATGGTGTAGCGTAGGATATGTTCAAGCCTAGGCCCCCATGACTCACCGAACATCCGCTTTAAAACTCCGATCACTTCCGAGCAAATATTTGGTTTCTTCGCTGGATCAGTTACTTCTAGTGGGTTAAAGGCCATCGGGTATTCCCTATCGGCGGGATTGAAATATACTACGTCCTTTACTCGCGATTCTGGCACGAAACGTAAATTATCTATCGCGAAATCACCATGCGGATCTATAATACAATAACCTTGATTATAGAATACATCGGAAAGCGCTAGTAGCTCAAGCATACCACTTTTGCCGCTGCCAGTCTGCCCAATAATATAGACATGTCGCGAGCGGTCGCGCCTGAGGAGCCCAAACTGGTGGTTGATGCCACGGAAATTTGTCAGCCCAAAGGCAGAAATATTCTCGTCATTTGATGCTACCCCAGTGAGGACTGGTAACTGCGCTGGTGGCTCGGCGGTCTTAGAAGTCGCCCAGACAATATTTGGCGTTTCTACCGACGTGTGAGGTAGATGATATACTGAGGCCAGCTCTGAAATATTGAGGATGAAGCCACCATCGGTAAATTGTCGCATCTTATATGCGTCTAAGTCATTTTTATTGAAAGTTCCGCCCATTTGTCGGAAACCATTGAGATTCGTGGAGTTAAACTGTTTAAATGTACCCACGAGCGCCTGCATATTCAGCTTCGCATCGGTCTGGTTTTGGCCCAAATACACCAAACGAATCTTTACATCATAACCGAGTTTCGTTGCTTTTTCTTCAGCTTTGGAAATCTGCGTCTTTGTTCGCTCTGACAGTTCTACTTTTTCCTCTGATTTAGTTCCACCCGCCGGCGGACGAAATAGCGCCGCGAATGCCTCCATTATCCATATCCAATCTATTCCAGAACCAGGCAATGTCCTTCGGCCAGATTTGACTTTTTGTATCCATTTGTCCGTCGTAGTACGATGCCAACTATCTGCAATCGGTCGAGTGAGAATCTGAATCCACATTTCTTCTGATCTATCCGGGTCTAGTTTTGCCAGTGTTCCCGTAATGCCCGCCAGAGGATCTACCTCGAACGTGTCAAAAGTCTTTATCGGTAATGCATCTGTTGTGTCTAGTCCCAATTCCGCCATGTAGCTAATTGGATATTTGTTTCGTTCATCCACATAGTCCTCATTCATTTTATAAATCTGCACCGTTGGATATTGCGAATATATCTGCCCTTCCACGAAACTCTGGAGAATCTTTGGCGTCCAGACATAAAACCTTATTTGCCCTGCGGTCGAAACGATTTCGAATGACAAATGTTCTTGTACCCCACCAGAGTTTTTTAGTTCCCTCTTATCGCGGAGTATTCCATGTAAGGCTGCAAACATCTGCTCTGCTGCCAGCTCTTTCTTATCATTTTCTCGCGGTATCTCCAACATTAGTAATACTGAATCCACGTTTAAGACTTTGATTTTGTTGATTTTTTTATAGTTACGATAAATCAAAAAAGCAAGTAACCCTACGACCGGTATCCAGAATATCGGCATCAAGATAAAATGTATGATATTGTCCATGCTATCATTATAACATATGCGTCTCGCGCATTATGCTAATTCGTAGGAATTTTTGCCAACTTTCTTAAATAATTTTTTGTTTTGTAAATTTAGCAATACCGTAGTCTCTTTTACCTTGCGAGCCCGAAGCACTCGCTTCACTATTTCTTCTCTCGTTAGAGGTTTTCCTGCTTTCTCTAGATTACTACGGATAATGTCAGATATTGTTCCCTTCTTATATCCCCAGGTGGATAAAGCATAAATTCCACGCCCAATCAGGATAAATCTCGGATCCTTGATTAACTCATTATGAATCGCTTGCACTGTTACATTCTTTCGCCGGAAATTTGACTCTTTTATCTCTTTCGCAATTTCCGAGAAATGCATTGGTTGTTTCTTCGTTTCGAGTATTACGTAAATTTTATCCCGGATGTTCTTAGGATTCACTTCGGGCCACTTTGTTAATCCCCACATTTCATTCAGGGTAGCTAATTGTTTAGAAATTGACGCTATAGCTTTTATGTGGTCAGGATGTTCATAATTTAGTCGCTCGTCAAGCTCGTCAATCGTCATTGGCTTCCTGTGCCTGCGAATAATCGTCACGATTTCATCTACTCGTTCCCGAATTTTTGAACTATCACCATACTCAGCAATTCCAATTGCTACATGATAATTATCGTTTTCCTCTACTACGGTCAGATTCTTGGAGAAATGAGCAATAAAATAAATACCAGACCTCTCCGTGGGAGTAGCAGTCCGGCCATAGACCTTATCCGCTAGATCATTTAGCCGCGATACTCGTCCTGTCTCCGTGAGATTTCGTACCAAAAGTTTCTCTGCACTAGCTAACTCGGGTATTTCCCCATCCTCGGCCACTATCTGGAGATGAATCAGCACTGCCTTTTCTAGCTGACGTACTCGTTCTCGCGTGATTGATAACGTCTCACCTATCTGCTCTAATGTCTCTCTCCGCCCACTCAGCCCGAAACGCCGTGTGATAATTTCTCTCTCCCGGTCCTCTTCTATAATGCTAAGGCTAGAATGAATTGCTTTTTCCAAGATTTCTGCGTTTTGGCTCATCATCTCCCTTCCCTAATGTTATCTGTTATTATTACCATTGAATACTATAATATCATAATCGTAGAACGTTGTCAACTATGAAATTTCGGATTCTCTACTATTATTGTAGCACATTTTTTACAAGTATGGAAAAAAATTATAAAAACATAAACGTAATGGAAAAATGAAAAAAATGGATTATTCTCCAGTCAAACGTCAAGTCCGTGAGTAAAAACTTAGTAACGGTTGCTCCCTATTTCTTTTTGGCAGCAGTTTTCTTAGTAGCCGTTTTTCTCCCCCCTCTCGTTCCCCGTCTCGTAGCCTTCGGCTTATTTTTCAGCATTTCTTCGGCTTGCTCACGAGTAATCGTCTTTGGATCGGTTTCTTTCGGGATTTTTACGTTGTTACGTCGTCCAGGGCCTTTTATATATGGCCCATACGCTCCATTGATAATCATAATGTCATCCCAATCCGCGATAATAGAATCAACTTTTGCCTGATAGAGCGGCAGAGCCTCCTCGAGCGTAATTGTATAAGGATCAAAATCCTTCATCGGGATATTATATTTTCCGCCCTTGAGATATGGCCCAAATGGTCCACTTGCGGCAATTATTTCTACGCCATCTTTTGCCTTTCCTAGCGTTCGCGGCAGAGCTGGCAGAGATAATTGGTCTAGCGCTTGCTCTAATGTCACCGTCTTAACACTCTTTCGCTTCGGCAAGGGTGCAAATCTCGGCTTTTCGCCTGCGTTCTTTTCATTCTCACCTAACTGAATGAAACCACCATTTTTTCCTACCTTAGCATAAATCGGCTTGCCCGTCTTTGGATCATGTCCTAGGAGCCTCGCATTATTATATCGCTCTACTCCGTTCGCTACGAGAACTGTATCATGGAATGGCCCGTAGAAATCCCGAAGCATCTGGACTCGTTCTAGCTTCGCATCGGCGACCAAGTCTAAATCTTTCTCAATGTTTGCGGTAAACTTATAATCTACGATATTTTTAAAATTATCCGTTAGGAATCCCGCTACTAATTCCCCTATCGGTGTCGGTAGAAGTTTGCCTTTATTTGCCCCAAATTTTTCTTTAACTATGCCCCGTTTTACGGCTCCTCTCGCTGCGGTTAGCTCTATTACTTCACGTTCTTCCCCCTCGGATTCGCCCTTTACCACATATCCACGCGCCTGAATGGCTGTCATGATGGAAGCGTAAGTTGAAGGTCGCCCAATACCGAGCTCCTCTAGTTTTTTCACTAAGGAACCTTCGGTGTATCTAGCTGGCGGCTTAGCAAAATTCTGTTTCGCACTCAACATGACGCAGGACATCATATCGCCCTTAGCGACTTTTGGCAGTTCCAAATCTTTACTTTTGCCATAGACTTTCAAAAATCCATCAAATATCACCACCTCGCCTTTAGCGGTGAAAGTCTCCTTCGCGTCTGATTTTTCGGTAATTTTGGACGCGCTTCCTTCGCCCGTCGGTGCGAGCCTAATGGTGGTCTTTGCTACCTTTGCGTTCGCCATCTGGGTAGCCAGAGTGCGCGCCCAGATGAGTTGATAGAGTTTTTTCTCGTATTGGGTTTTTCCTGCGGACGGATTAGCGATATTGGTCGGTCGGATAGCTTCGTGGGCCTCCTGTGCGGACTCATCTTTCGTTTTGAAATGTCTCGTCTTTAGATACTTGGCCCCAAAAGTCTTTGTGATATAATCCGCCATCGCCTTTATTGCCTGTGACGATAGATTAAGCGAATCTGTACGATGATAAGTAATTAGCCCTGCTTGGTAGAGTCCCTGTGCTGCGCTCATCGTCGTTCGTGATGAGAAGCCTAGCTTTGAGTTTGCCTCAATCTGGAGTGCTGCCGTCGTGAATGGTATTGGATTTGCCTTTGAGCCTTCCGTCTCGGCTACTTCATCCACTATGTATCTATCCGCGGATAGTCTCTCTAACATTTTTGAGGTCTCTTGCTCATCCTCTGGTGCTTCCCCGTCATAGGCGGCTTCAAAATCCCAGCCATTTTCGTCGCCATCATATGTCCCATCTGCATCCTGGACGAATTTACCTGTAATCTTAAAATTATATTTACTCTCAAATTTCTCTATTTGTTTCTCTCGTTCTACGATGAGCCTGAGTGCTGGACTCTGCACGCGCCCCGCCGAAATCGCCCCGGGCACCTTCCTTCGTACAATGTCGGACAGGTCAAACCCCACCAGCATATCTAGCGTCTGCCTCGCTTGTTGCGACGCCACCATATTCATATCTACCGTCCTAGGATGTAATATTGCATCCTCTAGTGCCGTCTTCGTAATCTCATGAAAAGTAATCCGCGCCGTGTTCTTTGGCAGCCCCAATACCTCAGAGAGATGCCAAGAAATAGACTCACCTTCGCGGTCTTCATCGGTCGCTAGCCAGACTTTATCGGCGGCTTTTGCTGCCCTCTTTAAATCGGCGATAATAGTCTTATGTCCAGGGTCCACCTCGTAGGTTACATCAAAAGTAGATTTATCAACCTTTGTATCTTTCCTGATATGCCCCACCGATGCCAGCACCATAAAATCCTTCCCGAGATACTTCTCAATGGTATGTGCTTTTGCCGGGCTCTCTACTATCACTAGATTTTTTGACATATCTATATATTATCACACTCTATCAAATTCGCCAACGCATAGGAAATTTACTGTAAGAAATTTTGGATTTAAAAAGGCGTGCACTTGGCACGCCCTTTTGGAGAAAATTTATCTTTAACTAACCATTATACAGATTTCCCAGATCACATACCCTCTTGAGTGCTGCATTCAGTTCGAAACTGACCGGAAATTCTCTCGGCAAGATACCGTCTGGATTTACCAGTTCCATTACCTCGTCCAGTAGTTCCAAAAGCGACTTTTTCGTCACATACTGCTGGATGGGGGTCCATCCCGCCTTGATCTGCACACTCAAACTTTCCATTTCTTCCTGGTCTATCCAGGAGTTTTGTGGCTCTTTTTTGCTGGGGGCCTTCAAGGCTAGAAACCTCTCCACGATACTCGCAGCACTGGTGTATGAACCGCAACTAAGTGCGTAGTCGTTTACCCTCGGCATGTCAGGCATTTTGTCGAGTTCATCGAAACTCGGTACCCGCCCTATCGTCTTTGCCTTGGCGTAGAGCCTCAAAATCATCTCGTTCTGCTTTGGATCGTAAAACATAATTACCTCCTTTAAAATACGACTATAACCCCTAGGGTACTCCCCGGTCAATAGTTACATTTGCTATTATATCACAAAAACCATAAAAAGTAAAGGCCAAAGTTTATGTTCAGGCGTAACCAGATGTGACCAGATACGACCAAATACGGCCAAATGCGACCAGATGCAGCCATAATCTAAACCACCATCCAATTATTCATCCCCATAGATTTCACTCGCCCTTTTATCTCTAGGAGTGTAATCGTCTGGTTAAATACCTCTGGTGGCAACAATTTAGCCCTCATTACTTCCTCTCCGGATTTTATCCCACTCGCAAGTGCCTGTAATACAGCACTTTCTACATCGGTATCTCCTATTAACCTCTGTTTCTTGAGTTTCTGGCTCTTTTTGATAAAATCTTCTGGGAATAGCACCCGGAGAATATCATCGGGCTCCGTATAGACGCTCGCCCCCTCAGTTATTAACCTATTACACCCCTTGGAGTAAGGATTATTAATGTTCCCAGGCACTGCAAATACCTCCTTCCCCTGATCCAATGCATGGATAGCGGTATTAAGTGAGCCAGATCTCTGTGCCGCCTCTACTACTACGATGATGTCGGATAGTCCAGCGATAATCCTATTCCTATAGAGGAAAGAAGTCGTCATATTAATATCTCTTTTCTCAAAAGGTGGCGTTAGGAGTGACGGATTCTTTTTCGTCGCCGTTTTCTCTGGACTCACGAGAAAACCATTCTTTACTCCCGTCTCGCCATACCCCAGGGGCGCATTCTGGTATTCTTCTGTTCTCGGTGCGTA
The DNA here is from genome assembly GCA_017512085.1 of Candidatus Saccharimonadota bacterium. Taxonomy (GTDB): domain Bacteria; phylum Patescibacteriota; class Saccharimonadia; order Saccharimonadales; family Saccharimonadaceae; genus Nanosyncoccus. Next base: position 8,539 of record JAFWHD010000003.1, read on the forward strand.
TTCTGAGATAATCGCTCCGCCCTTTTCTACTATTTCCTCGGCCAGTCTCCTATGATTTGCTGGGTAAATCTGGTCTATCGGTGTCCCTAGCACTGCAACCGTTCGCCCTCCCGCATCCAGACATCCCCTATGGCCGATAGAATCAATCCCATAAGCTAGCCCAGAGACGATAATGACTCCTTTGCTTGCCAGAGTGTAAGCCAGGCGGTAGGCCACCTCCTCACCGTAGCGAGTATTGTGACGCGAACCGACGATAGCCACGGTTTTGGGGCGCTCGCTATGGGGTTGGTTAGCGCTTTCTAAACCTGGTAATGGTTTTTGCGATTTTTCCTTTTTTACCATATTTTCTGGCATTTTACCACGAAAATACAACATTTTAGGCATGAGCGCAATAGGCTCTAACACCTCTGTGAAATCTGCGTCTAGGGGTGAAATTTGGTTGATTTTTTCAAAAAAGTGTGAAAAAGGTGTTGACATATTTATCCTCGTGTGATATAATTAAAAATAGTTGAGATTGAAAAATCTCACACCGCACCTAAATAAATTATAATTTCAGCTATACTACTCCTAGTATAGCAGAAATTGCGAGTCTTTGAAACCCCTTCGGATCGCAGATTTCTAATGGTCTGCGGTTTATAAGTATTACCTCCACTTGAAGGAAACATTTCGAAGGCTTAGCAATCCCTCTAACCGGCGGGCCCCAATTTGTGTGAGGTGGGTCGCGCTTCCGGGGTCTCCCCGGTATAGTCGAGAAGCGTTAGAGGGCCAAGGCGACCTCAGGTAGTGCCCACCCATACCTGAGGTCACCTTGACCCTTATGGGATTCAAATAACCTAGGAATTATCCTAGGTTATTTTTATTATAAAGAATTGAAAAGATAATTTTTGCGAGCATTGAATCAAACCCGTGAAAAAATATTTGAAATTTAGGAAAATTTCGTAGCGAGACCCCCACCCGGCGTGAGACGCGAAATTTTCCGTTAAGAATTTCAAATATTTTTCCTCGGCGTGAGATTCACCGCGAACAAAAATATCTTTCAATTCTTTTTTATTAACTCATCATCTATTTTTCCAGATATCTCTTGGAGTATCTCTGGTAATTGTGCTTTTTCCTCAGGGGTAAATTTAGATAAAACAAAATCCACATCCCCGAGCTTCGTCCGCAGCTCTGTATTCCCTGTCCCTACCCGTAGCCTGGCAAATTCTTCCGTCCCGAGAGCCTCGATGATGGACTTGAGGCCGTTATTCCCTCCCGCCGAGCCAGCCGCCCGATATCTCATCGTCCCAAAGGCTAGGTTAAAATCATCACAGATTACCAGCATATCAGTGATGGGAATTTTATAGAAATGAAGGTAATCTCTCACTACGCGGCCGGTGTCATTGTAAAAATTCTGAGGTTTGATAAAGAAAGTGTCGCCCTCGCGGCCAATAATAGCATTTAACTTGGGGCGGTCGGTCCATTTTAGATCGTGTAGTTTGAAATAAAAATCCAGCGTAAGGAATCCGGTATTATGCCGGGTGAAATTGTATTTATTGCCTGGATTCCCGAGGCCAACGATGAGTTTCATAGGGATATTATACTCTATTTTGTGGGAAATAAAAAGAGATAAGGCGGTGTTTAGGGCGGGCTCTAATAGGCGAATTGGCTGAAATGATATAAAAATGAAAATAGGAAAAAGGAGCGCTTGATACGCTCCTTTGCTAGGCTGATTAAGCCTAGACTAGAAATAATGTGCGGCTAAGTGAGGAAATTTAAATGGGATGCTCATCCAGTCTCTCGCTGGTGCGGGCTGTGATGTTGAGTGCCTTCTGGCGCTTGGCGATGAGCTTCACCAGTGGGTGCCGAATGACCTCGTCTTCCAGGAAGCAAACCTGGGCGACCATCGGATTATCATAGACGAGGCTGGACGCGTAAACGAGCCCGTTATTATATTCGTCCAGATAGGCGGCGTGTGTCTGATAGACATCACCAGTGAGGACGATTTTGCCGTCCTCGCCGAGGCGCTTGATCAGAGTGTCGGCCTGCTTGGCATTCTGGTCCTGGAATTCGTCATAAATGGCGAGCTCATAGGCAAAATCGCGGCCGCGCGCGTACTCTATCGGGATGTTGGAAAACAAATCTTCCCAGATAGCATCCACGGCGTCCTTCAACTTCACTTTCAGCGAGCGCTCACGCGGGGCATTATTTGCGTCGTTCTGAGGTTTATCGCCATTTTTGGCATCAGGCTTGCCGTTTTTCTGCTCCTGGGTAGGCTCGGATTTGCCATTCTTGGTGCCGCTACCGTTACTGGCCTTGCAGCTATTTTGGTAGCTGGGACCGTATTTCTTGATGTTTTTTAGCTCCTTGCGAAAGTCTGAATCCTCGTGCAGGAGATAATTCCTGAGAGCGTTCTTCAATGGCTGGACGTCTGGATCCATTTTCTCGTCCAGACTGCCAGGGAGAGCACCTAGGCTGCTGCGATTCTCGCAGGGGACCACCGTGACACCAATAAAATCGCCATTCTGGCAGGCTTTGTAGCCGTAAATCGTGGCCATGAAAGTCTTGCCGGAGCCGGGAGGCTCCATGCAGATAACGGCGGCAAACTCTGGATTCATCAGAGCTTCAGCATAAATGGCTTGGCCGGCGTTCTTTAGCGAAACTGGAAAATCGTGAGCATATTTCAGATGCACCAGCTTGCCGTTTTCTGCGTCGTAACGCGCAATATTTCGGTAATATTGCGGCATAAAATCGCTAGGGTAATCCTGTGGGTCGGCTAGGGCCATAATGATGAACTCATTTGCGGCCAGAGGGGGTTCACTAGGCATAGCCTCTGTGAATTGCTCTACTGGGATACTCTTGGACTTGCAAAACTCCAGGAACAGCTCACGCGGGACGGTAATATCACGCCGACCGGTGTAAGGGGTTGGCATCCGATAGCCGTAGCGCATGACGCGAAGCCCGCGCTCCCGGGCCCTGATGCGGAGGCCCTTATCATTGGTGAGTAGGGTGAGTCTATCTGATGATAGCTGTCCCAAATCTTCTATCCTGGCGGTGCCATCTACGGGGAGCTCCGCCTGCAAGAACTGCACCGTGAGGGCGGCCAAGATAATCTGGCCGTCGTTGTCATCATCTGCAGGGCGATAGGGCAAACCATTCCGGAAGTCCTTATGTACTGGCAGGACTGTGATGATTTGATTCCCCACTGTAGTGGAAATCCCACGTGAATAGGTATCTACCAACCTCTCGGCACAGTCGGCCGTGATGGTATCTAAACGATCTAGTACTCTCCGCGATGCGCGCCCGCGCTCGCTTTTCTCCTTTTTGAAACCCGATAACTCGCGAATCACTACGGAGGGGATGACTAGATGTGCCGCCGACAAGTCCACCGTAGGCTCATCCAGAGGTCGGAAGCCTTCGTCTGGGGACGGGATGATGTCGGTGTAGTCAATCAGGACATTAGTGTCAATAACGTAAACCTGCTTTTTATTGTCCATCTTTTCCTCCTTTTTAATGTGCATACCAAAAAGAATAGTGAGTTACTGAAACTTGTCTTTGGTAACCTTCCCCACCTGACATAAGTGTAGCATAAATAAGGGGAAATAAAAAATGATTATGCTAAACAAATACTTAAGAAACTACTGCACAAATTATTAGAAACCAAATCTAGTCATTTCTGTAGGAAATTTCTATCGGGGTGCCGGTGAAGGGGTATTTTTCGCGGATTTTGTTTTCCAAAAAACGTTTCCAGGACCAGTGAAGCAAACCGAGATCGTGGCCATGGACGACAAACCAAGGTGGACAAGTGTCAGTCTGGACGATGTATTTTGGCTTTGGTTTCGTATTTTTTAGTCCTGCCGGCGGATGAGCCACTATTGCCTCATTTAGAATCTTATTTAGCTCTGAAGTCTTTATTTCTGTATGTCTTGCTGCATTTACCTCTAGTGCTAGATTGAAAAGCCTCGTTACATTTTTCCCCGTCTCCGAGCTAGTTAGCACCACTGGTGCATATGGCAAAAAGTTAAAATCCGTCTCTAGATTATCTAAGAGAAAATCCGCTGGCGTCCGTCCCTCTACGGTACTTTTGCCAAAAATCTCTACTAATCTCCCCTCATCTAGTAAATCCATTTTTGTCACTACGACAATAATTCCTTTCCCAGCCTCGACAATTTGTCCAGCGAGGGCTTGATCTAGCTTTGCGCGTGGCTCCGTCGCATCCACAAGCAGTGCACAAATATCGGCTTCTTCTATCGCCGCTAGTGTCCGGATGGCGGAAAACTTCTCTATCCCTACTTCCCTCCTCCCTGGGCGCCGGAGACCAGCTGTATCCAGTATTTCTATTTCCTGGCCTTCGTATTTCACTCTAACTCGGTTAACATCTCGCGTCGTTCCCTGGCGACTAGAAACGATAGCCTGTTGTTTTTGGCTCAGAGTATTAAAGAGGCTACTTTTTCCTACATTTGGCCGCCCTATCAGTGCCAACGTTAGCGGCTTCACGGCCGCCTGAGGGGGTTTTGATTCACGAGACAGGTGATAATCCGCGGAATGAGGCGCGTCCAGAATTGCCGACTCACCCCTGTTATTTTGCAAAGTTTTCAATATTTCGGTCTTTAGTTCTTTTGTCCCCACTCCAGTAGTCGCCGATGTATAAAAAATCTTTTCTGGCGCCACCCCTAGAGCCCGAAATTCCTCTATTGGTAGTTTCTCGCTCAGGTCGCATTTATTCAATACTAGCAGTACTGGTTTTCTTGATTTTAGCGCATCTTTCGCAATATTCTTATCTCGGTAGTCAAAAAATTTTGTCGAGTCTAGTGTTACTAGAATCATATCCGCCGCGTCAATCGCATCTTGAATCTGTTCCTGGATAGAAGCCTCAAAATCATCCTCGGGATTTTTTAGTCCTGCAGTATCAATCAAGATAAACTTATCATCTATCGTCGTCACCACATTATCTCTAGTCGTCCCTGCTTCTCGCGCTACAATCGCGATATTTTTATGTGCTAGACGATTTAGCAGTGATGATTTGCCGGCATTAGTCTGCCCGACGAGAGCTACTATTGGTAATTTCATATTATTATTATACCACATTTCCTGCTAGTGGTCATCCCCTGTAACTTTTTCCAACAAAAAAGCCCCAGACGGCTTTTAGAAACTTGGTAGCCCCGACGGGATTCGAACCCATGATTACCTGGATGAGAACCAGGTGTCCTTGACCACTAGACGACGAGGCCTTACACCTTCATTATAGCATACTTATCATAAAATAACAAGAACAAAATAGTGGACCTAAGGGGGGTTAGATCCACTAATTTCATTATACCGCACTTAGTAAATAATGTCAATACTATTTTTAAAAACTACCGCCAAATTATTCTAAACCTATTGTTTTAGTATATTACACTACCATAATTTGGTACCGCCGAGACAAATGTCTGTCCAGGCGCCAGCTTGATTTCGTTGCCATTTTCGTCTGTAAATTTGATTTGGTCACTCGCTGAGGTTTTTGTCCAGGTTCCCTCTATGGCTGTTCCGTTCTGGAAAACATACGCCTTGCCTGACCCGATTGCTGTGATGTCCTCATGATAATTATCTGATGCACGAGATTCTTCCACCATCATCGCTACCACTACAGCCGGCGCCATTTGCGTGAGGGTACATTTATCCTCCGGATTCACCTCGCCAAGTGCTTCCTCAGGACACGCATAGACTTCATGTGGATTGCCATTTTCGTAGCTCCTGAGATAAGTATTGCTCTCCGCATCATAATTGTAATTTACGTTAAAATCCGCCCATCCACCAAATCTCAATGCCACTGTAGGTACCTTTACATCAACACTTGAGGTGTCGCCAGTTGCTTTCCTGGTAATGTCTAATTTTTCACCTGCCAGCGCATCCACGCGTTCGCGATTACTCTCATCTGGTGTCATCCGCGCAAAACCATGAACATCTGAAGTCATATTCCCTGTATCTACACTTACCTGTTGGAGATATCCAGACGTGGTGAATAGATTATTCCAGAGCCTCCCCTTATATCCACCACGATACATATAATTATAGTCTTCCGTCAGGTCACGATACCCCTGCGCTACTGCTGCTAATGCATCCGCCGAGCCACCAGCATGTACGATAGTACAATTAAACGGTGTATCCCATTGTAAATAATATATTCTGAGCGAACGTATCGGTCCAATCACCGCTGAGGTAGGATTTTGATAAATCGCCGCAAATCGAGTAATCCCCGCTTCGGCTATTGCTTCAAATACCACTCCCGCCTGCGTTAGGCCAGCCTGCGGTCTGGCTCCATCGGTCCCATTCGGCGTCTGGACACAATAAGTCGGCGATGTCGCTGTCTGGCCATTTGCTAGTGCTAACCCAGTCAGCGGGCTATATTCGGTAGTTGCCCCCTTCTTGTCGCCAAATAAATCTGGAAAATTATATTGCTGTGCTTGATTATGAATTCCCACAAAAGCCACAATAAATAGCGCTGCTCCAGCGACCAATGACAATAATCCAGTTGTTAACATTATAATATATGGTTTTTTGCCCTTTGTTGGTTTCTTCTTTTTCATTTCATCCTCCACATGGTTATTTTGAAATACGATTCCGTCGTTATCTTCTTCTACGTCATCCTCTCCCCTAACTAAATCTTTATTTTTATCCTCCTCGCTAGAACCTATTGTTTTTAAATCTTCATTAGTATTCATGTTTTTCTCCATTATTATATATTATACTTTATAATCTGCGAAAAAACGCAAGTTTTTTATATAAATCAAAGTTTTCCACATTTAACAATAAAATTTAAAAAAGCATAAAAAATTTATTGCAAAACGAAAATACTTGTGTATAATAAGAGGTATGGTCAACACAAAAAGAAAACTCAATATATTTCTCGCAGGAATTGTCTCTGTCACGTCAGGCGTCGTGGCATATTTTCGTGCCATACCAGAAGCTGACGCAGTACCTTGTTCTAATACTAATTCAGCTAATCCTTGCGACATTAATTTTAATGTTAATGTCGTCGAGAGCCTCTCGGTGACGATTACTACACCTGAGACTTGGGCAAAAGGTGATGTAAATACATTCCTTAGAAACAAGGTAAATCTTACCGTTTCCACCAGTAATAGCTCGGGTTATACTGCTTCTATGTATTCGGTGGATTCTACCAATCTTTCGGATACGGCATCTCATACCATCCCTACCCTCGCCGCCTCGTCCACTCGTTCCGCTTTTGACTCAAATCACTGGGGATATTCCTTGGGCACTGCTAATAGTGTTATTACTACCGCTGAGACTGATGCTGGCAATATGGGCGCCATTTATGCAGCCATGACGACTAGCACTAGCGCACCGGCAAAGATAAAGGAAACCTCTACTGCCGTTGACGCAGAATCTACAGACATTTATTTCGGTGCAAAGGCTGATATTACTCAGGCCGCCGGTACCTACAGTGGTGATGTTATTATTAGTGTAGTAACCGGTCCAGTTAATAACGGTAATCCTATCACTCCTACCAATCCAGCTGTTGACTCGGACGATACCGTTCCAGGCAATAATACTGCTACTTATGTAAGTAGCAAGAACGCTTCGGTTTCCTATTCTGGCACTTCAAGCGGCACTGGCTCTGGTTACACTGGTGATGGCAGCACTGGGGATGTTACTACTACGAAGAATACCGAAATTATCGAGGGTAATTATACTGCTCCGCTCGGCGTCACTACGACCACCACTGCTACTAGTATTGTTGAAAATAATAATGCACTTGCTACAGGGCTAGCAGTAACAGCTACAGTTGCCGCTGCATCCGGAATTATCTTCTTCATCGCCGGTAAACGTGACGATGATGACGACGAGGAAGAACAAGCTTAAATCTAATTGTTGACCATACATAGAGACGGGTGACAATACCCGTCTTTTATGATAATATATATAGTATGATTGTTACACGTTTTGCTCCTAGCCCTACAGGCTACATTCATATTGGTAATGTTCGCTCTGCGATCTATCCCTATCTTCTTGCGCACGGTTCGCATGGCAAGATGATCCTCCGTATTGAAGATACAGATCGCGCTCGTTATGTTGAAGGTGCTACCGAGCTTATTGAGGATACCTTGAAATGGCTCGGCCTCGATTGGGATGAGGGCCCCATCGTTGGCGGGCCTTCCGCTCCGTATTTCCAGAGTGAGCGCCAAGCCATTTACCATGAATGGGCGCGTCGTCTCATCGTCGAAGGACGTGCGTATGCCGATCCTACTCCTCCCGAGCAGATTGAGGAATATCGCAGGCAATGTAATGAGCAACATATCCCCTTTCGCTATCGTGATTATCGCCCGGAAAATCCCCCCGAGTGGCAGCCAGGATTACCTCTCCGTCTCCTCACGATTCCAAAGGAATACAGTTGGCACGACGAAGTGATGGGCGACATGCACACTGGCCCAGAGGTTTTAGACGATATTATCTTGATAAAGAAAGATGGATTCCCCACTTATAATTTTGCCCACATCGTTGATGATGCTGCCATGGGTGTTACTCATGTTATGCGTGGTGTAGAGTATCTCTCTAGTACGCCAAATTATCTCGCCCTCTACGAGGCATTTGGTCTGGAACGTCCAAAGTTAATCTCTCTCCCTCATATCCTTGCCCCCCAGGGTAATAAGAAACTCGGCAAACGTGACGGTGCCAAGTCTGTCACTGAGTATCGCGATGATGGTGTTCTGCCAGAAGCGATGCTAAACTATCTGGCCTGTCTCGGTTGGAATGATGGTACTGAGCAGGAAATCTATACAAAGGATGAATTAATCCATTCCTTCTCGGTTGACCGTATCCAGAGCTCTGGTGCTCGCTATGACGAGACGAAGCTTTATTGGTATAACGGTCAATGGATTCGGCGGATTTTTACCGAGCAAGGTGTTGATGCTCTCTATGAACGTACGACAGGTTTTTGGCCAGAGGTCGCCGAAAACTATGATGAGGAATATCGTAAAAAGGTCTTATCCATTATTTATGATCGGCTCAAGACTCTTTCCGATCTCCGCAGTATGACTGAATTCTTCTTTATGGACCCCACTATTAATCTTGACGTGATAGTAAAAAATAAATTCCTCAAAAAACTTTCCGAGTCCGAAATCGAGAATCTTCTGAAGATTACTATCCAGAAACTATCCAGCATTGAAGATTGGAATTCTACTCGATTGCAGGACGTGCTGAACGATCTACTTACGGAAACAGGCAAAAAACCCGCAGAGCTATTTGGCCTAATTCGTATTTCCGTGAGCTTCGCTCCTTTCTCCCCTGCCCTCCATCTCACTCTGGACGTTCTAGGAAAAGAGCGTACGTTAGCCAGATTAAATGCTGTCGCCAGATCTATCTAGTTTTCTTATATTAATATATAGTCGGTAGTATTTATTTAACATCTAGCCTGTTTTTAGTTCCCACAAAAAGTAACCATATACTATTATATGGTTACATAATTTGAAGGATTATATTATAATGATACTGCTATCGACTTGATTTGCTTGTTGGTCAAGGTTCCATTATTGGCGGTGATTTTATATACATTACCACCATTTACCCACGCCGCATTAGAACCACTTACGAACAACGTCAGTCCCTGCTCCTTCACCATGGTATAATTCTCGCCGTATTCACTTTTGACATAGTTTGCTAAGAGCGTATTTGAATCCCACGACGAACGTTCTTCAGCCAGTGTGAAAGACTTATTCTCTGCTGAATTATCAAATGTCATTGTCACCTTCCCATCTTCGCTTGTCACGCTAGAAACACTGTAGTCTCGTGGTATGTAGCTAGGATAAGTTACCTCCATTCCATTCTGTAATGCCGCCACAGAAAGTGAAATATCCGGCATATTTAGATTGACAAAATATACTATTGCCATTACCGCTACAGATGCGCAGGTGAGCGCTAATACCACCCTTCCAAAGCCAAAATGCATCCCTGTTGTTTTCTTTGTTTTTTTTGACTGTTTGTCGCTTGATTTCTCAACTTTACTTGCTGATGACATCGCTTTCTTGATGGCTTGCTCCTTCATTTCTTTAGCTGTTATACCTGACAGAGTGGAAGTGCGTGATGTTTTTTCCATTTGTTGAGACATTTTCGTGCGCATTTTTGGCTGTTCCTTCATTTTTTTATTGACTGATTCTTGCGTCGGGCGTAACGACGCTGATTCCTCGGGATAATTAGGATAATCTGGATAGACCGGCATCGTTTCGGGTGCATAAACAGATCCTCCACTCATTGGAGAATTGTCCCGCATCATCGCGCCCACAGAAGTATTGCTTCGTGTCATCCCACTCATACTTATGCTACTACTATCATACATTTTCCCACCCGTGCTCATTTGATCATTAGTGCGCAACATCTCACCTGCCATCATTGACGGATCGGCCTGCATTGAGTTATTCATCTCCATTGAATCTATTTCTGTCATTTCGGTCGCCAGTTCTGTTTCTCCTCCCATATTTACCACTGGGCTATTCATCTCACTTTCGCTAAACCGGCTTATTTTGAGACTCTTTGGAATCTTTATTTCAGATTGCATAGAAGGACGCTTCGTATATTTGCGACTAAGTGTCGTCGAAGCTTGCATCTTGCGATGGCTCAATTTAGACATGGATGTTTCGTCAGATTTGTGCATTTTTTCCTCGCTTATTCTTATCCTATTCTACTATGATTATCATAAAAACACAAGTGCTTTTTAGACTATTTTTTGTGGTATAATATATACATGGATTTTGATAAACGCGAACGCTTAGCGAGTCGTAGAGTCATTATATCGGAAGCGCTCATGGTTATTGCTGTAATTGCTATTGTCATAGCACTTGCTTTTGTTGTCTCCGGCTATTGGGTAAATGCTGATTTTACGGTAGAGCGGCAGGGTATGTTACAGATTAATTCCATTCCTACGGGCGCTTCGCTTATAGTAGATGGCGAAACTTCTTGGCTGTCACAGACTAATACTTCTAAAATCTTGAAGAGTGGCGAGCATACTATCTCCCTCACTAAAGAGGGTTACGATACATGGTCTCGTACGATTAATGTTCGCGATGGTCTCCTGTATCGCATTCGCTACCCGAGATTGTTTTTAAAAGAGCGCACTCCTGCATCTGTGCTTGATACTACCGGTACTACTTTCGCTAGTTTTTCTCCAGATCGCCAGACTTTGCTACTTGCGGATAATACTACGAAATGGAAATTAGTAAAGGTAGATAATGAGGAACTAAAACCAACCGCCATTGACATCGCGCCATATTTCCCCAGTGTCAATCTTGCTGAAGGTGCTACCGATGGGACATTCACCGGCGAGATAAAATCCGCCAATTGGGATAGTAATAATGAACATGTTCTTTTTGAAATCAATAATGGCCCTGATACTGACTGGGTTCTCCTGGACACTAAAAATCCCGCCAGTAGTCTTGCTCTCTCACGGATTTCCAACCTTAGATTTAGCCAAATTGACATTTTTGATGATTCTTCCAATACACTAATTGCGTTAAGTGATGGCAATCTTTACACTATTGATACCTCTCGCCACAAAATCTCCGAGCCATTTGCTACTCAGGTTGAATATTTTAGTCATTATAATAATCAAATCATTTACTCGGCTCTTGATGATAATATTTCTACCACATTAAATAGCGACGCTACCGTAACTTCAGGTGAATCTACTAGCACTATCGCCGATACGACTGCCATGCCAGAAGGAAATCCTTCCGCTCAGCCAGAGCACCGTTACGTAGTTGTTCTCAAAACGCCCAATGATGAAAAATCGCGAGTTTTACAATACACCGCTACGCCAGTTCGTCCTGCTATATTTCAATTCTATGATGAGAGATATCTCGCCACCCTCGCGGATACTGTTCTGACACTTTATAATGCCGATCATCTCTCTGCTGACAGTCTAAAGATGGACTCTACCTATTCCCTTTCCTTTACTCCAGATTCTTTAAAAATTGGCGATAGCGGTGAATATATCTCACTTAGCACCGATAATCATATCGCTGCGCTTGATATGGAAGCCGAGAATGTTACCGAATGGAACACCGATGGTCCAAATTACGGTTGGCTAACCAGTGGTATGATTTATTCGGTTTCAAATAGTAATCTTATCGTCTATGATTTTGACGGGTTAAATCGTCGTTCGCTTTCCAGTAGAGTTTCCCCTGATTTCCCCATCACTATCACGGACGATAAGTGGCTCTATTATTTCAATGACTCTCATCTCATCCGCGAGGAGGTTGTCCACTAATTTTTGATATGGCTACGGTCTCTATAATAATAAAGAGGAGAATAAATAATGACGTTTCTTTCTAATCATGATGATACCTGTGATATCTGCGGCGCCCCTCTCGCGCCAGAGGACAAACCCATCCATCTCTGCAAGATTTGCCAATCCATGCAATATGAAGATGAATAAAAAATCCGGGACTTGCCCGGTCCCGTTATACTTGGAATTTGTTAGCTAGAATCGTCTAAATTGGTGTTTTCTTCGTGCGAATCGCTAGTTCTAATAATCAAAAAACGAGTTGGAATTCATTTCTAACTCGTTTTTTTTATACTAGTTTCTTTTTGTTGGGACTTTTTCAAACATTGAATTTGTTAGCTAGAATCGTCTAAATTGGTGTTTTCTTCGTGTGAAGCGCTATTATTGATAGAGCAAACACGAAAAAACGCCAAGATGGCGATTCTAGCAACAAATTTGGTGGGCAATGTGGGACTTGAACCCACACGGTATTACTACCAACAGATTTTGAGTCTATCGCGTCTACCAGTTCCGCCAATCGCCCTTACAATTATTATACCATAAAATCCTGTCTTATGATATAATGATTTTATGGATTCCTATCAAGGTGGGCAGGGCTCTAGTAGCCCTAGATCGCAGAGTAATGGTACTCAAGGTGCCCAGCATTTTGACTGGAGTCTTTCGGGTAAAACACCTGGTAGCATGACTTCTCCTAGTAGCACTCCATCCCTCCTCAGCAATACATCTTCTTCCGTCTTTCAACGCGGCGTGATTTCCTCATCTACTATTTCCTCTTCCAGATATAACTCTCAAAATTCCAACGACCTCCAGCGAAAAACCGCTGCCTCCCTTGCCCGTAAAAAAGTCCTCGCCGCTTATGCTGATTCAGCACGTCAGCGCGAGAAGATTCGCGAACAGGCCATTGCCGAAAGCCGAGGTGTTCATAAGAATAAGACGCCCTCACCCACCCAAGCAAATGCTCATTTGAAGGACACCACCCCACGCATCAACTCTGAGTCCTGGAAACAATATCATACCGCTTGGCAAAATTATTATCAAAAATATTACAGCGATTATTATTCAAAGGCCGCCCGCACTTATATTGAGACCGAGAAACTAAAACAAGCCCGCGAACAAGCCGAGGAAGACGACATCCTTGAGTCTATTACTCGTACCAGTCGTCGCTTTGGCCGTAAAAATGACCAAGACGACAAGAAAATGTCCCTAGGCACCGGAGTAGAGGTAAATGCGAGCGCGTCCGAAATTGCCGCCGATGACGATATTCGTTCTAAGCTTCGCAAGAAGATTCGTAAGAGTGCCGTTCAAGACATCAAGAAAGCTCGCCGTCACCGTCGCCTCATCCCCATTTTTGCCGGCCTTGCAGTAACCCTTTTTATCCTCTTTCTTCAGTATAATCGCTTAATCTTCGCCCCGATTTATGCTTATGTTTCCCCCGGCAACGTTCCCGCTTCCGAAATTGAAGCTGTGGACCCTACTATCACTAAAGAGGTTTCCGCAGAGCCACGTTTGATTATTCCAAAGCTAAATGTTGACGTGCCTATTCATTTTGGTATTGCCCTCTCTGACGTTATGTCTGCCATGAATAATGGTGTCGCCCACTATCGCATTCCAGGTGCTAGTGCCTTCCCTGGTGAAATCGGTAATACCGTGATTACTGGTCACTCCGCTGGCGATGTCTATAGTTCAAATCCCTATAAATACATTTTCTCTGGTCTTGAGCGTCTAGAGGATGGAGACCTTATCTATATAAATTACAATTCGGTCCGTTATACATACCGAGTCACAAAAAAAGAAATTGTCGCTCCCACGAATGTCGGTGCCCTCGTAATCCAGACCGACCGGCCAATCCTCACTCTGGTTACTTGTACTCCTCTCGGCACCTCGGAAAAACGTCTCCTTGTTACCGCTGAGCAGATTTCTCCTAGCTGGAATGGGGCCAATGCTGCAGACAATACTACTGTTGTTGTAGATAAAAACGAAGATGAGTCCCTCCCCTCTAATTCCCCCACTTTCTTTGAGGGCATCTGGAATTGGCTCACCGGTAACTAGAGAAATAAAAACGCACCCCTATGGTGGGGTGCTTTTAAAGAGGGGTATTTTTGTTGGTGGGGATTACCACCCGTTTTTATCGTATAATCTCTGGTCTATTGTGGGATGGAAATTAGATGGTTTAAAGGTAAAACGGGCCTGATCGGCAATCTGCCTTCGTTCTTCAAACATATCATTAGATATTTCCTCCGGCTCCCGTCTCAGCAGCTCTCGCAAATCATCTATGTTTTTCAACCTCTCTAATTTCCTGAGTCGTTTCTTTAACTTCTGTTTTAACTTAGTCATACTTTCCTCCTGTAAAGTGCGCATATCTATAAAACATGTAAATATGTACCATATTTTATTGTACCACACTTCAGGAAAAAAGTCAAGCACTACAGTTTACCCAAAACGGTCAATCCTAGGCGGTGTTTTATTTATCCCAATCAAATCCCTCACCGTAGTGTCCATATCTAGCTGTCGGCTCGTAAATCGGTCGTTTCAAATCTAGGAACTTGATAATGCCCCGTGGGGTGAGATCGTATCCTTCTATTTCTTCTGGTTTTCCGTCAATTATTACCGTCTTTTCTAATGGCTCCGCATAACCAATTGCGTAAGCTAGTCTCACTAGTACCTCATGCGCCTGACGCTTCCTAAGATAATCCACCGCGATGCGCCTAGCCATATAAGCCGCCGAGCGGTCCACCTTCGTTGCGTCCTTGCCCGAGTAGCATCCTCCACCTATTGCTACCCTCGGCCCGTAATTATCTACAATTAACTTCCGGCCCGTTAATCCTGTGTCCGCATCAAATCCACCCTGTTGCCAATCCCCGGCGGGGTTAATATGGAGCTCCAATTTTCCTTCTAATTCATTCTCGGCAATGAACTCCTTTACGATTTTTTCTAATTCCTCTTTCGGCGCATTCTGGAAACTTGCCACGATAGAATCTATCGTTCCATCTGGTGCTATTGTTACCTGCGTCTTACCATCAAACGGATACTTTTCATAAATGTATTGATTTAGCCGCCTAGAAAGCACGACCTCGCGGGGTAGAAGCTCGGGCGTTTCGTCACAAGCATAGCCTATCATAATTCCCTGGTCGCCTGCTCCGCCCGTATCTACTCCCTGGGCTATTTCGGGTGATTGCGAGACTATCTTAGTATGTACCTCTACATCTGGTCCAGCTATTCGGTGTACGATGGCTGGAATATCAACCCCTGACGCCCTAGATGTGACCTCTCCCGTCACGAATACTACTCCGTGACCACCACAAGTCTCCATCGCTACACGCGAATCTGGATCTTGTGATAAATAAGCGTCAAGTATTGCGTCAGAAATCTGATCACATAGTTTATCTGGGTGTTTTGGAGAAACACTCTCCGCTGTTCGATAGAACATATCTTTCCTTTCTGGACGGACTTACCACCTTGCATTGGTAGGTTGGCAGGAGGTCATCGGGCCGCTCCCTCGCTCCTTCTTGATATTATGCTCTCTATTATACAGTTATTTACGTTTTTTACTAGAAGTCTTTTTTACATTTTTGACTGACTTAGATGTAGCTGCGCGTTTCGCCATTTTCTTTGCCGCAGCACGTTTTTTGGCTGTCTCTTCAGCTGTCTCCCGGCGAGCCACCAAATCTTCCAGTTTTTGTGAACGATTATGTACACCATAAATCATGCTTGTCACGCCTACGATTAGCATGTATGCTCCAAAGAATCTTACGAAGACTGTAATTTCAAAATTCCCTGCGTTGAGAATCACCGCTCCCATGATACAACCACAAGCTCCTGTTACCGTCCTGATAAATCGGTCCGTTGGATCAACCGTTGAGAAGAAGCCATGGAAAATATCAATTATGCCCGAAATCACCACATAGAGAGATATAACGATAAGGCTATTTATCATACTATGATTCGTCACAAATAGTAATACGACGGCCGCAATCACATCAACCAAGGCATCTATTACCGAATTAACCCACCCTTTATTATTCACGGATGCGTAAATCGCCCCCACCGAATCAACGATCCCCATCGCTAGAAGAAAAATACTAACCATTGAGATAATGCAGCCAAGATCGTCTTGTGTGCCAAATAACATAAAACAACCAAACCCCGCTGCCAGTATGCCCCGCATTACAAATAATAACCAATGTTTATCTATAAATCTTCTATTGATGTGTGCCATAAAATCCTTATGCTTAAAAATTTATTGCTTATGCTCATTATAGCACATAATTTTTAAAATCTACAGTTCTTTATAATTTGTTTTTTTTGAATGTATTAATTAATGGTTTAAAAATCCCCTGTATTTTTATTTGACTTTTTCAAAAAACTTTCCTATAATTAAAATGCAGTATTTCAATTATTATAAAAATTAGCAGACAGTTTTGTCATATAGATTGTCTTCAATTAGAAAAATGGCACCATGAGGTGTCGAGACTAATTGAAGCAATCTGCTGATGATAGTTGAGATACTGCACCCTCGTGGTGCCATTTTTGTAGTATATATAATATATATGCGGTTCGCGAGGGGCTAGTGTCAACATAATACGAAAGGACCTCGCGATGAGTGGAAAAGGAAAAAGTAAATTAACCCAGTCTAGTAAAAGTACTAGTAGTAAAAAGAGCA
>JAFWHD010000004.1 GCA_017512085.1 Candidatus Saccharimonadota bacterium
ACCGCCGGTGATTTTGGCGATAATATCATTACCCCAGATGATAAATGCGGTACCTGCGCCAATAATAAGGAGAAGAAGAATGAGGACAATAGTGAGAATAACTTTCTTCTTTTTGCTCACGGGTTTCTTGGGTTTTTTGGTTTTTTGGGGTTTGAGGGGCTCCTCGGTATTTTCATTGGTAGTGTCGGGTAAGTCTGTGGGGGTATCATCTATCGTGTTAGGATCTGATGATTCAGGCTCGGGTGTTTCTGTAGTTAATGGTTGTTCTGCGGCTTCTAACTTGCCACTTTCTTCATCAAAATTAAAAGCTTGAACTGGCTTTAGAAAGTCAGCGATAGCTTCATCGTTTGATTTGGTGGTGGATGCCTCTGTGATGGTGGTCTCGGTAATGGTGGGTTCTGGAACGATTTTAGGGGTAGCGGGGTGGGCTTTTGCTGGGGTGCGACGAGCAGATGATTTGGTGGACTTTGGGCGAGAGGTTTTAGGGGTTGGGGCTTTAGGCGCCTTAGAAGAAGTGGCCGATTTAACGGATTTTGGCTTGGTAGATTTGGTAGATTTTTTGGCTGCGATTTTTTGAGAGCGCGGCATCAGCCCATCAATTGATTTATTTTTGTCCATTGTTTATAATTATAACATACATGGCAGTAAAACTTACAAAAAAACAATTAGCAGTATTAGATTATTTGAGGGATTTTTTGGATGAAAAAGGTTATGTGCCATCATATCGTGAAATAATGACGGGACTAAATCTTACAAGTGTGTCGGCAGTGGCAGAGCATATAGATAATTTGGTGGAAAAAGGGGTGTTAAAGAAAACGCCGGGAGAGGCGAGATCGCTTACAATACTTGATTTTGAGCATAAAGAGACGGTGGCACTGTTTCGGGAGGGGATGATGTCTGCGAGCGAAGAGGAGAAAAAGGTTTTGTTGGCAGCGGCGGAAATATTGGGATTGGATTTGAATGCGGGTACGGATGTGAATGCAGATACGAATTGAGGGGTGGTCAACTAGTGTAGTTGATGAAAACTTTTGTGTGTTTTTTAGTGCTCTTGCTTGCATAATATTTTTCACGTGATAAGCTAGAAAATAGTATAGCCTCGGGGGTAAATTATTAATAAACAGGTGTGGGAGAGAGGTAATTTTGATGGGGCTAAAAATGAAAAAGCTTGGGGGAATGGTGATGGGGGTAATAATAATGACGATGAATGTAGGGTGTGGGGGAGTGGTGAGTGCAGCAAATGCGGGGAATTTTCGATCGGGATATATTATTTCAGATTTCCAAATGACGGATTATAATTCAATGAATGAGGGAGAAATACAGATTTTTCTTTCAGCGAGAAATTCGTGTCCAAATAGAGATTATGGTTATTATTTACAATTGTCACGGAAGGCGGGGTATACTTGGCATTTTAGTAACGGGCATTTTATATGTTTATCAGAAGAAAGATTTGGGGATGGTGAGGTGATAGGTGTAGGCGAGTCGGCAGCTCATATTATTTGGCAAGCGGCACAAGATTATAGAATTAATCCAAAAGTTTTGATTGTGTTGATTCAAAAAGAAACAGGCTTGATTACCGATACAATACCCAATGATAAAGATTACCGAAAAGCGACTGGGTATGGATGTCCAGATACTGCAGCCTGTTCATCGCAATACTATGGTTTTAAAAACCAGGTGAGACGAGCGGCGGAACTTTTTCGGGTGGTAATGGACGGGGGTTGGACAAATTATCCAGTAGGAAATAATTATATAAAATATAATCCAAATGCGGCGTGTGGTGGATCGGTGGTGAATGTACAAAATCGGGCAACGTCGGCGCTGTATAGATATACACCATATCAGCCGAATGTGGGGGCGCTCGCGGCGGGATATGGGACGGCGCCATGTGGAGCGTACGGGAACAGGAATTTTTATTTGTATTATGAGGATTGGTTTGGAAATATTATGGGGGAGGCTGGATATGTACCGTTTTTGAACCCTAGATATATGATATTGTCTAGAACGGTAGAAAGAGTAAATCCGTATACTGGAGCAGTGGTAGATGTGTTGCCGGCGGGGATGATACGGAGATTTACTTCAAAAATATGCGTGAATGGGCGATGGTATTATCGAACAGAGTTGATGACGAACGCAAATTCAAATGCGGTGATACCGGCCGAAGCGATAGTGGAGGCTCCGCAATATGTGGAATTTATGAATCCAAGATATTTGAAACTAAAAAATACTGTAAATAGAGTGAATCCATATACGGGTGATGTGGTGGATGTGTTGCCGGCAGGAATGGTGAGAAAATATACTTCAAAGATTAAGGTGAATGGAAAGGATTATTATAGGACGGAAGCGATGACGAACGCAAAGCAGGATGCAGCGATATTAGCTGAGGCGCTAATGGAAATGCCAACATATGAAAAGATAACAAGGCCAAGAAATATGGAACTAATAAAAGATGTGAAAAGAATAAATCCATATACGGGAGATAAAGTGGATGATTTACCGAAAGGTATGGTGAGAAAATATGATTCAAGAATAAAAATAGACGGAAAGTGGTATTATAGAACTGAGTGGGCAACTAATACAAATGCAGATGCAGCAATACCGGCGGAAGCACTAAAAGTGATGGAAGAAAAATAAGTGCCT
This sequence comes from Candidatus Saccharimonadota bacterium, assembly GCA_017512085.1. Lineage (GTDB taxonomy): Bacteria > Patescibacteriota > Saccharimonadia > Saccharimonadales > Saccharimonadaceae > Nanosyncoccus. Next base: position 2,638 of record JAFWHD010000004.1, read on the forward strand.
TAGTATTAATAATAAGTGTTATAATGAGAATAGGAGTATTGTCGCTATGGAAAAGCAGAGAAAGAATTATAATAAGTGGATCTACTGGGTGATTGGTCTAGTGGTGGTAGTGGTGATTATAGTGGCGGTAGGCTTGATTGTAAAAAATGTGTCAGAGAAAAAGGATACTGGAGAAGTGGAAACGAGCAAGATAGAAGAAAAAAAGGAAACTGAGGCTAAAGAAGCGGAGGAAGTAAGCCAGGACACAACGGTGGCGGATAAGGCAATAGATGAGAAAAAAGTGCCACAGTATGAAGGAGATGATCCGAATGAAGCGGAAGAGCTCACAGGAGTGATAACTTATGTGGGGGTAAGTGATGGTAAATTGATGATACGGGTAAATATAGATCAGTTCTTAGATTCGGGGGAATGTGGATTGGGGTTAAGGCAGTCAGGGATGAATGTATATAATACGTCGGCAAGAGTCGTGAGCAATGCATCAACGGCGACTTGTGAAGGATTTGATGTGCCATTATCGCAGGTGGGGACGGGGAGCACGCATATAATAATAACAGTGAAGGCAGGGGAGAAAACGGGGACAATAGAAGGAGAAGTGACAATATGATAAAAATGGTGGGACGAAGAAATAGAAGAGTATATTATATATTGGCTGGGGTTTTTGTGATGATGTTGGTATTCTCGTTTTTGGCGCTGAAATTTAAAAATAATGACGAGGTGAGCGCGGCGGATTTGGGGAAATTTAATCCTGGGTATATAATATCGGATTTTCAAATGAGTGATTATAACTCGATGAGTGAGGCAGAGATACAAAATTTCCTGAGAGCGAAGAACCCGTGTGGAAATACTAATCACGGATATTACGCACAATTATCAGCAAATCCAAATTATAGATGGCATTTTGAAAATGGACATTTTATATGTTTGTCCGAAGAAAGATTTGGAAATAATGATAATGAAATAGGTTTTCAATATGGTGAGTCGGCCGCACATATCATCTGGCAGGCGGCACAGGATTATAGGATTAATCCAAAGGCAATAATAGTTTTACTGCAAAAAGAGACGGGATTGATTACCGATCCGATTCCTAATAATGGTGATTATCGCAAGGCGACTGGATATGGGTGTCCAGATACGGCAGCATGCTCATCGCAGTATTATGGTTTTAAGAATCAGGTGAGGAATGCGGTGGCGCTATTTCGCACGGTGCTTGATGGGGGATGGACAAATTATCCAGTGGGTAATAATTATGTACAATACAATCCAAATGCGGCATGTGGTGGCTCGGTGATAAATATCCAAAATCGGGCGACTTCGGCACTATATAGATATACGCCATATCAGCCCAATGCTGGGGCACTCGCGGCGGGGTATGGAACAGCGCCATGCGGAGCATACGGGAATAGGAATTTTTATCAATACTACGAAGATTGGTTTGGGAATATTACTGGAGAGGCGACGTATGAAGGGTTTATTACACCGAGATATATGAAGCTGAAGGAGGAGACGGATAGGGTGAGTACTTATACGGGTGAGAAGTTTGATACTTTGGAGGCAGGGAGGGTATTGAAGTATACGACGAAGATATTTATAAGAGGGGGGTGGTATTATAGGAGTGAAGTCTGCTCGAATGGGGGATTAGATGTGGTGGTACCGGCGGAAGCGTTAGAAGAGATGCCCGCATACGGACCGTTTGTTATCCCTAGAAATATGAAAACCACAAGTGCGGTGAATAGAGTTAATCCATACACCGGAGAAACATTTGATAGTCTAGAGGCGGGGAGGGTATTGAAGTATGTTTCAAAGGTTCAGATAGATGGTCGGTGGTATTATAGGAGTGAGAATTGTACGCTTGCCAAGATTGATGCGGTGGTACCGGCGGAAGACTTGAAAGAAGCCTATGAGGATTTTATTAATCCTAGGTATATGAGACTCACCGAGGGGGTGACACGCGTGAGTACCTATACGGGGGAAAACTATGACACACTTGAAATGGGACGAGTATTAAAATATACGACGAAGATATTTATAAGAGGGGAATGGTATTATAGAAGTGAGGTTTGTACTGGTGGAGGGTTGGATGTAGTAGTCCCAGCAAGAATGCTGAGTGAGGTAGCGGAGCAATATGAACCATTTATTACGCCCAGAAACATGAGGCTAAAGGAAGAAACTGCTCGAATAAATCCATATACGAATGAGGTATATGATGTCTTAGAAGAAGGGAGAGTATTGAAATACACGACGAAGATAAATATAGGCGGCGAGTGGTATTATCGTACTGAAGCTTGTACGCAGGGTGAGGCAGACATAACGGTTCCTGCGAAAGCATTGGAAGAAATCTAGGAGTAGTAATGAAAAATCATTGCGTGGGTAGGTTTTTGGTTTGGGCGAGCGTGGATTACTTGGAAAACTTTGAAAAGAAATTTCTAAGACCTTGAGATTTTTTCCATAGACCAGAATTTATAATGCTATCGTATTGTGCTAATTTTTCTTTGGTGACTTCGAGGTTACTGAAAATATCGGTTTTTCTTAGTTCGTCATACTTGGCAGCTTTGGTTTTTAGTTCATCATAATCACTGTATTTGGCGATGAGTTGTTCGGATTTGATTTGATTTTGCTTAATGAGTGAATAGAGGGAATCAAGTAAAGAGATGAAATTATTAGGATCTGCAATGACTTCATGGCTAGTAATGATTTTGGCGATGCGGTCAAAATGATGGGAAATTTTTTTGCGTTCGTTATTAAAATGAGTAAAGTCGACTGGTTGGAAGAAAGATTGTTCAAAGATTTTAACCACATCGTCTTCGGTACTAGCGATGCGATTCTCAAAATGACACAAATCAATAAAACCTTGGATTTTACTGTAGCCATGAGCGTTTTGGCCGTCATGTAAAGCGAGGATTGGAACATGGTAAGCAGTGGAGGTGATGAGACCGTGGAGTGAAGTGCCGATGAAGCCTTGACTATGATAGAAGAGAGAGAGCATGGTTTCGGGAGACATTTTTTCTTCGATAATGATGTTTTTGGAGGAAACTTTTGAATGGAGTTCGTGGAGCGTATCGAGGTCTTTATGGATGTAGCCAATGGGGCTAAAGACAACTTGAAGATTGTGTTTTTTGTTAATAATTTCAACTATTTTTACTAAGCGATTTAGAAAATCTAGTTTGTCGATGTAGATGCGGCTAAGTTGGATAACGATGAAGGATGATTCAAGATGATGTTTTTTCTTCAGCTCGAGAAATTTGGGTTCGAGAGATTTTTTGGAGTAAATATTATTAATAAGGGCAACTGAATCCATAACGACGTGAACATCTGGAGAATTGGAATCGATGAGGTTTTCCCTAGCACAAGCGTCGCGAACAGAAAGATATGAACACATGCGAATGGTGCTATTGACGATGTTTTGATAGTTAATGTTTTGATAATCGGCAAGATCGAAGGGGACGCCGGGGCTATTGAAAACTGAGGGGGTGCGATATTTATCGGCGATGAGAATGGGGTATTGCCAAAAGGAAAGGGCGGGAAAAAAGGCGGTGCCGTAGGCCGGCATGACGGTCTCATCGAGACGAATGGTGTCGCCGCCACCGATAATTACACCATCGATTGAGTGGTTTTGGCAAAAGTCATCCAAATCCGAGGCTGGATAAACGTGACGATGGTAAAAGGGCATTTCGCCGCCATTGGGTGAAAAAAGATATAAGTGGTCTAAAGGTAGGCGTTTGCCTAGTTCGTGTTCGAGGACGATGGGAAATAGTAGGTCGCCAAAGTTTTCAACGTCGAATGAGCCAACCTGGATGATGTTATACTTTTTCATGTTTTTATTATATCATACATGTTGTTATGGTATAATAAAGAGAGAGTAAAAAATGGGGGAGTATTTTATCGTGATAATAATTGTATCCGAGAAAGGTTACGAGTGAGGAAGCAGAATTTAGAAAATTTTGGGATAACAGTTTATCGGGGGACAAAATCGGTATGGCGAAAGTATCATTTTTTGGTGCCTCCAAAAGTAATGAAGAAGAATTTATTGTATTTGTGGAGTATTTTAAGAGAAAGAAGAAAGCCTTCGATACGTGGATTATTATTTTATGATCCGATGCAGAAGTATGATTATAATGATTGGGTGAATTGGAATGAGAAGGTTGGTGAATATGAGAAAATGAGTTATGAGCCGCTGATTTCTTTTGTGATTCCGGTTTATAATGTGGAAGAGAAATACTTACAAGAATGTATAGATTCGATTTTGAATCAGAGTTATCAAAATTTTGAAATTTGTATAGTAGATGATGCGTCAACAAAAGAGGAGACGTTGGAAGTGCTAGAGAAATACAAAGATAATAAAAAGATTCACATAAAACACCGAAAGAAAAATGGGCATATTTCGGTGGCGTCAAATGATGCGCTCGAAATGGCGAAGGGTGAATATGTGGCACTAATGGATGATGATGATACGCTGGCACCAGATGCTCTAGCCGAGGTGGTAAAAGCGCTAAATAAAGATAAGAAAATCGATATGATTTATACGGATGAGGATAAAATAGATTTGGACGGAGATAGATGTGATCCGAATTTCAAACCGGATTTTTCGCCAGACACACTGCTAAGTGTTAATTATATGTCACACCTAGGTGTGCTTCGGAAATCTATAATCGATGAGATTGGCGGATTTCGAAAGGGTTATGAGGGGGCGCAAGATTATGATTTGTATTTGCGTTTTACGGAAAAAGCAAAGAAAATTCATCATATACCGAAGGTACTTTATCATTGGCGAATGATTCCGGGCTCAACTTCTATGACGATTGATAATAAAGATTACGCAAGCGATAATGGCAAGAAGGCAATTGAATCGGCGTTGAAACGAAGAAAAATAAACGCTCATGTAGTGAAAGACGAGAAGTCGAAATACTATCAAGTGATATATGATTTTAAGGAACAGCCATTAGTGTCGATTTTGATACCAACAAAAGACCATGCAAGAGTAACAGGGGCATGCCTAAAATCTATATATGGTAAAACGACGTATAAAAATTTTGAAATAATATTGATTGATAATGGTAGTTCGGAGCAAGAGACACTAAAACTGTTTAATGAATACAAGAGTAAACACGATAATTTTCGAGTATTAAGAGAAGATATAGAGTTTAATTATTCTAGACTGAATAATTTGGCGGCGAAGGAAGCTAAGGGTGAATATTTGGTGCTGCTCAATAATGATACGGAAGTGATAACGCCGGAATGGCTGGAGTATATGGTGGGATATGCGATGCAGCCACATGTGGGCGCGGTGGGGGTGAAATTATTGTATCCGGATGAAACTGTACAGCATGCGGGTGTAATCTTGGGCTTGGGGGGTGTGGCGTCGCATGCGTATATTGGGTCAGAACGTAATGATATGGGGATTTATGGGAGACTAAGGGTACCGTATGATTATGCGGCGGTGACGGGGGCATGTCTTATGGTAAGCAAGGAGAAATTCAAAAAAGTGGGTGGGCTTGAGGAAGATTTGAAAGTGGCATATAATGATATTGATTTTTGCTTGAAACTGTTGGATAAGGGATACTATAATGTATTATTGCCGATGGTGGAATTATATCATCATGAATCTAAATCTCGTGGGTCGGACCTAGATGCGGATAAAATTGATAGGTTTAATTCGGAGCAAGACTATATGTGGGAAAAATGGGGGGATGTGCTAGTTGAAGATAGATTTTATAATGTGAACTACACCAATAGAATGTGGTTTATGCTCGATAGGGAGTCGCGAAAGGATTATGATAGAAGAAAAAAATAAGAAAGTCGCGGCATATGTGGTGGAAGATGAAAGCACGGCGCAGTATCGATATCGGGTGAAGAATGTGCAGGAGGCGCTGGAAGCTTACGGTAAAGAGTGGAAGGTGATGGTGTATAGGAAGTCGGAGCTGATAAATCTGGTGCTCGGTGAAATAGATTTACTAGTGATACTGAGACAGACATCAAAGGACGATTTGGTGCCGGGGTATGTGATGGAGGCGAGGGATATGGGGATACCAGTGGCGATGGATTTAGATGATTTGATTTTTTCATATGCGGATTTACCCGGACTGATGCGGGCGACGGGGAGTCGTAATGTACTGTATTGGACGGGATATGTGTGGGGAATAAGGAGGATTGCGACGAAGGTAAATGGATTTATCGCGACGAACGAATTTCTGGGGGAGAAATTGACGAAGTGTTTTTCGCAGCCTCATACGGTGATAAGAAATTCATTAAACCAGAAACAGGTGAAGGTGGCGGAAAAATGTTTGCCGAAAAAACCACATAAAGGATTTATGGTGGGGTATTTCTCCGGCTCGCCGACGCACGCGAAAGATTTCCAGATGGTGGAGGATGAGCTAATTAGATTTCTGACAAGCCACGAAGATGCGACGCTAGTGGTGGTGGGGTATATGAAATTTTCGGAGAAAATGCAGAAGTTGCTCATGGTAGGAAAAGTGGAGCAGAGGGACTTGGTGGACTGGGAGAAATTACAAAAAATGATGAGCGAGGTGGATGTAAACATAGCACCACTAGTGATCAATGATTTTACGAATTCAAAATCGGAATTGAAATACTTCGAAGCTGGCGTGGTGGAGACAGTGACGATTGCTTCGCCGACTTATAGTTTTGCAAGGGCGATAAAGGATGGGGGGAATGGATATCTAGCTAATAGTGGTGAATGGTATGAGAAGCTGGAACATATATACGAGCAGCGTAAGGAGAATGAAAAAGTGGCTGAGCGGGCGCGAAAGGATGCTCTAGATAATTATTTTGGCAAGGCAATTGCGGAAGAGGTGGAGAAGGCGTATAATGAGTTATTAAAAGTAGAGGAGCCTGCGGAGAAAGAAGAATGAAAGAAAAGCATAAGAAAGTCTCGGTGGTGATACCGAATTATAATTATGTACGATATATACGAGCGAGGATTCGATCGATATTGCAACAGACATATCCAGTGTATGAGATAATTGTGCTAGATGACCATTCGGCAGATGGAAGTGGAGAAATGGCAAAGTCGATAATATATGACGCAAAGATGGGACGGCCAGATCTTAATGTGAAATTTATCGAGAATAAGAAGAATTCTGGGAGTGTATTGAAGCAATGGAAAAAAGGATTTGAGGAGGCGAAGGGGGACTTCGTCTGGATAGCGGAAGCAGATGATTTGTGCTCGCGGAGATTTCTAGAGGAAGCGATGAAGGCGTTTGATGATCCGGAGGTGGTAATTTCGTATACGGAATCAAAATTGATAAATTCGGCGGGAGTAATGATGGCGCCGAACTTTCGGTGGTCTAGAGATAAGGAAAAAACTGGTAGATATAAGAAGAGTTTTGTGAGGTCAGGAGTGGAGGAAATAGAAGAGGCCATGGCAATAAGATGTACGATACCGAATGTGTCGGGCGTAGTGTTCCGAAAGTCGGCGGAGATACCGATATTGAAATATTTGGATGAGGCGGCGAATTTCCGGCAAGTGGGAGATTGGTATTTTTACGCTAAGATGCTAGGGCATGGGAAGATTAGTTATAATAAAAAAGCGATGAATCATTTTCGAATTCATCGGGGGAGTGTGACGCGGAAGGCCAGAGACAAGGAGAGCTACGAGGAAATAATAGGGATGCACGAGTGGTTCCTGAGAGATTATAGTGTCTCGAAAAAAGTGCAGAAATACATGAAGGATGAGGAAAAGCGGATAAGGGAAAAGTGGGGACTTTAGGCCAAAAAAAACTTATCCTCGCCACGTCGGTGATTTTATGATATAATGAAGAAAATAACTGGAGTTATTATGCGAGGAATAATACTAGCGGGGGGCTCGGGGACAAGACTTTATCCGTTGACGCTCGGGACATCGAAGCAGATGTTGCCAGTGTATGACAAGCCGATGATTTATTATCCGCTGTCTACGCTGATGCAGGCGGGGATAAAAGATATTTTAGTAATTTCAACGCCGGCGGATTTGCCGAATTTCGAGAGACTACTCGGGGATGGAAGTCAGTTTGGGATAAATTTGTCTTATAAGGTACAGCCGTCACCAGATGGTCTGGCACAAGCGTTTATCCTAGGCGAGGAATTTATCGGAGATGAGGCTTGTGCGATGGTGCTGGGAGATAATATCTTTTACGGATCGGGATTTGGAGAGAAGCTGCGTGAGGCGGTGGTAAATGCGGAGGAAAACGATCGGGCGACAGTGTTTGGCTATCATGTAATGGATCCGGAGAGATTTGGCGTGGTAGAATTTGATGAAAATTGGCATGCGATATCCATAGAAGAGAAGCCGAAAGAGCCGAAAAGTAATTATGCGGTGACGGGGCTTTATTTCTATCCGGCGGGAGTGTCTGAAATGGCAAAGAAAGTGGAGCCGTCTAATAGAGGAGAACTGGAGATTACGACGCTAAATGAAGATTATCTGAAAGAAGGCCTGCTGGATGTGCAGCTGCTTGGGCGTGGATCGGCGTGGCTAGACACAGGGACGATGGAGTCGCTAGCGGATGCGTCGGATTATGTGCGAGTGATACAAAAGAGGCAAGGTATACAGATAGCGGCGCCGGAGGAAGTGGCATATAAGAATGGTTGGATAAGTCGGGAAGCATTGCTAGAGTCGGCAGAGAAATATAAAAAATCATCTTACGGCCAGCATTTGTTTAATGTGGCCGAAGGGAAGATGATGGATTAGTCCTGTGAGGGGCAAAATAGTAAAAAGTGGAGAAGAAAATGGCATTTACATTTACGAAGACAGAAATCGAAGGGGTAGTGATAGTGGAGCCGAAGGTATTTGGCGACGAGCGGGGGTATTTCATGGAGACATATTCGGAGGCGGACTTCAATGAGGCGGGACTGGATTATAAGTTTGTGCAGGATAATCAGTCGTCGTCTCGGCGGGGAGTACTAAGGGGGTTACATTTTCAGAAGGAACATCCGCAGGCGAAACTAGTGCGAGTGATAAGCGGAGAGGTGTTTGACGTGGCGGTGGATTTAAGAGCTGAATCACCGACTTTTGGTAAATGGGTAGGTGTGAAACTTTCGGCGGAAAACAAGAAACAGCTGATGATACCGAGAGGATTTGCACATGGATTTCTAGTCCTCAGTGAGACGGCAGAGTTTGTGTATAAGTGCGATGAGTTTTACCATCCGGAGGATGAGGGGGGCGTGAAGTGGGATTCCTGCGGGATAGAATGGCCGGAAGTGGAGGGGGAACTAACTCTATCAGAAAAGGATGAGAAACATCCGGAGCTAAAAGATTTAGATTTTAAATTTAATATATAGGAGGTAAAGTGAAAGAACTGCGAGTAAAAGTATTAAGAAACCTAATTAAGATTCGCGCGAAAGTGGCGGCGGAAGTATAAGGAGGAAAAATGGAGAAGAAAACTATAATCGTGACGGGCGGGGCAGGATTTATTGGCTCTAATTTTGTATATTATATGCTTAAAAAATATCCAGCTTACAAAATAGTATGCTTAGATGCTTTGACCTATGCGGGGAATCTTGCTACTTTGAAAAAGGCGATGGAAAATCCAAATTTTCGTTTCGTGAAGGCGGATATACGCGATGCGGAAGCGGTGGATAAATTGTTTACCGAGGAAAAGCCAGACATTGTGGTGAATTTCGCGGCGGAGTCACACGTGGATAGATCAATCAAGAATCCAGAACTATTCCTCCAAACAAACATTATGGGGCCAGAAGTGTTGATGGAGGCATGTAAGAAACATAATGTTGCACGATACCATCAGGTCTCAACGGATGAAGTGTACGGGGATTTACCGCTGGATAGACCGGATTTGTTCTTTACCGAAAAGACGAATTTACACGCATCGTCGCCGTATTCGGCGTCAAAGGCTTCGGCAGATTTATTGACGCTGGCATATCATAGAACTTATGGACTGCCGGTGACAATTTCGCGTTGTTCGAATAATTACGGGCCGTATCATTTTCCGGAAAAGTTGATACCACTGATGATAATCCGTGCATTACACGATGAGAAGTTGCCGGTGTATGGGGATGGGAAGAATGTAAGAGATTGGCTGTATGTGGAAGATCATTGTAAAGCGATAGATATGATTATCCATGCGGATTGTGTGGGGGAAGTGTATAATGTGGGCGGACATAATGAGATGGCGAATATTGACATCGTGAAACTGATATTGAAGGAACTTGGAAAGCCGGAAAGCCTGATTGAATTCGTGGAAGATAGGAAAGGACACGATAGGCGGTATGCGATAGATCCGACAAAAATAAAGACGCAACTGGGTTGGGAACCGGAGACGAAGTTTGAGAATGGAATCGTAAAAACTATTAAATGGTATTTGGATCATAAGGATTGGTGGGAACCACTTTTGGGTGGTCTTTCTTTAGAAAAGAAAGACCAGAAAAGAAACTAGTAAGAAAATTGAAATGGAAGTCAATTCCATTTCAATTTTGGTAAATGAGTAGTTTCGTTGAAACTAGGAAAGAGAGGAGGAGTGAAATGAAGGTATTAGTGACGGGGACGAGTGGGCAGCTGGGATACGATGTGGTGAAGGAGTTACTGAAGCGTGGACATGAAGTGGTAGGGGCGGACAGACATGAAGGAGATGGAAGCTTCGACCACGTGATACTAGATATCACGGATGCGGAAAAAGTATCGCAAACGGTGAATGAGATGAAGCCGGATGCGATAATCCACTGTGCGGCTTGGACGAACGTGGATGGAGCGGAAGCGCCAGAAAATCGTGACGTAGTCTGGGCGGTGAACGTGGAGGGGACAGCTAACCTAGCTCGAGCAGCGAAGGCGGTGGACGCTAAGATGATGTACATCTCGACGGATTATGTGTTTAATGGTGAGGGGGAAGAGCCGTGGGAACCGGACGATAAGAATTATGCGCCGGTAAATGTGTATGGAGAATCGAAGCTGGCGGGAGAAAAGGAAGTATCGGGGCTACTCGACAAATATTTCATTGTGCGAATCGCATGGGTGTTTGGTAAGAATGGCAAGAATTTCATAAAGACGATGATAGAAGTCGGGAAAACACATGAAAAGGTGCGAGTGGTGGATGATCAAATCGGGACGCCGACTTATACATTTGATCTCGCGAGACTACTAGTGGATATGATAGAGACGGATAAATATGGATATTATCATGCAACAAATGAAGGTGGGTATATTTCGTGGGCGGATTTTGCGGAAGAAATATATAAGCAGGCGGGAATGCCAGTAGTGGTAGAGCGAGTGACAACGGCGGAATATGGAGAGTCGGTGGCAAAGCGACCATTCAATTCGCGACTCGATAAAGCCAAATTAACAGAAAATGGTTTTACGCTGTTACCGGATTGGAAGTCGGCGGTAAAGAGATACCTGGAGGAGATGAAGAAATAAAAAGAGCCTCCCACGGGAGGCTCTTTTTGATGAAGTCTTAGATTTCTTTGAGGTAGGTGGATTCGATGGCGCGGTCGAGGTTTTTCAAAGAATCTTTTTCGGTGCGATAGTAATCTTTACCATTGACTCTGACTTTGGTGGAATATTTGACTACTGAGCCGGCAGGAAGAGTGTCGTGAGTTTTGCCAGTGTAGGGATCGACGATGGGGGCGGCTTTGGGGTTTTTCATCTTGCGGGGATTAATAAATGGGATGAAATCACTCCAGAGTTTGATGTAAGATTTGGAGACTAACTCTGGTTCGCCATCTAGAGCAATCTCGCCTTTTTCGATGAGGATGGCGCGGTCGCAGAATTTACGGACATTGTTCATATCGTGGGTGACGAGAATGATGGTTTGTTTGGCCTTATGGAGTTTAGCAAAATAATCGTTGCACTTTTGTTGGAAGGCGGCGTCTCCGACGGCGAGGACTTCATCTAGGACGAGGATGTCACCTTTGGCACGGATAGCAATGGAAAAGGCAAGACGGACTTGCATGCCGGAGGAATAATTTTTTAATTTTTGATCCATAAATTCACGAAGTTCGGCAAAATCAACAATCTCGTCATACATGGCGTCCATTTCTTTGTTACTGAAGCCGAGAAGGGCGCCATTCAAATAAACATTTTCGCGACCAGTAAGCTCAGGATTGAAACCGACGCCTAGCTCGATAAATGGGACTAGGGAGCCATTGACGATAATCTCACCCTTTGATGGATAATAGATGCCGGAAAGGATTTTAAGCAAGGTGGATTTGCCGGAGCCATTGCGGCCGACGATGCCGAGAAACTCACCTTTTTTTACATTAAAACTAATATCACGAAGGACTCTTTGATCTTTGTAACCTTTGATGCCCTTGAGGCGGTTAAAGATAGCTTGTTTTAACCCCCAGGAGCGTTCGGTGGGGAGATGAAAAGATTTGGAGAGATGCTTGACCTCGATAGCATTATCGCTGTCAGTACGAACTTCTATGCGTTTGCCAGTTTTTGGACTTGACATTAGATTTCCTCCGAGAAATAATGTGATTTTTTACGGAAATAGTAGGAGCCCCAGCAGAGAATGATGATGACGATGATGAAGGGGATAAATCTGATGACTGGGTTTTCAATGAAATTCCAAATTGTGATGGTTTGGTCGGTGATAAGGCAGTAACGAATGTCCTGGATGACTTGCGAAATGGGGTTAAGTAGGATAACTTTGGCGGCGATGATACTAGTGTCTGCAACCATAGTGAGGGGATAGATAATAGGGACAGCGTAGAAAAGAGCTTGCTGAATGACTTCCCAGATGGAAGTGATGTCACGGTATTTGACGTTGATAGCGCCGAGCCAGAAAGAGATACCGAGCGAAAAACAGTAAAGCTCAAAACAAAGAAGGGGAACGAGAAGCCAGGCCCAAGTAGGGGTGACGCCGTTAATAAGAGCAAAGATGACGATAACTACGAGATTGATTGAGAGGTTAATAACGGCGGTGAGGGTGGTGGAGACAACTACGATGTATTTTGGGAAGCAAATTTTGCGAATGAGGTCTTGACGACTAACCATAGCATTAATACCTTGAGAAGTGCATTCGGTAAAGAATGACCAGAGAGTAGTACCGGTCAATAGATAGACGGGATAATGCGGGATATCACTACCTAGCCGCAGAAGTTTACCAAAAACTAAATATAGAATAGTGAACATCATAAGAGGGCGAAGCAAGGCCCAAAGATAGCCAAGAACAGACCCCTGGTAGCGGAGCTTGAAGTCAGTCTTCGTGAGCTCTTTTAGGAGTACGCGATTGCCTTTATAGATAAGATTAGGAATGGCCATATTATTTATTGTAGCATATTTTGATAGATAATGTGATATAATGATGAAAAATAGGAGTAGCGGAGTGTAGAATGAAAAGTTTGGTAGGATACACTGGATTTGTGGGATCGAATCTGGCAATGAATGGGGAATTTGATAGATATTATAATTCAAAAAATATTGAAGATGCTTTTGGCACTCAGCCGGAGTTATTGGTCTATGCTGGAGTGCCGGCGCAGAAATTTATGGCAAATCAATTTCCAGAAAAAGACCGCGCGACAATTGATAATGCAATAAATAATATTCGGTTGATAAAACCAAAAAAGATAGTATTGATTTCGACGATTGATGTGTATAATACGCCCCGGGATGTAAATGAAGAAACAGTGATAGATGGGGCAAAGGATGAGCCATACGGAAGGAATCGGCTGTATTTTGAGGATTTTGTACGAGAAAACTATCCTGGTCAACATTTGATTGTGCGACTACCTGGACTTTATGGGCGGAATTTAAAAAAGAATTATATTTATGATTTTATTCATAGGGTGCCGAGTATGCTGACGGAGGAGAAATATAAGGAAGTAGTAGAGAAAGAACCAAGTCTAGAAAAATACTACGAATCATTGGATAATGGATTCTTTAAGTTGAAAAGGATAAGGCTAGGCGAAGAATTGGAGTTAAGGGAAGTTTTTCATAATTTAGGCTTTAGCGCGCTTGATTTTACGGATAGCAGAGGCGTGTATCAGTTTTATAATTTGAAATATCTTGCTTCGCATATAGAGACGGCGTTAGAAAATAATATTGAACTACTTAATCTTGCGACGGAGCCGGTGGGCGTGGCAGAGGTGTACGAGAGAATGACGGGGGATAGGTGGAACAATGAACTGGGGGGTGAGCCGGCGGAGTATAACTATAAAACCCTTTATAGTGAGATATTTGGTGGGCGAGATGGATATATTTTTGATAAAGAATTTGTATTGAACGATATTGAAGATTTTATAAGGAGAGAACTGCAAATAAGGTTGTCGGCATCGAATATTGGCTGGAGCAAAAAAGAAGATGATGCGATGTATGAATTCCTAAAGGAAAATGGTTATCGGGGAGTAGAAGTAGCGCCGACGCGAGTGACGGAAGTGAATCCCTATGATGATATTGAAAGTGTAAAGGTTTTTGCGGAGAAGATGAAGGTGAGATATGGGCTTAGTATCTCTTCGATGCAGTCGATATGGTATGGAAAAACGGAGAATATCTTTGGGAGTGAGGAAGAACGGAAATCATTGATAGATTATACGAAAAGAGCGATTGATTATGCGGCGGAGGCGGGATGTAATAATTTGGTATTTGGTTGTCCTAAAAACCGAAATATACGAGAAGGAATGAGCAAAGAAGAGTGCTTCGAGAAAGCTTTGAGATTTTTTAGAGAGATAGGAAAATATGCTAGCGAGAAAAATGTGGTAATTGCAATAGAGGCAAATCCAGAGATATACGGGACGAATTTTATCAATACGACGCAAGAGGCTTTGGAGCTAGCGGAAAAAATTGACTGTGATGGGGTAAAAGTAAATCTAGACGTGGGGACGATGATTTACAATGATGAAAAGGCAGATATTTTGAAAGGGAAAGTAAAATTAATACACCATGTGCATATAAGCGAACCAAATTTGGTAGCAATAAAGAAACGAGAATTGCACGAGCAGATAGTAGAGATTCTGGAAAAAGAAAAATATGCAGGGTATTTGTCGGTGGAGATGAGTAATAAAAATGGAGTAGATGAAGTAAAGGCGGCGCTTAAATATGTGGGTGGTTTTGGTATGGGGTGTAGAGATGGTTGCTAATGATAATATTGAAGACATGGGCGTCTGGCAGGTGCCGAAATATAAAAAAACGGAATTTCGTAAAAAAGCGAATAAGTATTGTTTGTTGATACCAATAATTAATGAGGGGGAAAAAATAAAAAAGGAATTGCTGCGGTCCCAGAAGCATAAAATTGATACAAAAGTGGATATTATCATCTGTGATGGTGGATCGACGGATGGTTCGACTGACGAAAAAATGTTAAAGGAGTTGGGTATAAATGCATTACTTGTAAAAGATGATAAAGGTAAACAGGGGGCGCAGCTAAGGATGGGGCTAGATTTTGCTCTAAAACGAGGATACGAAGGTGTAATAACGATAGATGGTAATAACAAGGACAGTATTGAGGATGTCCCAAAATTTATAAAGAAGTTAGATGAGGGATATGATCTAGTACAGGGTTCGAGATTTATAAAAGGGGGGAAGGCCGTAAATACGCCACTAATTCGAAATGTGGCGGTGACGGCGATTCACGCACCGGTGATTTCTCTGACGGCTGGCGAGGAGTTTACAGATACGACGAATGCTTATCGAGCATATTCGCGTAATTATTTGATGAATGAAGCGGTGCAGCCGATGCGAGATATATTTGAGACATATGAGCTCTTAGCATATTTATCGGTAAGGGCGTCGCAGTTGGGGATGAAAACTTGTGAAGTGCCGGTGGAACGGGCTTATCCTAAAAAGGGAAAAACGCCAACGAAAATTAGTCCGATAAAAGGAAACTGGGAATTGTTTCGGATCCTATTTGCAAATCTGAGGGGTAAATACAATGTGAATAGAACACCCGTAAATGTGATGGGGGCATATCTAATGGCTCTGCAGTTTGCGTTGATGATTTTATTCGTAGTGAAGATGACAACATTTGGAGTTAGTGGTTTTAGTGATCGCGTGATGGGAAATAGCATGATGTATGGAATTGATGCGACGAAACGGGCGTATTTATATTTATTTGTGGCGGCGATAGTACCACTTATTACTTACGCGCTAGGGAAGTTTAATTCATATATACTACATAGATGCGATAAGGATTTTTTGAAACTACTAAGGAACGTTTCTCTTTTGGGGGTAGTGGCCGGGGTGATGTGTTTTGCCAATTCATTAATGGGTAGTGGACTAGGAGCGGTGAAGTATGCATACGGATTTTCGTTGGTGGCTTCTCTGTGGGTTTTTGGGGCGACGATAGTAAAGACGGCATTTGGGAAAGAATGGAAAGCTACCAGTATGAAATGGGCGTTTGTGGAGGCTTATCCAGTGTTGCTACTCATGATGCTGATTTTACATAAAGCGGGGATTCGATGTGGACTAGCGTTAACAACGGGAGTATATGCTGTTTTATCATTAGGGCTATTTGCTTTGGCGGAATGGAGGAAAATTAACGAAGTAGCTTTAATGCGTGCTTTTAAAGTGATGATGCTAGCGCCGATTTTACAGTCGGTGTTTCTAGAGTTATATAATATACTGAATCAACATGAAATATACCTAAATCATAAATTTGGTATTATATTAGGGATTTATGCAATAACATTTATCATCGGCATGGGTATATATTTTTGGACTAGAAAGAAGGGGCGAGCAAAGGGGGAGTGTTCTCTCAAATGGTACTACCCGCTAGTTTTGATATCATTGACGCTATTTGCAAATCAGCTGCCAATGACAAAGACGGTGGAAATTGGTAACTTTTTTGAGCAAGCGAATCATAGCGAGGCGATCTATGAGGAATTGACTGAAGGGGAAGTGCCGATACTGGAAAACTACGATGCGCATATGTTTTATAACGAGATTGGTGGGGCGAGTTTTGGATTGCTAAATAATGATGCGACGGCGGCGAGCGTGGTGAATTATGTGGTGGTAATACGAGAAATAGTAACGGTATTATTAATATATTATTTGTTGCGGATGTTGATTGGAACGGATGAGGCTATGATTCTAACTCTAGGCTTGCCGTTGATGCTAGATGGAGGATTGATGGAATTTGGCGTGGTAATACTACCGATACTGGCATTAGTGAATCTTTGCGTTAAGAAACAATACAATTTAATTAGCAGTGTGGTATTCTTTGCGTCGTTGGCGCTAACTTGTTTTGTGAGATTGGATTTCGGAGTGGGGATAGTCATTTCAACGATGATAATGCTAATAGCAAGTAGTATCAAGATGCGAATTGATAAAAAGAAGGTCCTGAACTTAGTAGGAGGGTTTTTGATAGTGGCAGTAGTGGTGATAGTTGCGATGATGGCGTTGGCACTAGCTAGAAATGTGAATATTATGGAGCGATTGACGGAGTTTTTGCGATTGTCACTTTCAAATATGAATTGGGCAATGGCGACATTAGGACCAATTAATACCTTTTCTTATAGTATTGTGTATTTTGGGATACCGATAGCGGTGGCCATGACAATGATATACTTGTGGGTGAAGCGAAAAAAGTATAGTCCGACAGAGTTGATTATTGTCTTTGGGTTGGGGCTATTCTATTTGGCAAATTATCAACGAGGAATGATTAGACATAATTTGGCGGAGAGTGATCTGGATACGGCGCTTTCGATGGTGCTTTTGTATTTTGCATGTTTGATATATTTGTTAAGCGGTAGGCGAATCTGCGTAATGACGGCGAGTTATTTGGGGATAATGGTAGTGGCACATCTTTTGATATCTCCAGAGATGCCGGTCTTAAACAATAATTTGGGAAGTGGGGTAGCGGAGTATGCTAAGTTTAGTGTATATGATGAAACTTTTGATAGCAAGCAGCCGAGAATGAAACTTGGCGAAAAAACGAGACAAGAGTATGAGGGGGTGAAGACGATAATGGATGCGTTGCTCGCGCCGGAAGAAACCTTTGTAGACATGAGTAACCAGACGTTGATGTATATGTTGACTGGGCGGGAAAAGCCGTTTTATGTGGATCAATCACCTGGTATACTAAGTGGAGAAACGACACAGGAAATGTTTTTAGAGCAATTGTCGGGGGCGAAAGTACCGATAATGCTCAGGGCACGAGATAAAAATTTGGCAGAAGATTTAGACGGAATAGATAATGACTATCGTTATTATCTACTAAGTGAGGAGATGTTTGGTAATTATCGACCGATGATGGCGATAGATGGATATGAGATTTGGGGAAGTGTGGAGAAATATGATGAATATATGAGAAAATTAGGCGAAATGCAGGTAAGGGAATTAATAAAAGAAAGTGAGTATTTGGCGGAGGATAGTGAAAATGTGAAATTAGGAATGATTCCGTATATTTGGGGGAAATATGACAAGAATAAGGAGCCAGAAACAATGATGCCGTTAGAGGAAAAAGGCGTAATTGATCTGGGGGGGGTGGATAAAACGGATGGTAATTATATAAAAATAAAGGCAGAAACGGAACAAGAAGCGGAAATGAAACTGTCGTTCGAGGGGGATAATAGTAAACGCGAATATAGTTTTATGGTGGAACCGGGAGAAAATGTATACTTTATACGAGTAAGTACATTTTATGAATGGTATAGGGGGGATAGGTTGCAATATGAGCTTATCGAAGCACCAGGGGTGGAGGTGAGAGGTTTAGAAATAGCGAGAGGTAATAAACTAAATGAAAAATAGATTTGATCGTATAATTATCGGGGCGGGGATTTATGGATTATATGCGGCGTTGCAGACGGGAAAGAGGGGTGAAAGAGTATTGGTATTAGAAAAGGAGGGTGAGGCTTTTAAGCGGGCAACCTATATTAATCAGGCGCGTGTTCATATGGGGTATCATTATCCTAGGAGTCTTTCTACGGCACTAAAGTCTGCGGGGTATTTTGAGAAATTCAATTTGGATTATGGATTTTCGGTATTAAAGGATTTTGATCAGGTATATGCGACTTCTAGTAAGTTTTCGTGGACGGATGCAAAACAATTTCAAAAGTTTTGTGATAATGCGGGGATAAAATGTGAGGAAGTGCCAGTGTCAAAGTATTTTAAAAACGAAATGGTGGATGGGGCATTTCTAACAAAAGAATATACCTATGATGCAAAAATATTAAGAGATTATTTTCTAAAAGAATTAGCGAAATTAAAAAATGTGGAAATAAAATATGGCGAGTGGATAAGCGGAATAAAACAAGTGGGGGATGAATATGAAATAAAGTCAAATGATAAAAAGTATTATACGAAGTTTTTGTTAAATGCGACTTATGCAGGAGTAAATGAGATTTTGGAAATGTTGAAGATGCCATATTTCAAAATAAAATATGAACTATGCGAAGTGATTCTCTGTGAGGTGAATGAGGGATTGAACGGGGTGGGGTTGACGGTGATGGATGGTCCATTTTTCTCGATTATGCCTTTTGGAAAAACGGGGATGCATTCTTTGACTTCGGTTACTTTTACTCCACATGAAACGAGCTACGGACCTTTGCCAACTTTTCAGTGCCAGAAAAAGAGTGAGGGGTATTGTAAACCGACGAATTTGGGTAATTGCAACGACTGTCCGGTGCGCCCAGAGAGTGCCTGGGAATATATGGCGAATTTGGCGAGGAAATATATGCGTGATGAGTTGGAATTTCATTATAAGGAGTCCCTATTTTCAATGAAGCCGATACTTACGTCGTCGGAGATTGACGATTCTAGGCCAACAGTGATTAAAAAATATCAAGAAAATCCAACATTCGTTTCGGTGTTGTCGGGTAAAATTAATACAATTTATGATTTAAATGAGGTACTAAAATGAACGAGAGAGAAACAAATTTTATATCAGCAGTAGTGTATGTTTGCGACAATGAGGCAACGATAACGGAAGTGCTAACAAATATCAACCGTTCGCTCGCAAAATGTTTTAAGAATTATGAAATAATATGTGTAAATGATGGTTCGAAAGATAGGTCGGCAGAAGCAATTCGGAAGTTTGCCAGTAAAGTAAAAAATGCAAAAATTAGTATGGTCAATATGGGCTACTATCATGGTGTGGATCTTGCCATGGAATGTGGGGTAGATTTTGCGATTGGTGATTTTGTATATGAATTCGATAATAATTACAATGATTACGATGAAGGAGTGATCAAAAAGGTTTACGATAAGTGTCTGGAAGGGTTCGATATAGTATCGGCATCAAATGAGGAGAGAACAAGTGGGGCAAAGCTGTTTTATCGGATTTTTAATAAACACTCAAATTTGGAATATAAATTGCAGACGGAAACATTTCGTATAATGTCGCGACGAGCGGTGAATCGTGTTAATTCGCTTAATAATGCGATGTTATATAGAAAGGCGGTATATGCCAATTGTGGGCTAAAGATATGTAACATTAAATATAAACCAGTTGTGAGTGAAAGACGAATAATCACTGATGAAGCTCGTCGTAACCGAAAAAAGGTAGCAGCGAATGCGCTGATTTTATTTACGGATGTAGGATATAAGTTTGCCTTGACGATGGCGATGGTGATGCTTGCAGTGTCGATAGGTGTGGGAATATACACGATAGTGGTGTTTGCGACTGGGAATCCGATGCAAGGATGGACGACGACGATGCTATTTCTCGCGTTTGGATTTTTTGGGATGTTTGCCCTGATTACGATAGTGATAAAATATATGGATTTACTAATTGATTTGAATTTTAAACGTAAACAGTATGTGGTGGAAGGAATTGAAAAATTAAATTAAGTGTAGGGGGGAGAGGATTGTGAAGTTTTGTGAGTGGATTTTGGCGAGGTTTTGGATTTACCAAAGACGAATTTATCGTAAAAGAGGAAATTAATAATCATGATGACGATGTTGGCGAAGATGAAGATGCCGGTGCTTTCAACGAAATCGTGATCAAAGGGGAGACCGATACTGGAAGTGATATGGTGTGTAAAATCGTAGATGGGGTGAAATAAGCCAAAAAACCAAGTGAGACCGGGACTAATGAGGAGAGCGAGGGCGGCATTCCAAATGAAAAATCTGATGATGCCGTATTTGCCGGGATTTCTCTCTTTCCAGGTGATGCGAGAATGGAGAATGTAGGCGACAATGACGGCGAGAGTGGTAGCGATGAGATTGGAAAGCCAGAGGAGATTGCTGTCTTTGATAAGAAAACGAGCGATGAGTTGATAGACAAGGTAATTAAAGGCGGCGATAGCAATGCCGACTAGAAGATAGCGACCAGCGTGACGGGCGGTGGAAACGTCGGTGGTAGGCTTGATGGAATCTTTGCTAGGTCTATCTTCGGGTGATTTTGAATGGGTTAATTTTTCTTCCATTGAAATAATTATATTAGATTTTTGATAAATAGTTAAGGGTGTCTCGCATGGCGTCGTCAATGGTGAGATGGGCAGACCAGCCTAATTCTTTTTGTGCTTTTTCGGGGTTAGCGTAAAATTCGGGAAGGTCGCCGGGGCGACGAGGCGCAATATGATAAGGTAGCTCTTGATGGCTTGCGGAATTAAAGCATTTAATCATTTCAAGGACAGTGGTGCCACGACCAGTGCCGAGATTATAAATATGAACGCCAGGAGTATTAAGGGCGGGCATGGCGGCAAGATGGCCTTTAGCTAAATCAACAACATGGAGATAGTCGCGGACACAAGTGCCATCTCTCGTGGGGTAATCGTTGCCATAGACTTGGAGTGATTCTAACTCGCCTCTGGCAACTTTCATGATGATAGGCATGAGATTATTGGGGTGACCAGTAGGGTTTTCGCCGAGGAGGCCAGAGGGGTGAGCGCCGATAGGATTAAAATAGCGAAGAATGACGGCAGAAAAATCTGGATGAGCAACGCAATAATCTTTGAGGATTTCTTCAATCATGTATTTTGTGCGACCGTAAGGGCTGGCAATATTGAGGCCTGTCTGCATTTCTTCTGTGTAAGCTGGGGTTTGTTGTTCGCCATAGACGGTGGCGGAGGAGCTAAAGATAATTTTATTAGTTCCAGATTTTTTCATGGCTTTAAGTAAATTTAGTGTACCGACGAGATTGTTTTCATAATATTTTAGCGGCTGTTCGACGGATTCGGCGACGGCTTTCAGGCCAGCAAAATGTAAAACAAGGTCGTAGTGAGTCTCCCGAAAAACTTTTTCTAATGTGGTATAGTCTAATAGGTCTATTTGGTGAAACTCGGGACGAATACTTGTGATTTTTTCAATTTTATCTAAGACGGTGATTTTGCTATTTGCTATATTATCAAGAATCGTAACTTCGTGACCTTCGTTTAGTAATTCTACTACAGTATGGGAGCCGATGTAGCCGGTGCCGCCTGTAACTAGGATATTCATAATCTAAATTATATCACATAAACATGCTTGACTACTATCTCATCTGGGACGCCTCCAAAACCGGAAAAGTAAAGTTCAGTTCTGGACTACGCCCTGAAAAGACGGTGAACTTGGCTTTTCCGGTGTTTTCCGGGAAATTGTCCCAGATGGGATAGTAGCCACAGCATGAGGATGGACAAATGTTGATTTTTAGAGTATAATAGTAGCGTTTGAAAGAGGATGAAAATGGACGATAATTATATACGCGTGCGGGGGGCGAGGCAGAATAATCTGAAAAATATTGACGTGGATATTCCGCGGAATAAATTAGTGGTGATGACGGGATTATCGGGAAGCGGGAAATCGTCCTTGGCTTTTGATACGATTTATGCGGAAGGGCAGAGGAGATATGTGGAATCATTGTCGTCTTATGCGAGAATGTTTCTCGGAGTGATGGACAAGCCAGAGGTGGATTCTATTACGGGGCTTTCCCCAGCGATTTCAATTGACCAGAAATCAACTTCGCGAAATCCACGAAGTACGGTTGCGACGGTGACGGAAGTGTATGATTATTTACGTCTATTATTTGCGAGAGTGGGGGTGCCACATTGCCCGATTTGTCATAGGGAGGTGTCGCGAAGAACGACTGAGGATATTGTGGAAGAGGTAATGAAATTGCCGCTAGGAAGCAAGTGTATGTTGCTCGCGCCGATAGTGTCGTCAAAGAAGGGCGAGTTTCTGCATATCCCAGAGCAGTATGCGGCGAGGGGGTTTGCGCGGGTGAGGGTGGACGGAATAATATATGCGTTAGACGAATTTCCAGAATTAAATAAAAATATGAGACACGATATAGAAATCGTGGTGGATAGATTTGTGCTGTCGCCGGATATAAGATCACGAATAGCTGGCTCGGTGGAGACGGCTTTGGAGCTAGGGCAGGGAATGATGGAATTACTAAAGATTACTGACAATGCGACGGCGGTGGGGGAGGGACATATAGGAGCGGAAAAGACGGAGACGCTGACTTATTCGCAGAGATATGCTTGTCCAGAGCATCCGGAAATAATGATTCCAGAATTGACACCAAGATTGTTTTCTTTTAATGCGCCTGAGGGGGCGTGCCCAACTTGTACTGGTCTAGGAACGCGGATGGAGATAGATCCAACACTGGTATTTAATAATAATTTGACAATTGCGGAAGGGGGGATTCGGCCGTTTAATCGTGTAGGGCAAGATTCGTGGTGGCTGAAGCGACTGATGCAAGTGGGGGCGAAGCATGGATTTAATGTTTATACGCCGATTGGAGAGCTAAGTGAGGAAACGAAAAATATAATTCTATATGGAACGGGGGACGAGAAATATGAGATGCGAATATCTGGGAGCGGGAGATTTGCAGATGGAACGATGTATGAGACGACTTATGAGGGCGTAATCCCGACTTTAATGCGACGATATAACGACCCGAAGGGATCGGAATTTGTGAAACACGACATTGAGAGATTTATGCGAGTTCATAAATGTCAAACTTGTAATGGGGCGAGACTTAGGCCAGAGGTGCTAGCGGTGACAGTGAAGGATCTGAGCATTATGGATATGTGTAATCTAGATGTGGATGCGACGATAGAAGTGCTGAGTCATGAGCTAGGGTTCGACGAAGAAGAAAAAGTTATTGCTGAACCAATTATTAAGGAAATTCGGGAGCGGGTGAAATTTATGCAGGATGTGGGATTGGGATACTTGGAGCTTGGACGTTCGGCAAGTACTCTTTCTGGTGGGGAAGCACAGAGGATACGACTTGCGACGCAGATAGGCTCGGGACTTACGGGGGTGCTGTATGTGCTAGACGAACCGTCAATTGGACTACACCAGAGGGATAATGATAAATTGATTGCGACTTTGAAGCATTTACGAGATTTACATAACACGGTGATTGTGGTGGAACACGATGAAGACACGATGATGGCGAGCGACTATATTGTGGATATTGGGCCAGGGGCGGGATCGCGCGGTGGGCAGCTCGTAGCGGCAGGAACACCAGCGGAGGTGGCGGCAAATCCGTCATCTATTACGGGGCAATACTTATCAGGAGCGAAAACGATTCCAGTGCCGCGTAAGCGACGAAAACCGAAAAAGGGACAAGAATTGGTCGTGGTGGGGGCGAGAGAAAATAATTTGAAGAATATAGATGTGCATTTTCCATTGGGGGTGATGACGGTGGTGTCTGGAGTTTCTGGATCGGGAAAATCAACACTAGTGAATAACATATTGGCAAATGAATTATTGGCGAGATTACACCGGGCGCAGACGGTGGCGGGGACACACGAGAGGATAGACGGAATAAAAAATATTGATAAGTGCATTGTGATAGATCAGTCGCCGATAGGGCGGACACCGAGATCAAATCCTGCGACATATACGGGAGTTTTTGCGAAAATTCGGGAATTATATGCGGCGCAACCAGAAGCGGAGGTGCGAGGATATAAAGCAGGGAGGTTTAGCTTTAATGTGAAGGGTGGAAGATGCGAGAATTGTCAAGGGGATGGCGTGAAGAAGATAGAGATGCATTTCTTGCCCGATGTGTATGTAAAATGTCCGGTCTGTCATGGGCGTAGATATAACCAAGAGGCACTGGAAATAAAATATAAGGGTAAGAATATTTCGGAAGTGTTAGAGATGACAATAGATGAAGCGGTAGAGTTTTTTGCGAATATTCCATCAATTGCGCCGAAATTAAAGACAATACAAGAGGTGGGGCTGGGATATATTCGTTTGGGGCAGCCGGCGACGACATTTTCTGGTGGAGAAGCGCAGAGGATAAAATTAGCAACAGAATTAGCTGGGCGTTCAACGGGGAAGACGCTTTATATTCTGGATGAGCCAACGACGGGTCTGCATACGGATGACGTATCGCGACTTTTGACGATTTTGGGAAAATTGGTGGATGGGGGAAACTCAATGATAATCATAGAACATAACCTACACGTGATAAAATCGGCGGACTGGGTGATAGATATGGGGCCAGAAGGGGGACAAAAGGGTGGGGAAGTGGTGGCGGAGGGGACACCAGAGGAACTGGCTCGCCGAGCTGATACTCCTACTGGGATGTATTTGAAACAAATGTTGGATATGTAAATGTTTTAGTTGCCCTCTGTTTGGGGCGGCCTTCAAAACCGGAAAAGTAAAGTTCAGTTCTGGGCAAGCCCTGATAAGATAATGAACTTGACTTTTCCGATTTTTCCGGGATATTGCCCCAAACAGAGGGTAACCTAAAACATTTATTGACAGTTGTTATATAATATATATATGGTATGGAAGAATGAACAGGTGAGCGAGGCGGAGACGGAGGAGATAATGCGTCTTGCGGAGAAGACACTAAGTGTGGAAGGGGACTACGTGGAATTAGGGTGCTATAAGGGGGATACGGCGTTGATGCTTGCAGATTTATTATGGGCTTATAACAGAGGTGAAATCGGTGGAAAAGATGTGGAAAACTCTGTGGATGAGGATGTGGAAAAGTCAGTGGATGAGTCGGTGGATAACTCTGTGGATAAGGAGGTGGAAAGCTTGGGGAAAAATAGTTGGGTACTAAATGATGACGCTGGGAAGAAAAAGTTGTGGATATATGATTCGTTTGAGGGGTTACCAGAGAAGAATGAGGTGGATAGGTCTGAGGTGGGGGCGGATTTTCGGCCAGGAGAATTAAAAGCGACTAGGATGGAGGTAAAAAAGAGATTTCTCAGAGCTGGATTGCCACTGCCAGAGATAAAGAAGGGGTGGTTTGAAGATTTGATGGATGAAGATTTGCCGATACAGATAGCATTTGCTTTTATAGACGGAGATTTCTATCAGTCTATAAAAGTATCACTCAGTATCGTGGAGCGGCGGATGATGCCTGGAGGGATTATTGTGATACATGATTATAATAATCCGGCGCTTCCTGGGGTGGCGAAGGCGGTGGATGAGTGGCTGGTGGGGAAAAATCTCAGGACGAGACAGTTTGCGAGCTTGATGGTGATAGGGTAGAGCTGGACTTTTTCTTTAAAAAGAAAAACAGTTTGAATAAAAAGGCGGAAGTGAATTCCGTTTTTTTATTGAATTATGACGGTTGATGGGTTTTGAAAAAAAAGGGGGTTGAAATGTGGGGTGGAAGCGTGGTACAATGAAGGTGCTATAGTTTGACAGTTGGATTTTTTGTAAATATGTTTCGCGAGTAATAAAATGGCGCCATGAGGCGTTCAAAGATTGCTCGGAAACGAACGACTGTTGAACTATAGCACCCTCGTGGTGCCATTTTTGTAAATGACTCCACGAGGAAGCAGCGTCAACATAATACGAAAGGACCTCGCGATGAGTGGAAAAGGAAAAAGTAAATTAAACCAGTCTAGTAAAAGTACTAGTAGTAAAAAGAGGAGAAATAAACGAGACATTATTTCTACTCCGCCGTATAGCGAGTTCCCGGCT
>JAFWHD010000005.1 GCA_017512085.1 Candidatus Saccharimonadota bacterium
CAGACGACCAACAAACCCTCCCCGCAGACCAGTATGGCAACACTCAGTCTAGCACTATTACTCTTTCTAATGTTACCCCTACGAAAGACGGCTGGGTATTTAAGGGTTGGTGTAGTACTACTACTACGAGTGGCGGCACCGCTTGTCCAGGCACTACCTATCAACCAGGTGCCACCATTACTCTAGACGGTACCACTGGTAACGATATGAATCTCCATGCCATCTGGGCAAAAGGCTACAATACCTTCGCCGATGCCTTCGCCGCATTCAATAAAGAAAAATCTGGCGACTATTATCAAATGCAAGACATGACGAGTGAGATATGTGATAGTATCGTCATCGGCTCCCCCTACACCACCGCAGACATCGCGAAAAACACTCTCATAGATACTAGAAACAGTAAAACTTACTTAGTAGCAAAATATGCCGATGGTCATTGCTGGATGCGAGAGAATCTAAATCTCTCATTTACGGAAACTGAGGGCGTAGTAGATAGTGTGGTGGCATACGATTTCTCGACTGGAAACACCTTTGATTATACTCCAGATAATGCCACTCAGACTGAGACTGACACTCCTTGGGCCGAGGATGCTAGCGATGGAACACGTTCCTTTAAGCGAGATGAAGATCTCTGTATCGGCGGCACAGACATCTCCACATCGGGTGGCACTGGCGCTACTTGTGATGCCAATAAACCTTATGAGAGAATTGGTGTCTTATATAACTGGGCTGCCGCTACCGCACAGAACTCCGAAGCTGCTTCTAAAACCACCGAAGCCACTACATCCATTTGCCCGAAAGGTTGGCGATTACCAGCTAGCTCAGGTGATTACTCATTTAGCGTCTTAATGGGCGCCTATGGTCTTCCCACTACGAATCAAGACCAAGGCTATTCTGGCCAATTACAGAACCCGCTAAACTTCAATCGCCCCGGCTACTACAACTGGAGTACCAGCGCGCTGGACGGCAGGGGCACGGGTGGCTACTTTTGGTCCTCTGTGGGCTATAGTTCCACCAGCGCGCACTACCTCCTCTTCTACTCCAGCTACTTCGGCCCGCAGAGTGGTAACAACAAGGGCCTCGGCTTTTCGGTCCGTTGTGTGGCGGTCTAAAAATAACGAATTGTTCTTTTGGGCTAACGCCTCATCTGGGACAATTTCCCGGAAAATACCAGAAAAGTCAAGTTCACTATATTATCAGGACTTTGTCCAGAACTGAACTTTACTTTTCTGGTTTTGTAGGCGTCCCAGATGAGGTGTTAGCCAAAAGATTATTCACCTCGGTGAGCATGAGAATAGTTCATTTTTACAGATAGCGAAACACTTATGTCATCTTTTCAATGCTCTCTGGGTTGATTTATCTACCGACTAATGCTACATTTATCGCCAGCGGGGATGTATTTTTAGAATGAGCGCGGAGAGAAAGGAGGTTGGGATGAGAAAAACTTACGAGATAAGTTTCCTCTTTGGTTTAATTAAAATCAAAAAAATTTCTTCTTCTATAAAGAAGAAGAAAAACAATCTCTAATATAATTCTACCACGCTACACTAAATCCTACAAGCCCTTTTGACCTTCGCGGCGAGAGGGCTACGCATCCCCGCTCAAAATTATTGCTAAAAAAGAACAAATTATTATTTCCCCATAAATTCTTTGATTTTTTCCACCTCATCCCGAAGTGCAGCTGCTCGCTCAAACTCCAGATTCGCCGCCGCAAGTTGCATTTCGGAGGAGAGCTGTTTTACGAGGCCCGGAAGTTCGTCGCGTGGCATTCGCTTAATGTCCAGTTTATCTTCCGCTTCTTTTTCGGGGATAATCGCTCTAAGCCCCACAGATATTTCCTTTTGCACTGAATGTGGTGTGATATGGTGTTCTTCATTATACTTTTGTTGAATTTCGCGTCGGCGATTCGTCTCCGTGATGGCTTTTTCCATACTCTCGGTGATAAAATTCGCATACATGATTACCTTCCCTTCCTCATGCCGCGCGGCTCGACCGATAGTCTGGATGAGCGCTTGTTCACTACGTAGGAATCCTTCCTTGTCTGCGTCAAGTATTGCTACGAGTGACACCTCGGGTAAATCCAATCCCTCCCGAAGTAGATTAATCCCGACTAGTACATCATATACTCCCTCCCGCAAATCTCGTAAGATATCTCCTCGCTCTAGAGTATCTATGTCTGAGTGAATATAGGCTGTTTTTACTCCTCTTTCCTTTAGATGGTCAGTCAAATCTTCAGCCATTCGCTTCGTGAGAGTCGTGATGAGAGTCCGCTGCCCTTTCGCGATGCGTTTATCTATTTCCTCCATCAGGTCATCTATTTGTCCATCACTACTCCGTACTTCTATTTCTGGATCCAGTAGTCCCGTCGGGCGAATCACCTGCTCGGCTAGAGGCTTTGGCGAGACTTCTAATTCGTATTCTCCTGGCGTCGCCGAGACGTAGATTGCCTGATTTATGTGTTTTTGGAACTCACCATAAGTGAGTGGTCGGTTATCCAGGGCACTAGGCAGACGAAAACCATAATCCACGAGCGCCAGTTTTCGCGCGTGGTCGCCATTATACATTCCTCTCACCTGCGGCAAAGTCATATGCGACTCATCTACGAGTAACAGCCAGTCCTCTGGGAAAAAATCTAGTAGCGTGGATGGTGGCTCCCCAGGCTGACGTCCCTCCAAGTGCCTAGAATAATTTTCAATTCCCTTCACGAAGCCTGTCTCCTTGAGCATTTCTAGGTCATATTTCGTTCGCTGAGATAGTCTCTGCGCTTCTAGGTATTTTTCATGTTTTTCAAAATACTTCATCCGTTCCTCATATTCGGCACGAATCGTCACGAGCGCCCTCTCCAGCTGGTCTAATGGCGTCGCATAATGGGTATTAGGAAAAATATGAATATGATCAGGCTTCTCTCGCACTTCTAGTGTAAGGGGATCAACGATTTTTACTTCCTCCAAGATATCAAACGCAAACTCAAATCTATACGCATATTCCCCATTCGCTGGAAAAAGATCAATTGTATCCCCCATCACGCGGAAATTTCCTCGTTCAAATGCTAGGTCATTGCGGTGATACTGCATATCAACCAGGCTGCGGATAAACTCGTCCTGCGTTATAGCTCTAGATAAGCCCTCTCCGGACGCGCTTCGTTCGCGCCCGTCGTTACGGGGCTCACTCGCTCGGGGAGCTCCCGTTGTCGCTCCACGGTCCGGAGAAGACTCATCTAGAGCCACCCTCCATCCATCGCTAGTCCGCCACATCGGCAGCGACATCTCAGCATAATTTGCTGGCGAACCAATGCCATAAATACACGACACCGAAGCCACCACGATTACATCTCGCCGCGTGAGCAATGCTTCCGTCGCGGCATGACGTAGTCTATCTATCTCGTCATTTATCGCCGAATCCTTCTCAATGTAAGTATCCGTTGATGCGATGTAGGCCTCTGGTTGGTAATAATCAAAGTATGAAACAAAATAATGCACCTCATTTTCTGGGAAAAATTCCCGAAACTCGGAAAAAAGCTGTGCCGCGAGAGTCTTATTATGTGCGAGAACTAGGGTGGGCCGCTGAGTATTCTGGATAATATTCGCCATCGTAAATGTCTTTCCTGAGCCAGTCACACCGAGTAGCGTCTGCTCGTGTACTCCGCGCTCTATCCCATCAGTGAGCCGCCGAATCGCTTCTGGCTGGTCTCCTGTCGGCTGATATTTAGACACTAGTTTAAATTTTTCCATACCATATATTATATCATGAGAATAGTATTTATAGGTTATAGAGCCTCATCTGGAGCATTAATGTTATGAATCAACCCTATTGACAACTATCACGTTTTTCGGTAAACTGAGAATGTCAATAAAGCGTGCATCTCAGTAGCACGCTAAAAAAATATAATGTGGGAGTTATCATGATTAAGAAAACGATAGATTTAACCGCGGCTGGAAAAAAGGCTCTCGAGAAAGAGCTAGAGGATTTGATTGCCGAGCGACCAGCCATCGCCGAGCGGATTGCAACGGCGAGAGCATTTGGAGATTTATCTGAAAACGAAGAATACTCCAGCGCACGCAACGAGCAAAAAGTTGCCGAAGGCCGAATTTTAGAAATTCAGGATATTCTAAAGAACGCAAAAATCATTCGTGAAGGCAAAAAGTCAAAGGTAGCACTAGGTGCGACTGTATCCATAAAATTAAGTGGCCGCGCCAAAGAATACACTATAGTGGGGCCGACCGAGGCAAACCCAGCCGAGGGACGCATTTCGGACGCTTCACCGATCGGCAAGATTCTCATGGGACACAAAGCCGGCGAGATATTAGATTTCAACGGTAAGAAACTTGAGATAGTTGAGATAAAATAGCCAGACTGGTGTTATGAAGAAATGAAATTATGTTTTTTGCGAGCATTAAACGAACCCGTGAAAATTATGAGAAATTTAGGAAAAATTCGCAGCGAGACCCCCATCCGGCGTGAGACGCGAATTTTTCCGTGAAGAATTTCTTATAATTTTCCCCGGCGTGGAGTTTACTGCTCGCGAAAGACATGTTTTATTTCTATACAGTAGCCAATGGATTAAGAGTTTCTATTTTTCATGAGTACTCGCCCAGAATATGTTATAATATATATATGTTACTAGAGGACTATAGAAACGAGAGACTAAAAAAACTAGGCGAATTACAGGAGCGTGGCATTGATCCGTATCCAGCCAAGTCGCATCGCGACACGGTGGTTCGTGATGTAGTGGATTATTTTGATGAAAAGCAAGGCCAGACAGTAACCATTGCTGGGCGCATTGTGGCGATTCGTTCGTTTGGGAAGCTCGTTTTTCTAAAAGTTCGGGATTATTCTGGCGAAGTTCAGATTTTTATGCGAAAAGTGGACGATATAAAGCCAAATGAAATAGGCGTGAAAGATATTCGTTTACTTGATACTGGTGACTTTATTGAGGCGACTGGCCGAGTGGATAGGACGCAGACGGGTGAGATTTCTGTTTTCGCCGACTCTGTACGACTCCTAACGAAAACCTTGAGGCCATTACCAGAAAAATTCACTAGCAAAGAGGAACGCTATCGTCGGCGCTATGTTGATATGAATGTAAATCCCATCGTCCGCGAGCGGCTCGTCCGCCGATCCAGGTTCTGGCAAGCGACCAGAGACTATATGAATAAGCATGGCTTTATTGAGATAAATGTTCCCGTCCTTGAGCATACAACTGGCGGCGCAGATGCGACACCTTTTACTACTCATATGGACGCATTGGATGAGGATTTTTATTTACGCATTTCTCACGAGTTGCCATTAAAGAGGTTGCTCGGCGGTGGTTTTGAAAAAGTTTATGACATTGGGCCTCGCTTTCGTAATGAAGGCATGGATGACGAGCATTTGCCGGAGCATATCGCTTTTGAGGCTTATGCTGCCTATGAAGATTACGAAGATGGCATGAAATTCTACGAGGAGATGATTAAATATGTTGCCCGTGAGACTTGGGGGACGTTAAGATTTCACGTTGGAAAATTTGATATTGACCTAGAGGGCGAGTGGCCGAGATATAAATATGCCGATTTGCTCGCCGAGAAATATAATGTAGATGTATTTCATCCCGACAGAGAACAACTCTGTAGTATTATTAAGTCTGCAAGCGAAAATAGCGAATCGGACAGTAAATACTTAGCCAGCCTCAATGAAAAATTAGCGAACACCACAACGCCACATCTTATAGATGCGGTCTGGAAGCTTATTCGCGCTGAGAGCGCAGGGCCCTACTGGGTGATAGAGGAGCCATTATCGCTCTCGCCTCTTGCGAAGAAATCCCCAAATAACCCCTTGGTGACCGAGAGATTCCATCCAGTCATAGCTGGGACGGAAATGGGAAATGGTTTTTCCGAGTTAAATGATCCATTAGACCAGTTAGCCAGGTTTCAGGAACAACAAGCAGCACGCGATGCGGGTGATGAGGAGGCGCAGATGCTTGATCAGGATTTCGTTGAAATGCTAGAGTACGGTATGCCACCTGCTTGCGGTTGGGGTAATTCCGAGCGCAATTTCTGGCTCCTTGAGGGGGTATCGGGTCGCGAGGCTGTCCCCTTCCCGATGATGAAATCTCGCTCCTAGTTGAATTTTTACTTAAAAAGTGGTATAATTAGAAAATAGCCCATTAATTAGGGATTTTGTACATATACAAGGAGGATTATTTATGAGTTATGCAAAGAGTGTCTCGTCAATTCGTTGGAGTGCTGACGTTGAGGCCACCGATATGTCGCGAGTTATCGCAGATAAGCCTTTACCACTTGGCACAGTTATCAAACTTGACCAGGTCTTTCTTGAAAAGTATTCAAAATGTTACATAGACAGCTTGCAGGATGCCGGCTATCCGGTTTTCATTGATCGTAAGATTTGCGAAATTCCTGACAAGGTTATGCAGATTGCCGAGATCTATCTGGAGCACCAGCCATTCATGTTGAACGTAATGGCCGGAATCTGTTCCACGGGCCGTACGGAATGCGGTGACGAGAAAAAAATTGACGCGTTGAAGCGTTTTGCCGATCTCTGTCGTGAGGCGGGCACCAAATCCTGTATCGTAACAGTGTTAACCTCAAAAACCGAACGGATGGTAACGTGGGAATATACTGGCGTTTCGTCCAGGGAGCAAGTCCAGTTTTATACGGAATTGGCGGCCTCTATGGGTATCACTGATATTACCTGCTCGGCCAGAGATATTGATTACATTCAGGCGACTTCGTATAAGGAGCTTGAGGTGGAAATAAATACTCCCGGCATCCGTCTGCCTAATACCGATAGACGTGACCAGGCTCGGATTATGACTCCGTATGACGCCTTCGAATGTGGCTCCGATCGCTTGATTATAGGCTCCAATCTCACCGATGGAGACGGTGACATTACTGAGCGTTTGCGCCGGAATTATGATCGTCTGCTCGCCCATCTGGCCGAACATGACATCATTATCAAATAATCCTCCTGCCGTGCTAGAATATCTAGCATCCCGATAGCTAGCACCTCATCGCTAGCGTCCCCCTGCAGTATGTAGGGGGATTTTTATTAACCTAACGAAATAATTCATCAAGTTCTATTAGTTTTGTCTCGTCCGTCATTCGGTCAGT
The DNA here is from genome assembly GCA_017512085.1 of Candidatus Saccharimonadota bacterium. GTDB lineage: Bacteria > Patescibacteriota > Saccharimonadia > Saccharimonadales > Saccharimonadaceae > Nanosyncoccus. The sequence goes on from JAFWHD010000005.1 coordinate 7,107, forward strand.
TATCTCGGCAGAATTAGACTCTAGGGTTTTATCTGACACTACGATACGTGTCGGTATTCCCATTAGTTCCGCATCGGCAAATTTCTGCCCCGGGCGCAAGTCCCTGTCATCAAAAATTATTTCCTTTTCACGTCCGTGATATATTTTTTCGGCAGCTCTGGTTCCCTTTTCGCCAATTCCCACCAGATAATACTGATATGGCGCAACAGCTTTTGGCCAGACTAGCCCCTTCTCATCCGCGTATTTTTCTGCGATTACTCCCATTAATCGCGAGACACCTATACCGTAGCACCCCATGTAGACAGTTTGCTCGTGGTTCTCCTCGTCGGCAAATTTTAGTCCTAGTGGCTCAGCATACTTATATTTTAGTTTAAAGATATTCCCTACTTCCGCTCCAGTTGTCTCAGAGAATCTCATTTCGCTCACATTGAGATCGGCTAATACCTCAGGGTTATATACTTCCTTGTTTAGGACAACAGTTTTATCGTCATTGTAATATATCGTATCTTCTCCCACCGGTAGCATTGTTTGGAACTCATGTGAATATTTGGAAAAAATCCCGCCCGAAGCAAAAGCCTCATAAGTACAGTCGCCGAGTCCAACTCTCTCAAAAATCCGCCGATAAGCCGCCTCTACTCGCTCATAAAATCGGTCCAAGTCTGCTTCTGTCGCATGAAAACTATAGAGATCCTTCATGAGAAATTCTCGTCCACGCAAAATCCCAGATTTTGCCCTGAGCTCATTCCGGAATTTATTTTGGAATTGAAAAACTGAAAAAGGTAAATCCTTATAGCTTTTCACATATTTTTTTACCAGATTCGTAATCGGCTCTTCATGTGTTGGCGCTAGCCCCAAAATCCCGCCAGCGGACAACTCTGTCTTGAACCAGATATCCACTTCCTGATCGTCAAATCTACCTGTCTTTTCCCATAGCTCCGGATTTTGTAGAGCGGACATTGAGACTTCTTCACTCCCGAGAGTTGAGAGCTCCTCGCGGATGATGCTCTTGATTCTCTCAATCACTAGACGTCCCAGTGGCAAAAAATCATATACACCCGCCATTTCCTTATGAATGTAACCCGCCCGAGTTAGGAGCGCTCCATTTATTGCTGTTTCGTCCTTTGGCGCCTCCCGTAATGTCTTAACAAAAGTAGTACTTAATCTCATAGATACAATTATATCACATCTGGGCGATATAATTCATGTAAAAGGCTACCCCATTTACTATCATATGTACCAGAATCCCAGAATAAATCGTCCCGGTGATCTCGCGTAACACACATAGTATGACTGACAGGATAAACACGCACACTCCAACCACTATAGTTGAATGTACTAGAGCAAAAACTAACGATACTAGGAAAATCGCGAGCAGCATCCCGCCCCACTTTGACAAATTCTCAGAAAATTTCTCTCGTAATTTCGCATACAGCCACCCGCGGAAAATCGTTTCCTCCGCTATCGGCGCAACAACGACGTAGGAAATAAAGGCAATAATCCTGTCCCATCCCACTACGGTCGTCTCATAGACTAGCTCCTGCTTCTGCTCGGTATCAAACCACTGAAAATTAGATAATAATGCCACCACCCCCATCGCCAGCAGAAAATACACTATATATCCCACTGGCGCTAGCCCAATATCTGTCCACGTCGGCCAACCATTTAGTCCTAAAGTCTTATGAATATCATCTCTTTCTTTAGTTTTGATGACCTCTTGGCTGTTTTTTACTCCTATCTTTAATTTCTTGATTATTATTGGGGGAATAACAATCGTCATTAGTATTTCCAAAGTATATGCGAGGACAAAAATGATTCCTTCCCATATCGGTTCCGCGGCTTTCTCTGGGCCAAGAACGACAATCATTGCCCTAAATGCAACAAAATTTGATAAATAGATCGCCAATACCGTCCAAGCCAGTATTCCAATTGTCCAAAAAATCCCCTGAATCTTCTTTCTCATCGGTAATTTTGGACGCGTTTTCTTCTGTGATTTCTGCGCCGTCTCCAGCTCTGTTTTCGGCAATTTTGGACGCGCTTCCTTCTGTGATTTCTGCGCCGTCTCCAGCTCTGTTTTCGGCAATTTTGGACGCGCTTCCTTGGAAACTTTACTCTGCTCTAGGGGCATTACTTTAGCTGATTCCTTATTTTTTGCCTCTATTGTACTACCCTTATCCGTCATGCGTTCGCCATCCTCACGATGTCTAGGATTGTCACGATAAACATCAGCCCGAGGAGCACCATCATTGCTCTCGCTACTATTTTCTCCTCTACTTCCTTTGTGAGTTTCTTTTTCCTAAGCTTATATAGCGTGATTAGCGTCCATCTCCCACCATCCAATGCTGGTATTGGTAGCACATTCATGCAGGCGAGCGATACGGAGATAAGAGCCGCGACAAATGCTAAATACGCCGGCCCCTCGGCTGTGGAATTTGGAAATAACACTCCAATGATACCCACCGGACCCGTCACTGAGTCGCCTACGGATTTAAGCGATTCTTGTCCGTGTTCTCGTACACTTGAATCAAAGGATAATTGTGAACCTACCCCAGTTATCAAGTTCCATAGTAGGGTCCCCACCCCCTTAAACGTCTCCCCAGTCAATTGCAGTGTCAACCCTACGCCTACTATCGGTGCCGACCAGGTTGAGTATGATGTCTCGGTCTCACCCATTGCTATTCCAAGTAAATATCCCGCCTCGGAATCTTGCGGATTCATCGTGGCTACGGTCTCATAAACCAAATGTCCATTCTCGCTACACGACACCTCGGTAGTTGTCTCACTACTCTCAGCATCGGCAATTCCAGACGCGCTCTTATCCTCTATCTTTGCAGCATTATTATCTAGGCACTTTTGACTCGGACGCTCCATCCTGAATTTTACTTCTTGCCCCGCGTGTTCATTATTATAAGCTTTTAATGCGCTAATTTCACGAATCTCATTCCCATCTACCGAAAGAATTAAATCCCCCGTATTCATACCCGCAGCGTAGGCTGGCGAATCCTCTACTACCATTGTTACCTCTATCGGTGCTTTTTCTACTCTCGTATCTGCGCCTATAGTAAACTGCCCTTCTTCTAAAAGTTTCGGCATACCCGTCCAGGCAAGTATGGTAAAAATGATAATCGCAACTAACCAGTTCATAGCTACTCCACCGAATAATATCTTGGTCTTACTCCAGTAGCTTGCTGCCCCGAATGTCCCTTCTCTCGTATCTGCGTCCGATTCGCCATCCATCTGGCAAAATCCACCTATCGGCAACCAGTTCAGGCTAAAAATCAGCCCTTTTTGTGGTTTTTTCCACTCGTGCTTTGGCAGACGTTTCCATTTCTTCGTCTCGGGGTCTTTTACCCAGGCCATCATTCGCGGTGGGAAACAAATCCCGAATTCTAGCACCTTAACTCCATTCCGTCTCGCCATAATAAAATGACCTAACTCATGTAGAGTCACGAGAACCATTAGGACTAAAAGCCCCACAATTACACCTAAAAAAGTCTCCATATCCTTATTATACCACTACCGACCAAATCTTCTTTGTCTTTTTTCAAAATTATTTATGATTTCTGGAATATCTTCCTTTGACATTTCCGGAAAATACTTTTTAATAAATAGGAATTCCGCGTAAGCACTGCGCCAGAGCATGAAACCACTAATTCTCTCCTCTCCACTCGGCCTTACCACCATATCTACATCTGGCACTTCTGGATGGTAGAGATGCCTGTCTATGGAATCTGGCGTTATTTCTTCACCAGATGCTACTACTGCCTTCGCTGCGTCAGCTATTTCCTGTTTTCCACCATAATTAAAGCAAAAACACGCGGTCATCCCTGTGCATTGTGACGTGAGCGCCTCGGCTTCTTCAATCAATGAAAGTAGCTTTTTATTCACTCGTTCTTTTGAGCCTAGAATAATCATTTTTACATTATTTTTCTTCATCCGTTTCGCGTAGCCCATAATTCTTGTCGCCAGTAGCTTCATGATATAATCTACCTCGGTCTTTTCGCGCCCCCAGTTTTCAGTACTAAAGACATAAAAAGTCACATACTCTATCCCAGCCTCCTTAGCGGCCTCTATTAAATCCTGGATCACATCAAAACCCTTCTTGTGACCTTCAATTTTTGGGACACCGCGCTCCTTAGCCCACCGTCGGTTCCCGTCGGCAATAATTCCTAAATGCTTCAATTTCATTTTATAACTTCATTATCTCGTCAGATTTTTCTTTAAATTCTTTCTCAATTATATCACTGAACTCTTTTGTTAAATCGTCAATTTCCTTTTCGCCTCGTTTTTTCACGTCTTCACTGAGGTCGGAGGCTGACTTTAATGTCTTACGGGCATCCTCGCGAACATTACGGAGTGATTTTTTGGCTTCTTCAACTTTTGCCGAGGCATTCTTAACGATTTCCTTTCGGCGTTCCTCGGTGAGCGGTGGAATCGGCACACGAATCACGCGCCCATCATCGGATGGATTAAGCCCTAGTGACTGATCCGCCGAAATAGCCTTTGAGATGGCCGGGATATTATTTATATCAAAAGGCGTCACGACTAGTAGTGTTGCATCGGCCGCTGTGATATTTGCTGCTTGATTTAATGGCATGAATTGCCCATAGACCTCCACCTTCACACCCGATAACATATCAGGATGTGCGCGTCCCGTCCGGACTTTCTTCATCTCGCTTTTGAAACGTTCAACCGTCTCCTCCATTTTTTTGCGGTCTTCTTTCGTGTCAAACATAATCACTCCTTATTAATATCCCCATTATACCATAAAACCCAAAAAACGAGGAATGTTGTTTTAACTACCTCTTATCTGGGACAATTTCCCGGAAAACATTAGAAAAGTCAAGTCCTTTAGGACTTTACTTTTCTAATTTTGTAGGCGTCCCAGATAAGATGGTAGTTATAATACATCCAAACTTAGGGGTTTACTTTTTTATCGTTATCTGGTACAATTATAGATAATTATGAGTAAGAAAGAGTTACATCCCAAAGATTATCGTTATGTCGTCTTTTCGGACGAAGCGGCCGGATTTCAGTTCCTGACCAAATCCACCGCTACGAGCGAAGAAACTATCACCTGGAAAGATGGTAACACCTATCCACTAGTTAAAGTTCAGATTTCTTCCGCTTCACACCCGTTCTTTACTGGCGAGGAAAAGATTATTGATACCGAGGGACGCGTTGATCGCTTTAAGGCTCGCGCCGAGAAGGCGAAACAGCTTCGCGAATCCCTAGGCAACAAAGTCAAAAAAGCCGCCAAAGAGACCGAAAAGAAACAGGCGAAGGATAAGAAATAATCCCAAATAAGATACAGAAAGAAACGGACTCATAATCCGTTTCTTTTTGAGCTCGCCGAAAATATAATTCTAAGTACTTAGCGTTTATTACAGAACGCTCAAATAAATAAGTGCGCTCGCCACTAAATATCTAACTCGGAAAACATTAGTGGATATAGTTAAAGTTTCCTACTGCACTAGCCGGAATAGTAGAATATAATACCCCGTAACAACCCGAGTAATTTCTCTCGGACACATTAATGGATCCATCGCTGTTTACTGATTCCACATAGCCTACGTGTCCATACCATCCTGATGATGTCTGGAATACCGCCCCTGCGGCTGGAGTTTTATTTACTGGGAATCCACGCGCTGCTGCTAGTGCCGCCCAACCGTTTGCGTTTGCCTGGATTACCTGGAGATCGGGACGTTTCGCCCATGCCCAAGTCGTACATTGACCGGCGCCCTGTGCCCGATTACAGACCGCATTAGTCCGCTCGGAGGTATTCCCAAGATAGGTATAAGTATATGCTGTATAAGTCCTGACTGGTGGCACATATTCTGGTCGCTCAGTCTCAGGCAAGGAACCATCCTTCACCAGTATCTTCATCCCCTCTGTGATGCCCGACACTTCTAGATCGTTAAGTGCTGTAATCTCCTCCACTGAGGAACCATATTTAGACGCAATTGAATCCACTGTATCGCCTGATTTTACCGTATAAACTATTCCAGACGAGCTCGGTATATAGAGAGTCGTCCCCACCGCCACATCGGTTGTTTTTAGGCCGTTTGACCAACGTACCTGATCGGCCGAAACGCCATATTTTGCTGCCACTGAGTCTAGCGATTCTCCTTCCGCTAGGATGTGCTCTACTACACCCCTTGAGGCATCTACATCTGTCAGTGATGGCTTTTCCAGTTTTCCGGCCGTAGTTTGACCAGAATCATACATTGTTGTTGTCATCACGTAATTATCTGCTACATCTCCCGCCGAAGCTAGGCCAAGGGTATTAGATAAATCCGCTACGGTATATAGCTCTGTCATTGAATCTACTGACACCTCACTCGTTCCTGTCACTATACTATCCAGACTTAAAGATGCCGATGCATTCATTTTGCTGATTGAGCCCATGATTACAGTCATCAAAACCACGACCGTTACCAACGCATAAGGAAAAACAGTCTTTACCCATTCACCAAATGTATTCTTTGATTTCTTGCTCATAACTGGGTTACGCAGGCGTCGCCACAGTAATTATAGATATTCTGGATATGCTCAGCCTCCGTACTACCATAATACATCTTTCCAGTGCTATCTGTCAAGAAGTAGAGATAATCGGTATCGGCTGGATTTGCCACTGCGAGCAGTGCATTGAGTCCAGGATTTGCTATCGGCCCGCATGGTAATCCTACATGTATCCTCGTATTATAACAAGAATCTATTGCGAGTGCCGCGGCATTATCGGTATAGGTGGTTCGCTCAGGGTCCACCACATCTAGCGCATATCCCACTGTCACATCGCTTCCTAGCATCATACCTGTATTTAATCTTTTTTGAAAAATCTGCGACACTACAGGCATATCCGCTGCGCCAGACTCCTTTTGAATAATAGATGCCAATGTCACCCCTTGATAAATCGTTAAGCCTTGATTAGCGTATGCTTCTTCTAGATTATTGCTCTTTATGGCTTTATACATCTGGTCCAAAAAAGCCTTGATGATTTTTTCTACGTCGTCTGTTTCGTAAAATTGTATCGTTTCCGGATAAAGAAATCCTTCCAAGTTTGTCGTTCCTGGTTTTTGCTCGGCTAGGAATGGATAATCAGTGCTATAGTCTTTATTAAAGGCATCATTTACTTCTCCTATATTATAAATAGACTGCCCCAGAGTATCTTCAGCCTTGCTCGTGAGAGATAGGAGCGACGTCTTTACATCGGCCACCGTCTCTCCTGGCCGAATCGTAAAATCAAAAGTCTCCGCCACTGCGTTCATCGCTGCCTCTTCAGCTAGACGTCGTTGCTCCTCTCTATTTTTAACATAAACTATCGCCACGGTCACTCCGCCAGCTAATAATATCGCAACGATAACTCCAGCTATCGTTCCACCCCATGACTTCATCCTATGTTTAGCTTTTTTTGCTCGCATTTTTGCTTTCTCCGCTTCCTTTACCGCTTTTACTCTCGCCCTCGTCCCAGCATCGGCAAATGCTCCATCGGGCGCCTTTTCTATTCCTGATATTGTCCCATCGGGATTCATAATCATATCATCGGCTGGTGCCGCTGAGGCGCCAAGAGCATTAGCCGCTTCACCCATCGTCTCTGTTGTGGTGTTAGCAGGCGCGTCCAAAATTGCCGATTGCCTATTCCCGATCCCCTCCAGAAAATCCTGTAAAATTATCGTCGCCGCTTCCGCATCTATCTCGCCCTTTGTATAGGATTTGCCCCGCTCTTTTAATCTATTCTCAGCTAGCACACTAGTTAAGGATTCATCTTGCATCCTTACCCTTGCTCCAGGGATTTTTTCGGTTAGTTGCTTCGCAAAATTTCTCGCATAGAGCGACTGCCTAGTCTCTACTCCCGAATTGTTGCGTGGCAATCCTACGACAAAAAACTGCGTATTTTGCTGTCTAGCCAGCCTCGCTATCGCGTGCCATTCTGTACCGTCCACAATCACCGTCCCCATCGGTACGGCTATTCGCGTACTGGAATCGGCTTTTGCCACCCCTATTCTTTTTTCACCCACATCTAGGCCTATAATCTTCATATCATCTCCACACTTACTAGTTTCTAGATTATACTAAGACGATGAATTGCTATCTTTTTTCTCATCGGTCTTTTCTTCTGCCTTTTCGGTATTATCATTCTTTGTTTCCGTCTTTCCACTGTCTTTTTCTACTTTGTTTCCATCCTGGTCTTTTACTTCTATCGTAACGGATATTTTATTCTTATCGTTCGGTACGGAATTTACCCATGGATAGGAGGCTTTAACCTCTACGTCTGTTATACTGGATGACTTGCTCTTTAGTATAGTCTTTACCTCGCCAAGCCCTTTCCCCATTGACTCTTTTACTACATCATCATCGGTTAAATTAGCCCCGACATAATACTGCGCCTTGAGTCTGGCTGTGTATCCTCCATCTGTTCGTACTAGACTCTCGAGATAAATGTTGTTAATCTGGTAAATTTTTTGCCCTTCTTCTAGCGCTGCTTTTTTGCGGATAAATTCCTCCAGTTTTGTCTTTGAAATAATATATACGCTAGCCGTGGTGGTTACTTTTAGCGATGGAGTTACGCCTGCTTTTACTTCCTCATCTACTCCAGGCGTCACCTGGGCAGCAGATGTTGTCTGTGTGAAAGTGCTTTCTATAATATATTCATCATCACCGATTGTCTCATAGAGACTTTTCTTGTTTTCCGCTTCCTTGCTTGCGGTAATTTGCGCTTGTGCGGCATTTACATCTGATTGCTGTACTACGGTCATGGTATTATCTGTCCCCCCAGTCATCGGTGTCTCTGATCTCACTAGTACATTTGCCGTCGTCGTCCATGAGTCTGATTTACCGACATTATACTGTGTACCACCATTTGAAGCTGTCACTGTGACCTTACCAGAAATCAAGCATCCATACTGCATAGCGGAGCCCTTCGTATTGTTTTCACACTGTTCCAAATCGACATCCTTTTCTGGGCCAGGCCAGCTCAACGTTACATTCGCATCAGAGGTAAAATTCAGCCCATTAATGGTAAATATCGATCCGGCTGGTATCGCCACTGTCCCGCTATCCTTGAAATAAGTGTAAACTATCAGTTCGCCCCTCGCCTTTTCGCCGAGATTTTTGGTTCCAGTCGCCTGGAAGGATACTTCCTGTGTTGAATCGTATTTCCGTTGCTCTAGATAGAATATTCCCTCCGCGGCCTTTTCTTTCGCCGGGTCCTCCATGAGGGTAATCCCCTCGGAAAAATTCTTTGACTCGGTCTTTATTGCGACTGTAATATCTACCTTAGGCGCAAATACAAATGCCCACACTAGGAACCCAGTGAGTAGGACCATACAAATAGCACCAATAATAGTTGTCTTCTTGTGATTTTTAAACCAATTATGTGACTTTTTCTCGTCTTTATCTGTTTTTGACTTTTTGTCTTTTTCGCTTTCTTTTTTCTCGTCGCTTTTTTTGTTACCTTCGTCGTCGTCTTTTTCCTCTTTGTCTTCGTCCTCATCTGGTACTATAGCATCGCTCGTTTTGTCGGTAGCCCCATTCGCATCATCTACTGACGTCTCGCCTTCCTCGGTATTATCGGGTTTTTCAGCGCCTGGCTCAGCCTCTGCCTCGGTTTCTTCTGGTGCTACTAATACTTCTGGCTGACCACCTGGTTCACCTACTGGCACATCCATCGCTGGCACTACGGGTGCTGACTGTAAATTCTTTGCCACGGGGAGTCTCGTAGCGGCGGCGAGCTTCGTGATGGATGGATCTACGGTTACTATTACCACCGTTTTGCCAGCAGCCGCCCCTGCTTTTGCCATCAATTTTATATTTACAATACTACGAAAAACTCCCGCTTTCTTCGGCGGAACGACGGCGACAATTTTTTCTTTCGCCTTTTCAATTTTTGCAATGACATCTGTAATGTCATCTTCTGACTCAATATAAACGACGTCTTTGTTCATACTACTATAATAGCACAATTTGCTCCGCTTGTGCTAAAATGTCATAGTTTTTTAAAAAATTATGGTAAAATTAATACAAATGAGCTTATTTAATTTCAAAAAAACAAAATCCCCCGCTGCCCCCATTCAGGCAACAGTGCCTAGTCACGGAGCAAATCAAGGCAATGATCTAGCATCGCTCGTCCTTAGCGTCATCCATGATGGCGTTGTGATGACTGATCGCGCCGGTGCTGTCCAATTTATGAATCCCGCCGCCGCTCGCCTATGTGGACTCAGTAATCCTAATGATGCGATTGGGTTAGATAGTATTTTGATTATTCGCATAGAGACGAAAGAAGGCCGAGAATTATCCGAGGCCGAGAATCCTTTCATTCTAGCCATCCGTAGTGGCCAGACATTAAAACCATACGAGTGTAATCTTATAGTTGGTCAGACCGACAAACGCGTCCCGATTACTATTTCCATTCTCCCTGCCGATGAAACCGGTGGCAATCGTGTTATTACGTTCCGCGATATTACCGAAGAACTAAAAGAAGAGGGTGAGCAAATGGAATTCATCTCCACCGCTTCGCATGAAATGCGCACTCCAGTTGCTACTATTGACGGTTATCTCTCTCTCTGCCTAAATCCCCAGACTGCTACCATTGATGAGCGTGCACGTAATTACCTTACCACTGCTCATGCCGCTTCACAGCATCTCGGTAAGTTATTCCAAGATCTCCTTGATGTAACAAAGCTAGACGATAGTCGTATCCGACCAAATTTCGTCCCCGCCGAAATGGTAGAAATGGTAAAAGACATCACCAAAGATTACATTCCCCGTGCACAGGAGCAAAAGATCAACTTTACTTTCGGCGCCGACGACTCAGCTAGTGTCCATAGCGAGCGAAAACTAAACCAAGTCGTTTATAGTTATGTGGACCCAGATTTTATGCGTGAGATTCTTGATAATCTCATTGACAATGCGCTAAAATATACTCCTTCCGGTGGCTCTATTTATGTTAATGTCCGTGGTGACGGTGACCGAGTTCTCATTAATGTTACAGATACTGGCATGGGTATTTCTTCTGACGACCTTGGGCATATTTTTCAAAAATTCTATCGCGCAGACAATTCCGATACACGCACCATTGGTGGTACTGGTCTCGGTCTCTATCTAGTAAAACAACGCACTGAGGCTATGGGCGGCCAAGTCTGGGCTGAGAGCGCCTTTGGCGAAGGCTCTACTTTCTATGTTTCGCTTCCTCGTCTCACTGCCGATGAATACGAAAAACGCATGATTCCTATTCGTAATCAAAAAATGCAAGAGCAACTCAGCACTCTCCAGTCGGCCTTCCCCTCTCAGCCTACGACAACTATCACCGAGCAGCCAGTTCCAGCCATGCCTCAGCCTATATCCTCCCAGCAATCTCCCCAGTTGCCACCCGTTCCGCCAATCCCACAACCCACCCAGATTTCACCACCTCAGCCGAACCCAAATATCAATAATAATCTAAACGGAGGAAATGTATGAGTAAAATAATGGTAGTAGAGGACGACGCGAGCTTACGCGAAATATATAGTATTAGAATTACCGCAGAGGGGTACGAAGTAGTAAGCGCTGGCGATGGCGAGGAAGCCTTGGCGGTGGCAGTGCGTGAGAAACCCGATCTTATTCTTGCTGATGTGATGATGCCAAAGATTTCTGGTTTTGATATGTTGGACATTCTTCGTTCCACTCCCGAGGTGGCAAATATCAAAGTCATCATGATGACTGCCCTCTCTGGTGATAATCAGCGCGAACGTGGTGAGCGTCTCGGTGCGGACCGTTATCTTGTAAAATCTCAAATTGGCATAGAGGACATGGTAAATACCATCCATGAAGTCCTAGGGGATAAAGGAGGCTCTGCTACTCCTGCAAATAATCCAGTCTCAGCAAATCCTAATACTCCAGTAGATATGCCATCTCCAGCAGCGGCCGTCACCTCACCAAGTGTAGCCACACCAGAAACTCCAGCCAATCCCATCCCCACACCTATTACTACGCCTCCCACTGTGCCTCCGACACCAGAGGCTCCCACTACATCCGAGTCAGTTTCATCCACTCAACCTACTCCAGAGCCCATTTCTGTATCTCCAGTTGCTGCTGAGTCCCCTTCCCCATTACAATCAATCCCTCAGCCTCAGCCATTCACTCTAAACGGTGCAGCCAACCCCGCACCAAAAAATTGGTCCCTCCGACCTACTCCCGAGGCACCCAATGGACAACCAGGTCAGGCTCAATAAATTCCTTGCCAGCAGGCTCGGCGTCTCTCGTCGCGAAGCTGACGAGCTGATTAGTAGTGGAAAAATTACCGTCAATGGTGCCCCAGCCATAACAGGGGTAAAAGTTGACAAAAATGATGAAGTGTGCTATAATAAAAAGATAATTCCATTTGCTACGGAATACACTTATCTCGCTTTTCATAAACCTACTGGTTATGTCTGTTCTCGGCGCGCTCAGGGAGCGACGCCTACTCTCTATGATCTCCTTCCGCCCAATTTTCGCAAACTAAAAACCGTTGGTCGTCTGGATAAGGATACCTCTGGCCTTATACTCCTTACCGATGATGGTGATTTTGCTTTTCGCCTGACTCATCCAAAATTTCACAAGGAAAAGGTTTATGAAGTGGAGCTAGACCATCCTCTTACCCCACTCCATCAGCAAATGATTTCGGATTTTGGTATTGAAATCGGCGATGGGGTTTCCCAGTTTCGCGTTATCCGTAATGAGATTTTTCCAGATCGAAAGCATTTCACTCTCATTCTCGCCGAGGGACGTAATCGTCAAATTCGTCGTACTTTTTCCGCCCTTGGTTATGAGGTCGCTAAGCTCCATCGCACCGAATTTGGCCCATATAAACTAAGTGGTCTGAAACCAGGAGAATATGCTATAATAAAACTATGAGCACTATCTTAGCCCTAGACATTGGTACTGAATTTGTTAAAGCCGTCTTAGCCGCACCCAGAAAGAAAGGCAATCTTGAGATTCTCGGCATCGGGCGGGCTCATCAAGTTGATGGCAATATGCATGCTGGTGCCGTCGCAGACATTCCCGCAGTCGTGAGCGTCTGCGAGGAGGCTCTAAATCAAGCCGAGAAAGCAGCAGGTGAGCGTGCCAGCACGACGGTGGTCGGTATCGCTGGTGAGCTTATAAAAGGCAATACCACGACCGTCAATTACGTCCGCAAAAATCCCAATAAACCCATCACCGACCATGAGATGAACGATATTATTCGTCAGGTTCAACAAAAATCCGGCGAAGCTGCGAAAAAGACTGTCGCCCTAGAGACCGGCAATGAAAATGTTGAGGTTCGCCTGATTAATTCCGCCATTGTTTCCCTCACTATTGACGGATATAAGATTAGTAATCCCATCGGTTTCAAAGGTTCCGATATTGTGATACAGTTTTATACTGCTTTCGCTCCTCTTATTCATGTCGCTGCCATTGAGAAAGTCTGCGCCGAGCTAAATCTGGACCTCCTCACTGTCGCGGTGGAGCCCTTCGCGGTCTGTCGAGCTTGTCTAGGCGATGATTTGGAATCAAATTTCTCTGGTATCGTGATGGATATAGGCGGAGGCACCACAGATATTGCCGTAGTAGAGGATGGCGGCGTGGAGGGGACGAAGATGTTTGGTATCGGTGGCAAAAGTTTTACCCACCAGATTGCCGAGTCACTGGGCGTTGATACCGAGACCGCTGAGGAATATAAATTAAAATTTGACTCTGGCGAGCTAGACGACCGCGTAAAGGCAAAGACCGAGTCCGCCATCTCGCGCAATCTCAGCGTTTGGACTACTGGTGTCCAGGTGGCATTAGAGGAATTTGGTAATCTCGGCAGTCTCCCTCGCAACATTCTCCTCTGTGGTGGCGGTGCTGGCCTCTCTCTCCTCCAGGAACAACTCGCTATCTCTGATTGGTACACGGACTTACCGTTTTCTCGCCGCCCGCTCATCCATTTGATTGACGTGGCCGACCTACCGAATCTCATCATTCCTCATCCCGAAAAACCCTCAAAATCCAGCAAACATTCCGCCGACTCCGCAGCCCCGCAGCTTGATTATTCTTACGCTACTGCTCTCGGGCTTCTCCGTGTCGGTGTAGATACTCTCGCCTCCGCCCCGCCCGAGAACAAACTCCGCGCAAAGATTTCCAAGCTCCTGCAGAATTAAAAACAACAAAAAGCTATGAGCAGCAATTCATAAGTTTTCAAGCTCACCTATATAGATTTGACGCATGTGGTTTTTACTAAAATCCCAGTGCGTGAGTCGTCCTCGAGTATTTAGCAAAGCAGTTGCAGGTAATCTTAGCGTGTAATGAGAACTAAGTAGGATTATATGTATCATGCGACTAAGACGCGAACACCTGACGGATTTTGTAAAAACTAACAAGCAGCGTCAAGTCAGTGAGCGGAAAACTTATGAATTGCCACCATCGCCATAAGTCTTTTTATTCTAGTATGGCTTTAATTCTTCTCACTCCCGCAGAAGACGAGGACTCTTTCGCGATGTGAAAATGCCCGATGATGCCAGTGTGCTCCACGTGTGGACCTCCGCAGACCTCGCGTGATACTGGACTCTCAAAATCCCCAATCGTATAGACGGTTAGCTTCTCGGGATATTTTTCCCAGAACTCACCATGTGCGTGCAAGGTATTCTTCGCATATTCCTTATCATATTCATCATGGACGACTGGGAGGTCTGCTTCTATCCATTCATTCACTTGTTTCTCCACCTCGGCAATTTCCTCCGCGCTCATTTTATGATCCAGATTAAAATCAAATCTTACCCTCTCTGGCGTAATATTTGAACCTTTCTGGACAATGTCGGGACTGACTAATTTCTGTAGAGCTGCCAAGAGTAGATGTGTCGCAGTGTGATATTTTACCGTCTGCTCACCGTGGTCGGCTAGTCCTCCCTTAAACATCCCCTTTGAGGCGGTCTGGCTTCGCTCTCGCTGCTCTCTTAGTGCTTCGTCAAACTCTTTTTTATGATTTGCGGATAGCTTTATTCCCTCGCGGAAACATTCTTCCACCGATAATTCCAATGGAAACCCATAGGTATCCTGAAGCATAAACAAATCCCGACCGTCTAGCTGCGCATCGCCCTCTCCAGATTTTTTCGCCAGTCTATGCAGCTCTTTCAGTCCTCTATTCAGCGTCTTACGGAAGACATTTTCTTCCTTCAGCAGAACATCTAGTGCCTGCTCACGATGAGTTAGGATGCTGTCTGGTAGATCCTTATAATTCTCCGCCACTATCGGCACCACCTCAGCTAAGAAATTATCAATAATCCCTAGATCCAGCGCCCGCAAAATCGCTCGGCGAATCAGCCTTCGCATCGCATAACCCTGAGTCTTATTGGAGGGTACGAGCCCTTCCGCCGCGAGGAGATAAGCTCCCCGGATATGGTCGGCGATGACGCGCATCTCGTCGGTATTATTATCGTAGTTTTTACCAGAAATTTCTTCCAATTTCTCAATAATCGGTCGCATTAGCGAGATGCGAAACACGTCAAAACTTCCAATCGCCGCCGCCGCGATTCTCTCTAATCCTCCACCGAAATCTACATTTTTCTTGGCGAGCTCGACAAAAGTCCCATCTTCACATCGTCTATACTGCATAAACACTTGGTTACCAATTTCCATAAATCTCGCCCCATCACTCGCTGGATGTGCTAGTCCGTATTTCTCGGTATCTTGCTTATCCTCACCAAAATCATAAAAAACCTCAGAATCTGGCCCACAAGGGTCGCCAATCGGCGTATCTTCACAACCACCACCGCGACTCCACCAGTTCTCATGGTCATCGTAAAAGAAAATCCTCTCCCCTGGCTTAATTCCCCGCTTGTCGCCATTCTCGGCCGAGCCTATTTCAGCGATTTTCGCCTCAATTCCCGCCTCGCGGAATACCTCCTGCCAAATCTCCGCCGCCTCAGTGTCCTTTGGGATGCCGTATTTCTCATTACCGATAAAGCAGGTGACATAGATTTTTGCAGGATCCAGCCCCACGACCTTCGTCAGGAACTCAAAGAAATTTCTAATTTGTTCTTTCTTAAAATAATCCCCCAGCGACCAGTTCCCCAGCATTTCAAACACCGTCGTATGTCTAGGATCGCCCACGTCCTCTATATCCTGGAGTCGCATAGATGGCTGCGAATCAGTCAGGCGCGTCCCCAGTGGATGCGTCTCCCCGAGGAGATATGGCAGGAGTGGCTGCATTCCCGAGCCAGTAAAAAGCGTCGTCGGGTCCCCTTCTAGCACTAATGGTGCTGGCTGGATGACCTTGTGCCCCTTGCTTTCCTGGAATTCCAAGAATTTCCGCCTGATCTCATTCGCATTCAGCGTGATATTCGGGTGTTTATTATTATCCAAATAATCCTCCCTCCGCTCGTCCGCGCTCGCCTCTAAGCTAGTATTTTTTTCTGTCATATTTTCCTCGCATTTCTTTTCACAATTATATCACAATTTCTTGCGCAAAAATTTTTTTGTGTGTTATAATAAAAGAGCAACGACATTATATATTAAAAGCATACAAATTTTGTATATAAGTTTGTATCCTGTGTAAAAATGGCGCCATGAGGTGACCTAGCCCAGGATACAAAAGTATGCTTGTGTATAGTGTCGTTGCACCCTCGTGGTGCCATTTTTATCGAAACTACCGCGAGGACTAGTGCCAAAATAATACGAAAGGACCTCGCGATGAGTGAAAGAAGAATTAAACAAGCAAGTCTGGGAGCTACTATATATAATATATATAGTAAAATATCACACCAGTCTAGTAAAAGTACTAGTAGTAAAAAGAGCAGAAATAAACGAGACATTATTTCTGCTCCGCCGTATAGCGAGTTCCCGGCTGCTACTAGTACTTTTAGTGGACTGGCGATACTATTCTCTCTTTTTCTAGGATTTCTGGGAGTAAGTAATACTTATGCTAGTAGCATTAGTATTTCACTCACTGGCAATGTAAATCTAAACATACTAAAAGACAACACTAATCCTACCTTTGGCAAATCCACTACTCAGACTGCCACAGTAACTAGCGATCACTTTACTGGCTACACATTAACTATAGCAGGCTCTAATGATACTGGAAGATTAGTAGGCAGTAATGACTCTACCAAATATCTAAGCTCTATTACCACTCCACTCACAGAATCACAATTTAATACAGACGCCCATAATGATCAGTGGGGATTCCTACCTAGTAAGTTAAACAGTATTACGAATAATAGCTATCAACCTTCCCCCACTGCTACCACACCTACCACGATAGATGTAACGAATAGTCCCACTACTGGCGAAAATTACACTCTAGCCTTAGCGGCGAGAGTGAGCAGTAATATGTCATTAGATTCCTACGGGCAAACCTTTGTCCTAGCAGCTACTGGGAATGGGTATGATTATCATATTGGCTATACGGATAATATGACTACAATACCAAAAGACCAATATGCAACTAGTGCGGCAGAGGGGACGGTTCAATTATCATCTACTATACCTACTAAAGCTGGTTTTGTCTTCCGGGGTTGGTGCAGCCAGGAAACTAGTGTGGATATAATAAATGGGACTACATGTCCTAATGGAGCTACCGTCTATCAGCCAGGTGCAACGATTACGCTGGATGGAACATCTGCAAACAACCTGCTCCTTTATGCGATATGGGATAAAGGCTACAACACCTTCGCTGATGCCTTCGCGGCATTTAATAAAGAAAAATCTGGCGATTATTATCAAATGCAAGACATGACACCAGAAATCTGTGATAGCATCGTTATCGGCTCTCCTTACACCACAGCAGACATTGCAAAGAATACTTTAATAGACACAAGAAACAGCAAAACCTACCTCGTCGCGAAATACGCTGACGGCCATTGCTGGATGCGTGAGAATCTAAATTATGTCTTCACAGCAGGTGGCACCGTAGTAGCTTACAACTTCCAAACTGGCGAGACCTTTAATTATACTACCACTTATGCTACCCAGACCGAAACTGACACTCCCTGGGCTGAGGATGCCAGCGATGGCGCACGTTCCTTTAAGCGAGATGAAGATCTTTGTATCGGCGGTACAGACATTAATACCTCCGGCGGTACTGGCGCTACTTGTGATGCTTCTAGACCTTACGAACGTATTGGCGTATTGTATAACTGGGCAGCAGCCACGGCACAGACGAAGGATGATAATCCCCAGGATAAAACCAGCGAGGTAACTACGTCCATTTGTCCGAAGGGTTGGAGACTTCCATCTATTGGTGGCGACTACTCATTTAGCACTTTAATGGGTAGCTATAGCTTACCTACGACTAACCAATCCCAAGGTTATTCTGGACAATTACAGAATCCACTAAACTTCAATCGCCCCGGCAACTACAACTGGAGTAACGGCGCGCTGTACTACAGGGGCACGGGTGGCTACTTTTGGTCCTCTGTGGGCTATAGTTCCGCCGGCGCGTACGACCTCGGCTTCTACTCCAGCTACTTCGACCCGCAGTCTGGTAGCAACAAGGGCAACGGCTTGTCGGTCCGTTGTGTGGCGGTCTGATTTTCTTGTACGATTTTTCCCTATTGCCTTTTTCCTCATTTTGTGCTATAATGAAATTATATATCATCTAACGAATCAGTCTCTGGGAGATTTCCTACAGCATTTGGAGGTGTTGGCTTATCCCTGGAGATGAAGAGAAAGGAAATCATATTATGGCAGTAGATGTCGATATGAAAGCTCTGCTCGAAGCTGGTACCCATTTTGGGCACAAGACGAGCCGGTGGCACCCAAAGATGGCACCGTATATTCATAGCAAGCGTGGCGACGCTCACATTATTAACCTAGAAAAGACCGTCGAGGCCCTAGAGGCAGCCTTGCCAAAACTAACCGACCTCACGAAGCAGGGCAAGAAAATCCTCTTCGTCGGTACGAAGAAACAGATGAAGGATCTTGTAAAGACTTCCGCCGAGTCGGTTGATATGCCTTATGTCACGGTTCGCTGGGTAGGTGGCACCTTGACAAATGTTGACACGGTGAATAAGCAGATTCGTAAATTAAAGGATCTTGAACGAAAGATGGCTTCTGGCGAGCTGGAAAATCGCTATTCAAAGCTAGAAGTTCAGCGCTATCAGGAGGAAATTGACCTATTGAACGAGCGCTATGGTGGCATCAAGGAGATGACCGACCAGCCAGCTGCTCTCTTTGTCATTGACGCACACGAAGACCACAATGCCGTGAAGGAAGCGAATGCTCTCCATATCCCAGTCTTCGCTCTCGTAGATACGAATGTTGATCCGACAGACATTGATTATGTCATTCCAGCAAATGACGATTCTATCAAATCCACCGAGCTGATTCTCAGCTATGTCACCGAGGCTATCAAGGCTGGCAAACCCACTACGAAGACCGAGGCTGCTGGCCCGACCGCTATGGGCAAATAAACTGTTTATTATATTAAATCCTTAAAGGAGGTAAAATGGCAAATAAAGAAGGCGAAATTACAATTGAGCTCATCAAGAAGCTAAAAGAGCTGTCCGGCGTTGGTCTCACCGATGCGAAGAATGCCCTCGTAGAGGCAAAAGGTGATTTTGACAAAGCTCTGGAAGCGATGAGGAAAAAGGGCCTCACGAAAGCCGAGAAACGCGGTGATCGCGAGACTCGCGAAGGTCTCATTGAATCTTATGTTCACGATGGCCGCTTCGGCGCCCTAGTGGAGCTAAACTGTGAGACTAGTTTCGTGGCAAAGACCGATGAATTCAAGACTCTCGCTCACCAGATGGCGATGCAAGTAGCCTCAATGAGCCCTCTCTATGTGGACGAGGATAGTATCCCCGAGGAAGCAAAGGCTGCAAAGATGAAAGAGCTTGAAGAAAATTTCAAAGGCCCTGAAAATATGAAAGAAAAAATCCTTGAAGGTCAGCTGAAAAAGGCTTTCTCCGACCAAGTTCTCATGAATCAGCCTTATATCCTAGACGACAGCAAGACAGTCGCCGAATATATCAAGGAAATGATTGCCAAGACCGGTGAGAATATTACCGTCCGTCAGTTCCGCCGCTTGGAACTCGGCGTAACTGAGTAAATCTAAAGACCAGACGGGTGGCGAAACGTCATCAACTTATGCATTTTTAGGCCTAACATACAAGGTACTTCCAGGAACGTAAAGACTTGGCCAGAGCGGCCCGGAGCGTGTCCTGGGAGTACCTTGTTGTTAGGCATGCATAAGTTGATGGCGTTTTCACATCCTTTTGTTAAAACTAAGTTCAGGCACCCTCGCAGTTATGAGTGCCTGAACTTTTTTGCAGAGTTACTTAAATATTATTTCCTTCTTCTACTCGTACTTTTCTTCTTTCCTTTCATTAGTACCGTTACTCCTGATATTGCAACAATGCTAAAGATGATGATACCAGTAATCAAGAAATCCTTATTTGCGATATTGAGGACACCCGTCATGCCACCTGTGTCAGGTACTGGTATATCTGGCTGTCCAGTATAATGATACTTCATTCTCGCAGAGTACTCTGGCATCAAGTTCCCTGCTGGTCCATAGAAATCTATTGATATGTAGTAGTCGCCATTAGATAGTCCGCCTTCAGTCCCGAAAGGTAGCTTTACCTTTACGGTCGTGGCGCCAGTACCAGTTGGATTATCTACTGTGATAGGCACTAATACCTCATTACCATCCGTATCTGTCACTCGGATTATTGCTGTTGATGCACCCTCTGGAAAATTCACATCCACATAGACATCACCATATTCATCCACAGTTATATTTTTCTCGGTGTAATTTACCGTATAACGATATGCGTCACCTACATTATTTCCATCCAAGTCCTTACCTTGACCCACTACTGTATAATCTCCACTTGGTAGTCCCAGTTCTGCGAATGGTATCTTTATCTCCACTGGCGAACCATCACCGCTTGCTGGTACTGTTATTGGGCCATAAACCAGATTTCCATCGCTATCGTACACGTTTATTTCCGTCTCTACCACCGGACCATCAGGAGCTCCATCAGACTCAATCTGCGTAATAATATTACCCAGTGTATCCGCTCCTGTCTCAGTAATTATCGTGGACAGATAACTGAATTCTATCTTTTCCTCATCAGTCACACCGCCGAATCCAGTTCCAATAACATCCAGTAAATAGCTACCATACCCAAATGGCGTTCCATCATCCGCCACCATACCTCGTAGATTTACATTTTCAGGTCTCACGCCCTCTGTATAATCTGGTGTGAACGAATCTATAATTTTTTCGTGAGTATCGCCGTCTTCATCTGTATAAGTAACCTTCACTAATACAGTATCTACTCCAGCCGAATAATTAACATTAAAATCCAAGACTGGATTTACTCTCTCGCTACCATCCTTTAGTCCATCCACGGATACGTCCGGTGTGTCCGATACTACTCGAACCGATATCTCATCGGAAACCGATACCGGATCAATAGCTGATACCCCCGGTGCGGGCATAGTAGCCGCTATGGTTGTCACCGCTGCCACTCCAAACAGCCCGCAGAAGCCAACCACTCTTTTAGTTTTACTTTTCATAACTCTGCACTCTCTTTTGTTTGATATTTTTGTTTCGATTAATAAGTACTAACCTTACTCTAGACTTAGCCTCGCGCGCTATATTTATATAGCTAGTCTTGAGCGGCGTTCTTTACGCTTCTTAACTAGCATTATAATGCCTATGATTATTAATGTCAAGCACAAAATTATCAAAAATCCAGAAAGTGGTGAAATTAGTAATACTACTCGCTCGATTGACTCTGTATGTTCGCCTGCGATTACCGTCCACGAAATATTATAAATGCCAAAATCCGGCCTATCTTCCCACTCGTCGGCCACCACTCTCTCTGACTCAGGGATAATGGAGACTGTCCCCTCATTCCCTGGTGTCTCATAAGAAGAAAAGCCAATAATCGGGGTAGCCTTTAATATGCCCCTAGCATAGAAATCTGTATTCCCCTCATTTTTTACTTTCGCAGTTCCGTAAAAATTATCCCGCACAATATTCTTGCCATTCTCATCCATGCCAGTTACTACACCACGCTCGATTGAGACATCACGAAAACTTGATGAGGTAATAGTCTCCCCCTCAGTTGAGTGGCCATAGATTACCATACCTGCACTCGCCTCGGTATTTATTCCACTCCCCTCAGTCTTTTTTGATACTGTCTGCACAAAAATCACCGCATACTGGCCGCCCGCTGGTATGCCATCCGGTGTGGTAATCTTGTAGCTGATAGTCTTACTTTCGTGTGGCTGTAAATCATAATTTGTCTGCGAAACATAATTCCCCGCAGCATCCGCCACAGTAATCCACCGTGAAATCTGTGTATAAGTATTCTCATGACTAAATCCTAGCTTATAGTCGTCATCCTGCTCCGAATAAACATACGAATAAGGCTTCGGGTAGATGGCCACGGTCGTCACCTGTTCGCTGTCATTCGTTACCGTAATCGTATCATCATAGACTGAATTTGAGCTAATCTGCAATGTCTTACTTACTGGACTTAGAGTTAAGCTCGCCTGTACCTCATTATTGCCCGACGCATTTTCTTCGCCTTCTGCATGCGCACCGCCCACAAAAATCACGCCCACACCTAGGAGCATTATCACAGCCAACGCAGTTTTTATAATCCTCTTCTTCATTTACCTCCTCTACTTTCCACCATTATAACACATAAAAACCAAAATAATAAAACTTTTTTCAAAAAATAACCCCGTGCAGATTCGCACGGGGTTTTGTAAAGAACTTACATTAGTCGCACCTTTTCGCTCTCGGAGGGAGTTGGGTCAGAGCGATAGTCGACTAGTGATTAAGGGCTTACAGTAGATGATGATAATAGAATAAAAGACCGGTAGCCACCGACACTACTGCCATGATTTTGATACATATATCACAACATACGCCTTTCACATCTTTCATAATGTCACCCACCATGTCGCCAGTGATAGCGGCAAGATGCGCAGGACTGTGGCGCTCGGCTCCTTCTATCATCCCCATTTCTATCATCTTTTTGGCGTTGTCATAGGCGCCACCGGCATTGCCATTCAGGAATGCTTGACCGATTGCTATACCGGTAGCACCCATTAGTAATCCTAGCTGGGCACCAGGACCCATCAAGGATCCAACTATAATTGGCGATACAACTGAGAGTAGTGACGGCACCGTCATGTAATGCAGTGCATTTTCTGATGCTAATCGTACAGCCGCATTATAATCTGGCTTTACGGTCCCCTCAAGTACCCCAGGAATTCTTAATTGTCTTTCAGCTTCCTTGGTTAGCTTGTCGGCTGCTGCTAGTGTATTGCCACCCAGCAGTGATAAGAATTTCATTACTACTGCCACGCCAAAAATCATGCCACAAACCAGTTTCACGAATGTATCTGGTTCGTTTAGATTGAAAGATGGCACCACAACGATGAAAGCCATAAACATTGAGATGGTTGAATAAGATGCACCACCTATGGCATTACCCTTACCGACAGCTGCCGTAGTATTACCAGCGGCATCACATTTGTCGGTTATTTCACGAACCTCTGATTCTAGTCCACAGCCTTCCGCGATGCCACCGGCATTGTCTGCTATTGGTCCAAACGCGTCTATGGATACAGTCTCAGCGACGAACGAAAGGACGCCGACCGCTGCTATGGCGATACCATAAAATCCACAAGCTCTAAACGCAAGATAGATTGATATCCCAATCAGCAACATAGGCCAAAAGGCGGACGCCTCACCAAGGGCCAGACCTTCCGATATGACAGACGAAGGTCCGCTCTTTGCCATTTCGGCTATCCTCCGGACATACTTATGCTTCGTGTCGGTATATACACCAGTAAGTAACCCTACCGCTACCGAGCTAATAATTCCAAAGATTGCCGCAATCATTGGCGATGCCCAGCCCCATTTAAACTCGGCAATTTCCATTTTGCCAAATATTAAATAGCAACCAATGAGCCCAAGCACTACCGTCATAATTGCTGCCATGATGGTGGCTTTCGTCAGCTCCGCTTCTGGATCATCCACTTCAAGTGAATATTCCACCCGTAGCTCCTTACCGTGTTTTCCATCTCTCGTGACATTTTCTTTCAGTGCTTTTGCCACATCTTCGCCGATGACACCGCTATTCATCGCTTCTTCGGCTTCTGGAAGTGGTATCCACTTATAGTGCCTACGGTTTTTCAAAATCACATACATGATACTGATGACCGAGCTAATCAGTCCCCCCAGTGCTAGCACTATCGGGAATGATAAAGCCCTCTCTAGTAGCCCTAATTCATAAGAGAAAGTCTGGACCGCTATTACACCAGAAGACATCAATGTTGCCACGTAGCTTTCGCCTAAATCCGTTAGATTGCCTGCCAAATCATTGACGCAATCACCAACCAAATCGGCGATGGAACACACATTCCTTGGATCATCTTCCTCAAGCCCAAATTCACCCTTACTGACTTTATCATTACCAATATCGGCTGATTTAGTGTAAGTACCGCCGGCTACGCGGTTAAAGATAGCCACAATTGAGAATCCGAGCGAGTAGGCCGTAAGTCGTGCCCCCATAACACTATTGACGGCTGTAGGTGTCATTAATCCACTAGCAGTATTTAATGGCCCCTGCATCCAACAAATCAGTGCCAATGTTATAAAACCAAACAAACCAAATGCTATTGAAAATCCGCTAACACTACCACCTAATGTGGCGATCCGGATAGTCCGGCTCAGTGCCTTCGTGACTCGTGCTGCGTTTGTAGCGCGAACATTGCCATAAGTTCCCGCGCGCATACCGATTTCTTCCGCTATGAGCACTAATACGGCCCCAAACAGCAGACATACTCCTGCCCAAGTTTCCTGTATCATTGTATATCCAAGTGCCAGCGCTACTATTACTACCGCCAGTACTTTATATACTTCACGCAAGAATGTCTTGGAGCCGGATCTTATGACCGCTGCACGTTCCACCATTTCCGGTGTGCCTTCATCGTGTCTTTTTAAATTGAAAAAATTGTACGCAATAATGGCAAAAGTCGCCAGACATACTATGTAACCAAACTTACTTACTGTAAAAATCATCATAGCCCTCCTTTTCAATGTACTAGACGATTGCTCCCTCCTCCGAAAGCCCTAATCTACGCTATTATTATACCAGATTTTCCAGAAAAATCAAAGCACGAGTGTTTTGCTTTTGTATAAATCAGCCCCGACTAACTAGAAGCATTTTTCAACTCACCTATCTTGTGGTATTATATATACAATTATTATGAATAGAACCATCAAAATTTGCCTCTCGGCATTCATTCTTCTCGCAATAGTAATGGTGGCGGTTTGGTTTGGCATTAATAAAAATAGTTTCCATCATAAACTCAGTATCGTCACAACGAATTTCCCCGCCTATGATTTTACTCGCATTGTTACTCGTGATATTGATGGCGTATCGGTAGAGATGCTTTTACCGCCAGGAGTTGATTTGCACACTTACGAGCCCACGCCGAGTGATATTAGAAAAATCGCCGACTCAAATCTTTTCATCTATGGCGGCGGCGAGAGTGATAAATGGGCGAACGAGATTATCGCGACTACTAATGTGAAATCGCTTAGTATGCTATCGGCTGTTTCTCCAGTCTTAGAAGAAACTCCTCCAGGTAGCGAAGCATCCCACCATGATAATCATGAGCCTAGCGAGAGCCATGAGGACCACGCATCGGACTCTATAGGCGACGACGAGCATGAATACGACGAACATGTCTGGACTAGTTTCACTAATGCTACAAAGATTGTTTCGGCAATTTTGGACGCGCTTGCTAGTGAAAATCCAGAGTATAGAGAAAGACTAAAACATAATGCAGAGGAATTTCAAACTCGTGCGAACGCGCTAAAAGAAAAATATCAAAATATGATTGCGTCTGCGAAACGAAAAACCATTGTCTTTGGCAACAAATTCCCTCTCCGCTATTTCGCCGATGAAATGGGCCTTAGCTATTACGCGGCCTTCCCTGGCTGTGCCGAGGAGACCGAAGCCAGCCCTCAGACCATCGCTCACCTCATTGATACGGTAAAATCACAAAGCATCCCAATTGTCTTTAAAATAGAGTTAAGCTCAGGCAATATCGCTGAGACTATCGCGAAAGAAACTGGTGCGAAAGTCTTAGAGTTTAATACCATTCATAATGTCTCACCAGAGAATTTTGACCGTGGCGCAAGTTTTCTGGATATTATGGAAAATAATTACTTACTTCTAGAGGAGGCATTAAACTAATGCAAATCATTGAGGCAAAAAATCTTCAAATTGGCTATAATAAGGACATCATCCATAGTCACCTAGATTTTACTGTCAGTGATCATGATTTTATTTGTGTGGTTGGCTCCAACGGTAGTGGCAAGACGACGCTCATCCTCACCATCCTCGGCCTCATTCCTAAAATATCAGGCGAGCTAAAAGTAAAACTAGAAAAGACCGAAATAGGCTATATGCCACAGACTAGTAAACTCGCCGAGGATTTTCCCGCGACAGTTTACGAAATCGTTGAATCTGGCACTTTGACCAATCACCGCGGTAAAGCCGACATAGAAGAAGTTATTAGGCAGTTTAATCTCACGAAATATCAAAACACCAAATTTTCCCAACTTTCTGGCGGCCAAAAACAACGCACGCTTCTCGCTCGCGCCGTAGTGGCTACTAGCCGTCTTCTCATTTTGGATGAACCATACAATAATCTAGACAGCACTTCGCGGGAAAAACTATACCTAGACCTTCGTAAGCTAAATGAAAAAGGTATTGCTATCATCATGATTACTCACGATCTTGACCATTCCAGCCTCGTTGGAGATAAGACTTTGGCGCTTCTAGGAGACGATTATTTCTTTGGTCCGACCAGTCAGTATATCAAAAAAGTCCACCGGGAGAATCACCATGTTTGAGTATGCTTTTATGTGGAAGGCCCTCATTGCAGGACTCGCGATTGCCATCTCGGCGGCTCTTCTCGGCACTAGCCTCGTGCTCAGGCGCAATTCCATGATTGGTGACGGTCTGTCGCACGTTAGTTTCGGTGCCATGGCGGTTGCGGTCGCTCTGGGAATTGCTCCGCTCTGGTTCGCGATTCCAGTCTCCGTGGTGGCTTCAATATTTCTTCTCAGTCTCAACGAGCGACATCGGGTAAACGGTGACAGCGCCATTGCGATGCTTTCCGCCGTAGCGTTAGCGATCGGTGTGGTAGCTGTTTCCCTTTCTGGCACTAATATTGACATAAATGGCTATATGTTTGGTAGTATTCTAGCTATCTCTAATGAAAACCTAATTCTAAGTTTACTCCTCCTGACTATAGTTGTCATTTTCTTCGCTAAATTTCGCAAACAAATCTTCGTCCTCACCATTGACGAGACTTTTGCTCGCGCAATCGGCATTAGGACGAAGGCTTTTAACGTGTTTTTTGCCATTCTCTCCTCGGTTGTCATCGTGCTAGGTATGAAATTATTGGGTGTCCTATTAGTTTCCAGCCTCATCGTCTTCCCTAATATTTCGGCAAAGTATTTAGCAAAAAGTTTTAAGGGGCTCACTATTTGGTCTATTGTTATTGCCGCCCTTTCATTTTTCATTGGTTTGATTTTTTCCTACCTTCTAAATCTTCCCACTGGTGCCAGTGTTGTTCTTGCCAGTGCGCTTATCTTTGTCTTAGCCAAATTTATTTCGCTCTAAATACGCCTATATATTATATAATATATATAATATAACTAGGAGATAATATGGCCACGATTTATGATTTCACCGTAAAAACGCGAGAAGGAAAAGATTTACCACTTAGCGATTTAAAAGGTAAAGTGTTGCTGATTGTGAATACCGCTACGGGTTGTGGTTTTACCCCGCAGTATGAAGGTCTGGAAAAACTTTACGAAACCTACCATGACCAGGGTTTTGAGATTTTGGATTTCCCATGTAATCAATTCGGTAGCCAAGCTCCGGGCACGATTGAGGAGATTCATAATTTTTGTCAACTAAAATACGACACGCAATTTGACCAATTAGAGAAAATTGAGGTTAATGGCGATCAGGCCGATCCACTTTATGTTTTTCTCAAGACTGAGCAACCAGATGATCCGAAGCCCACTGGCATGAAAAACCGCGTCGCCATGACCGCTATTTCCAAAATGCCAGGTGTTAGCAAAGAAAAAGGCTTCATCAAATGGAACTTTACCAAATTCCTCGTTGACCGTGACGGCAACATCGTTCATCGCTTCGGCCCCACCGACCAGCCCGAGTTAATCGAAGCGGAAGTAAAGAAGCTAATCTAGACACTATAACCCATACAGACAGCTCCCCATTCGTGTTTCCTTGACTAATTATAATATATATGATATAATAGTAATATAGATATTATTAGGAGGTGGCTCACTCATGAGTCAGATCAAAAATGAATTAGGTATCTGGGGATGGCTAGGGGTAATCATACTCTCGTGTTTTTTGCTGTTCAAATGGCTACCAGATTTATTATGGCGGGCGGCGATACCTGAGATAGGTGTGAATGAGCACATTTTTGAGACAAAGCCTACATGGACTATGGATGGGCTTGTGGTTACGAGTACGAGCTTGCCAAAGGTCTATATCCGAGTTAGCCCAAAGACCGCTACGGAGTACAGGGCAAATTTGACCGTAACCGTAAATGGCGAAAAGGTGGAGAATAATTGCTCGGGTGACGAGAATTTTTGTCACAAAATGGCAAAGGTAGAAAATGGCGGTGAATACGAGATTGTCGCCAAAAACTCTACCGGCGAGAGCCGAACAAAGGTAAAAGTAATCGTAAAGCCAAAGACGGATACATCCAGCAATGCAGAGAGTGGATCTAGTGGCGACACTAAGAATACTAATGATTCTGGTAGTCAAAACAGTAACTCGCCATCCACTAATAATACTCAGTCTCCTAGTGTTCCCCATTCCCCATCCGCTAGTTCTTGTGTCCACTATGAATCTGGTCGTTGCTGGGATGATTTGGAGTTAGACGCCTACGCGAAAGGCCTCTACGATCAGCAATTTGGCGATTATGGTGAAAGTGTATATTACGACGACGACTGCGACCAGACCTGCCAAGACATCCTAGATGATGCCTATGATGAAGGTTGGTATGATAATTATTAATTTGTTATAATAAGAAAAAGGAGCAATCATGCACGAAATCAAATGTCCTCATTGCGGTAAAGTATTCCAAATTGACGAGGCTAGTTATGCCGACATCCAGCGGCAAGTCCACGATGCGGAGTTTCATAAGGAGTTAGAGTCAAAACTAAAAGACGAGCGAGACAAATTTGAAAAAGACCTCGAAATCACGCGTCGCGATGTGGCCACAAAAATGCAAAACGAGGTAAGCGTGCGTGACCAGCAAATCCAAGAATTAAAAAGTAAACTAGAAAACACGGAAACAGAAAAAATACTAGCAGCGCGAACCGAGGCTGAGAAATATACCGACGAAATCGCGAAGAAAGACCAGGAAATCCTACGACTAGAAAACGCAGTAAAGAGCTCCGCTACGGAAAAACAGCTCGCCGTCTCACAGGCGCTTGCCTCTGCCGATAAGGAGCGTAATTCTATGGAACGTGAGCTGGATCAGTTAAAAAATGATCTGAAGTCCAAAGACACCGAGGTAAAGATTCGTGAGCAGTCTATGCGAGATAAATATGAAAGCGCTCTCCAGCTCAAAAATGAAGAAATTGAGCGCCTGAAGGAATTAAAATCAAAACTTTCTACAAAGATGGTTGGCGAGACTCTGGAGCAACATTGCGAGACTGAGTTTAATAAACTCCGCGCCACTGGCTTCCAACATGCGTATTTTGAAAAGGATAATGAAGTCTCTAAGTCTGGTAGTAAGGGTGATTATATTTTCCGCGAAAAGGACGAAAACGGTACCGAAATAGTCTCAATCATGTTTGAAATGAAAAATGAAAACGAGACCACGGCCACGAAGCATAAAAACGAGGATTTCTTAAAGGAGCTAGACAAAGATCGTAACGAGAAAAAGTGTGAATATGCCGTGCTTGTTTCCCTACTTGAGGCGGATAATGAATATTATAATTCCGGTATCGTTGATATGTCGCACCGCTACCCAAAGATGTATGTCATTCGTCCGCAGTTTTTCATACCTATGATTACTCTGCTTCGTAATGCCGCTATGAATTCACTGAAATACAAACAGGAGCTCGCCATCGTCAAGAACCAAAACATTGACATTTCACATTTTGAGGAAAATATTGAAGCGTTCAAAGAAGGCTTCGCGCGTAACTACGAGCTAGCCAGTCGCAAGTTTAAGACCGCGATTGAAGAAATTGACAAAACCATTGATCATTTGAATAAGACCAAGGAGAATCTCCTTCGTTCCGAAGATAATCTTCGCCTCGCTAATAATAAGGCCAGCGACCTCACGATTAAACGCCTCACCCGCGGCAACCCCACCATGCAGGAAAAGTTTAACGAACTTAATCAAGAGAATTAGCCGACATTCCGCGTGTAACAAAAAAATCCCGAAGGGATTTGTTTGGTGCACGCGACTGGACTTGAACCAGCACAGCCGTTAGTGTGGCCACTACCACCTCAAGGTAGCGTGTCTACCAATTCCACCACGCGTGCGTATCTTTATTATAACATATATCACGAAAATAGTGAAGATTTCAATTCCCCATCGGCATATTTTTATAAAAAATAGTATTTTTCCCCCCACAATCATCATTTTATGTGTTATACTTATATTGCAACAGCTTTATATTTTATATAATACTAAGTATTTTATACATTGTTTAGTTTAATGAGAAAAATGGCACCAAGAGGAAAGCCTAAATTCTTATTAAGCTAAACTTAGTATGAATTATAAAGCTGTTGCACCCTCGTGGTGCCATTTTTGTAGATATATGTGGCTCGCGAGGAAAAGTCAACATAATACGAAAGGACCTCGCGATGAGTGGAAGAAAAATTAAACAAGCAAGTCTGGGAGCTACTATATATAATATATATAGTAAAATATCACACC
>JAFWHD010000006.1 GCA_017512085.1 Candidatus Saccharimonadota bacterium
CTTGGCGACACCCCAGTATCATATCGGGAAACCCCGACAAGAACATCTTAGAGTCCTACCCTAAGTACTATTATTGTATCACATTTTCCCAAAAAATGCTATAATATATATATGGGTAAGAAAAAAACTTTTTCAGATATTGAACTGGCCGACCTCTCCGCTGAGGAGATTATAAATAAAATTAAATATGATAATTATTCCCTTCTTACTACTCTAGGCTCTGAGAACCTCCGCAAAGAAATGATACCAGTCGGCAGAGCTTGCAATACGGCTATAAACTATTTCTTTAGCACCACTGGCCCGAAGCATGACATTGAAAAACATAATCAAGCCGCTCGTCGCAAGCTAGTAAAGACTTTATCGCGCCTCACTCCTGGCTCCTATGATGGTATGCCAAAGGATAGCGATCGCGGCCTAGTAGTTGGTTTTAACCATCCTAGCCTCGGTGAGATTGCTCGCATACTCACCATGAAAATAGACATTATGGGAGATAAACCCATGTATTTCCCCGTCAATCTCCCGTGGTATGAATCACTCGCCCCTAATTCCGATCGCATTGAGCGTCTCGGCATCATCCTCACCCCGACTATTACTCCTTCCACCTGGCGTAAAATGGATCTCGTAGAGGGGACAGTCCGCTATAACGCTGGCAAGAGATTAAAAAAAGATTTCCGCGACATTTACACAAATCTCTCTGATGCAGCCATTAAGAAGGGCGGTGTTATCTTCGTTGCTCCTTCCGCCACCCGCCAGACTACAGTATTTAAAAATGCAGCCGAATATAATAAAACAGAGTCTATCATTCCTACCATGTCTGTCCTTGCTTTGAGGCTTCTTTCCGATCCCGAGATAAACTGTGATTTTCTGCCACTAGCTGTTCTCCCACCGCAGGGCTATAAGCGCGGGCTTAATTTTCACAAATCCTATCAGCTCATCCCCGGTAAGTGTATGACTGCTAGCTATATTCGTAAAAAATACTTCACCACTCCTCATCCCGAAATACTCGATGGTTTTGATTGGGACTTTTTGAAACGCATCGCCGACGAATTACCAAAGAAATTCTGGTATTAGTTTTGAAAACCGGCTAGTCATAGTTTAAAGTTTTAAGTGTTATAATTTACTTATGACCACTAAAACATATCTTGCTATAGACCTAAAATCGTTTTACGCCTCAGTAGAATGTGTGGCTCGTGGCCTAGATCCGCTTACTGCACGTCTGGTGGTAGCCGATGCTACTCGCACCGAAAAAACTATTTGTCTAGCCATTTCACCAGCCTTAAAATCTCTTGGTCTTTCTGGTCGCGCCCGACTTTTTGAAGTGATAAAATGTTTTGGCAAGGTAAAGCTACGACAAGAAACAACCTATGATCAGACCGGCGACGAAATCATCACCCATGTCGCCACTAGTAAATACAATAAAGGCGATTTTTTGATTGCGCGCCCTAGGATGCAATTATACGTAGATATCAGCCAAAAAATCGTCAGTATTTATAATCAATTTGTTGCTTCGGAGGATATTCATATTTATTCTATTGATGAGGTCTTTATTGACATTACTCCGTATTTAGATACATATCATATGTCGCCGCACGAGTTAGCGAAAAAAATGATAAGAGAAGTATATTGCCAAACTGGCATTACTGCTACAGCTGGTATCGGCACCAATCTTTACCTGGCAAAAATCGCTATGGATATCTTAGCAAAACATCAACCACCCGATGAGGACGATGTCCGTATTGCCGAATTAGATGAATATACTTACCGTAAGACACTTTGGGGTCATCGCTCTCTTGCTGATTTTTGGCGTATCGGCAATGGTATCTCGCGTCGTCTCCAACATCTCGGTATATATACTATGGGCGACCTCGCTCGCTACTCCTTAACAGGTTCAGATAATTTATATTCCGAGTTTGGCGTTAATGCTGAGCTCCTGATAGACCACGCGTGGGGATATGAGCCAGTTGAAATGCTAGACATTAAATCCTACCGCTCCAATAATCATTCCATTAGTAGCGGCCAAGTCCTTGCTCGGCCATATGATTTCACTGAGACACTTACCATTGTAAACGAGATGGCTAATGCTCTGGCTCTCAAATTGCTGGATAAACGTATCCTCACTGACCAACTCATCCTAACACTTGTAGGCGAAAAACACGCACTCACTCACGGTTCAATTAGGTTGGGAGATTTTACTAATTCTAGCGATATAATATTACAATACGCCTCCAAATTATATCACCAAATTGCGAGCCCACAAGATAAATTCCGTCGGATTTATATCGTTGCAACCCATATAATACCTAGTTATAAAATAAAAACCCAGCCAAAACAACTCGACTTATTTACCGACTATGAGAAAACTGAATCCGAGCTAGCACGTCATGCTCGTCGCGACGAGGCAATCCTTAAAATTCAACACCGCTATGGTAAGAATGCCTTACTGAGAGGATTTAATTTTGAGCCTGGCGCCACAATGAAAAAAAGAAACCAAGAAATCGGAGGTCATCGTGCATGAGCAATACTAATTACGAAGACATTATTGATTTGCCGCACTACCATGATCCATCTCGCCCATTTATGACCAAAAGTGATCGCGCCGCTCAATTTGCTCCATTCAAATCTCTTACCGTTGATTGTCTATATCAAGCGACAGAATCTTCCACTGATAATGATTATCAAATCATTTGGACTGATGACTGACCTTTTCCTTCTCGTCCACCCATTTTTCTAGTGGCTCTATATTATACTGCAATGCTATGAGTAGCCCTTTCGCTTCGGCCTGTGTGATGCTATTTTCCTTTCCTAATTTCCCCGCTACGATGTTCAAATTTCTTGAAACAATTGCCACCGTTTCAGTGTCTATATCACCCACCCAACATTTCTCAATACCCGCAAGTAGCGTTTTCATGTATTTAGCAATCATCGCGTCCTGATCGTCTTGAATAATCACCAATGCAGAACGTATGCTTGTGAGTGTTTTTTGTATATTAGGAATAAACGTTCCCACATATTCTAGGCTCGCCAAAACGTCTTTCTCATACTTTGGTAAATCCTGATAAAAATCTTTAATGGCATTATCGTATTCTTTTACTAGTAGAATAAATTGCTTGCTAAACCTTACATAACTCCGTACGAAATTCACCAATACATTTTTTATTTGTGGAGCCATATCCTTTCCGCAAATTAATTCTTTTTTATCAAACTTTTTATTGTCTTTTTGGCTACGAATTTTTTCTAGAGCAGCCACATTCCGTTGATTGAAAAGTGTATAAAATTGTCGGAACATTTTTAATACTACGAGATA
This sequence comes from Candidatus Saccharimonadota bacterium, assembly GCA_017512085.1. GTDB lineage: Bacteria > Patescibacteriota > Saccharimonadia > Saccharimonadales > Saccharimonadaceae > Nanosyncoccus. The sequence continues at coordinate 3,305 of JAFWHD010000006.1, forward strand.
ACTATCTGCGCATTCATTGAGACGTATATATATCACACTGTCTGTTCTTGTCAATTTTCGCAGCTCTTTTTCAATTTTTGTTTCTTCGGTCAATAGTTTCGTTCCTTGGGCATTATCTGCTGAAGTAGTCAAATATGATACTGCCAATTCATTAGGATTTGCTCGCTTGATTAAAGATTCCGGACTATAAATTGTAAAATCATACAGGCTATAAAGCGATCCAATTCCATTTTCCGTATGCCAGCTCATAAAATGCCCCACATTCGTGCGTACTTCATTTATGATAGACGCAACTTCCTTCTTTTCTTCTGCCGTCATCGCTTCGCGCATTTCGCTGGGCTGCACATTTAACCCGTTGTATTTACCTAGAATTTCATTCGCTCTAATCATGGCTTCACTTGTTCCAGACATCTCGGGCATTAAAGTTGCTGGCCAATATTTTCGCACTATTTCCGTGATTTGTTTTTCTACTTCTGCAAAATATAAATAATCTTCGTTCTCGGGTTCCTGAAAGATTTTTCGATAAACAAAAATCATCAAATCCGCATAATGTTCATCCATAAAACGACGACAGATTACCTTTAATGCTTCGCATATATAATCTAATGTGTGTACTAGCTCTCCATCAGGACCATCAGCCGCAATGTCGGTCAATTGATGTTGTAGTGCATTATATATGTACGTGGTTACAGAAGTCAAATTTCTAAAAATTATTTCAAAATACCCAGTGCACTTTCGGTAATACTTTTCTACAATTTCTCTGTTAAGATTGGGCGATGCGGTAGTTATTAGAGTCCGTCGTTCCTGTTCAAGTTGATAGATATTTACTAACGCCGTATTTATGGCTTGTATTTCTAGCAAATATTTTTCCTTTGCTTCAAGTGCCCTCCAGAGCAAATCCTTTTTTTGATTTTTTGCTTCATTGTAGATTCTAATTAAATCAAACACTTGCGTCCTCTGTAAGCTCAGCATAGTTAGTAGCTTTGGCGGAATGTTATTATTCATATCTATGGTTTCACTCATTACAGTTTCCGTATCAGTCCTAAAACAATTTCTTAGCTCTCGTATCGTTGGGGTACCTAGCTGTAAATCTTTTTTTATTTCCTTTTCAAATTCTTCGCTCGCATTCGTTAATGCTCCCACGGATTCCAGTAAGTTCTCCCGTTTTTCTTCCGTATAATTTTCTTTTTCACTCAAAAAATCTTTTAGTCCATTCATTCCATCTGCAATTATTGTTACTGACTCTTTAATCTTTTCGTAAAAATCCGCCGTTTCATTATTTAATTGATAAGCGGCCTTTAAGTTGTCATCTGCATCGTTAGGACAATCATCGTCATGTGCAATAATAAGTTCCGAAAAAATGTTATTAAATATCATCGTGTAAGAGTTCAAGATTTTCTCATCATTATCTTTATATCTCGTATAGTCAATCGGGTAGTCTAGTAATAGTTCCTTATAAATACGAAAACTTTTTAAAGTTACTGATGCTATTGCAATTCTAAGTGCTAACTCCGTCATTAAACCATGATACGACAAAGCCGTCATCGTATCATAAAAATTCCTCAGTTGCTTATCATCACGTATTTTAGCATCTACTATTTTTAGATCAACCAATTCCTCATCCTGAAAATTTTCTTTCGTAAAATCTATCGCAAATTGGGTGACTAACAGCCTTGTTTTTAACTGTCCTTTGATAGAATTGTATAATAAATCTTCAAGTCTAGTAGTAGTGTTTATTAGTTCCACGCTTTCTTTTATGTTTTTAATGATACGTGAATCATTTTTATTATCATAATGTTTTTTGAGAAAATTTTTGAAATCATTATCTATTTCACCACGACACGCAATATCAAGTAAAATTTCGTTTTCTTTTTTGTCATTTTCGTGGTCGTTTAGGATATTTTGAATTTCATTTATTTTAGACTCGGATGTGTTCAAAATTTTTTCAAAATTTCCAACTAGCTCATGCGCAGTCATTTTTTCTAAGCTACCATTTTTCTGTTCGCTACGCTTCTTTTTTATACTGAGATTTCCACGGAAAATCTCTTTCTTTACTCGTACTTTCTTCTTCGCGAGTGATTTTGGTTTTTCTAACTGTGAATATTCTTCACCACTCAGCCATGCTTTTACCTCCTCGCTTCGCTCTCGTCTCTCTGCCTCTTCCCGCTCTTCCTCGGTATTGTCATCTACTAAATCGTTATTCTGAGCTGGTTTTGTGGCATTCTGTTCAGTATCGTCATGGACATTTGTCGCATCTTCCGTTTCTTCTTTTTCTGGTTGTCTTGGTTCTACTTCCATAAAAACAAGCGAATCATTCTTTAGCGCATCGCCCCCCGACTCACTCTTTGTAACCTTGTCATCATCAACTACAACGTCGCCCCCCGATTTCGCTACGTCTCTTACCTCCTCGTCCCGCTCACTATGTTCCATACTATCTATTATGCCACCACTCTACACATTATTCAAGAGGTTAACGCTATTTGCGACGAGTATGACGATATATATAATATCCACATCCCAGAATGGCAAAAGCAAGCGATGTTGTCAATATGCCAGCAATCGTTATTTCCGTCTCGTGTCCCACTCCTGTATCTGGCGCACCAGCTTCTGTAACACCTTCAACTGTAAAAACCCAGTCCACTTCACCCGCTCGGTATTGGTATTTATTGTCCAATTCATTCGGTACTTTGACGCTCACCGTCAAATGTGTATTGCTATTTTTTTGAAAGCTACCAAGCAATACATTGTTAGCTAATCCTTCCTGTCTTGAAGCTGGGCCTACTGATATCACCTGCTCTCCATTTTTTACCGTCATTTCTAGCTGCGACAAGAAATCAGTCATCGTAGCGATAGTCTCACCGTTTTCCGCCACTTTTTCACTAATTGGATTGTTTACATCATGTGGTATGGCTCTTAAATAAATCTTCACATAGTTATATTCATTTGCTGTATTTCGCACTTCTATCACTTCTGTACGCACATCACCTGGCATCACTCCTTGCAGGCCACCAAATAAATCAGCTTCCGTCCATTTACCATCTGGATAAAAGACAAAGTCTTCTGCGCCTCCTTCAAATTGCACTTTGGAGGAAGCATAAGTCGGGCTTACGAGCATCACTCCGCAGGCTAGACTGAATAGTAAAGCTATAGTTTTCAAATATTTCATCATTTACTCCTCGGGCCAACCTGTTGCCGTTATTGCACTTGTGCCATTATTTGCTGCTTGTACTGCTTCAACCGAGACAGTTATGGCGAAAGTCGCATCTTTATATATGTTACCTAGTTCGGGCGCTATCGTCACCGTGTCAAATAACTCTTTGGAAAGCTCTGCTTCTTTCAGTGCTTCATTGTAGTAGAAGTATCCATCTTCGTCATGTTTCCAATTCGCTTGATCATAATTTACGCCGACTAGGTTTGCGGGCACATCTACTTTTGTTCCATCCGCCAGTGTTGCTGCCGACCGCACTTTCGCTCTAATATAGGCTGAATACTTGCCTAGATTTCGCACTTGTGGTATTTTGCTTACCGTCTCGCCAGGCAGTAAATTATTTAAGTTCTGGAATGGTATTATTCGTCCGTTTTCATTAATGGCTGATTCTACTAATTCTACATCAAGCCCACCCGTAGAGATGACATTATGCGCTGTTTCATTTGCCACATAGTAGGCTAACGAGCCCCACGCCGTCAGTAGTAGCATCATCGCTGCCACTATTCCTACTCTTGCTTGTTTTTTCATCCGCATAATATCATCCTCCACTTTTTAGTTCAATTAGTTACGATCCGTATAATACAGAACCGCATCATTTACATCCACGACTCCGTCATGGTTCTGATCCTTCGTTAGGCCAGCCGCCTGGATAGCGTAAGCATTCACGATTACTTTCCAGTCCCCAGTATATGGTACCCAGCTTGTTGTAGTCGTAGCTTTACCATCTGCCGGAATCATGTAAGTCTGATTTGTATGATCATAATAGACATCATTATCCATGTAGAATTGGCTAAACGCTGGAGATGTCGTCTGTCTTGCGACTACTACATCTTTATGCGTGGTGCGAAGACGAGCATATTCGATATCATCTCCAGTCTGTTCATCATGCACAGTCACCTGGTCGATATACTTTAGGATACTCCATTGCCAATCTGGCGTATAGCCACCTTGTGTTCGCATTTGTTTCGCATTGTCGTTTCCACTTAGCGTACCATTATACTTAGTCAAATAATCCAAGAATTGGTTAACGTGTAGAGCGTTGTTGTTCTCGTTGGTCTCAGTCTTAGATTGATAAAGTGGCGCCGGGATTAGTAGCTCTACCCAGACATAAGAATCCGAACTACCATCTTTTACTGTCACGGTCGCATTCTTCGCCACGCCTGCCGTATCAGCCCAACCTGGCATTAGCTGACCTACATTGTCCGGATCAATGTCAACTCCGTTAAAATCTTTTTCATTGAGGGTAATATCTACATTACCTACCGTAAAAGTATTTGTCGCCGTATCTTTATCAGTAAAGTATGCAATCGTCCCACCAACTACAATTGCTGCTATGCCGAGCACAGCCGCCGTTGATGCCACCACTTTCTTGTTGATATTCATCTTATAACTCCTTTATTTTGTTATTATTTATCTAGTCACAGAGTACAAAAACATTATAGGTACCCTGGTCACTAGCCAATGAAATTAATTATTAATACACCTCGGTAAAACTCTGAAAGGCTGATACTACATTGTCAAATCCAGTAGTCTGTATCGCATCTGAATATGCTCTCACCCCTAGCACGCAGCTATTATTGCCATTCTCACAGGTTAGTAGTGTCCTATCTACTACGGATAAGCCCGCAATATTTATTTGTGCAGTAGGCCATTCTGCGGTAGTTGCATTTTTGGAGAGTACTGCCTTGCTCATAATGTAATACTCCGCATAGGTAGAATTAACTGACGGACTATAAGTGGCTAGATAATTTGCGTTTTCGCAAGTATTACCGGCTACGGTTTTTACATCACATCCGCCCATGCTGTCTAGAGTTAATGTTACCGCGTCTCGTAGAGCTATTGGTAATACGACACGGAAGCGCTGATAAACATTTATATTACCGTTATTTGCTGCTTTCAAACGGAAATTAATTGTCGTCCCATCTTCTAATGGTTCATAGCTACTTGGATCTAATTCGCCATTATTGTCATAGATTTTCAGCTCGGTCGCAGCGTTCCCAATCACAAAATTATTGATCTGCTCGTCTGTATCGGTAAAATACGCGATTGTCATAGTGGAACCTACTATGCTCATCCCTATCGCTATAATGGATGCTACCATTATTTTTATTCTTTTATGCATTTGTCTCCTTTCTCCTCTATGAATTACTTGCTTAAATTGTATTTTCTTTTGCGATTTTCCGCCTCCTTCCTTGTAATGGTCCTGGCAGGAATGTCCATGCGAGAAGTAGCCCCACCACTACTAACGCAATATATATTCCAGGTGGTCTCTGTAAATAATGCGCAATAAAGCCTATTTGCGGTATAGTAATAATTGGTACACCTAGTACATTTCGACAATGTACTACCTGAGCATCTGCGGCTGCATTCGCATCGCCCTTTGTCTTAAATCTCCAAATACTCGAATCATTATTGTCGATTTCAATATCTACTATTCGATGTGTTACTACGGTATTTTCCTTGTTGGCAACAAAAGATATTACATCACCTACTTTCAAATCATAATAATTAACAGGCTTTACGTAAATCAAGGCCCCTACAGGAAGCTCTGGTTCCATCGAGCCAGACATTACAGTAAATGTCCGAAATCCGATAATTCTAAGTAATACTAGTATCATGGCGGATATAGCTAATACCACCACTGCAATGGTTACCACCCTCGACCAATTCCTCCTAATCCCTCGTCTATTCTCATGTAAAGAATTATTCGTTCGTGGTTTCCAGATATACATATTGTGGGTGGAATCAACTTCCGCCATTCGCCTCCTTATCCACCCTCTTTTCCATCATTGTATTAAACGACCCAAAAAAATGCAAGCACAAGCGCTCACATTTTTTACAAAAGATATTACTTCTATCTCCTATCTGTTTATGGATTTATTTTTTATTTGCTATTTTCTTTTTCCAGAATACGAACATAATTCCACTAATCACTACCACTCCAACTACCGAAAAAACCACAGTTGCTGTTCGCTCACCAGTCGAATATCCTGTATCGGGACTTATCGGTACTACTTGCCCATCCTTGTATGCCTCCGCCAAGAATGTCCAATCCATCTTTGCAGAACAATGGGCAAATCTGTTAGTCAAAGATTCTGGTGCCACGAGCTCTACTGTTAGTGTACTTTTATCATCAGGATAATATGTCCCTAGATCTACATTTGAGACAAAAGTATCAAGATTTTCTGCTACTCCACTATAAATCAAATTATCCCCATGCCAAATATTCATGGTAAAATTCGCCAAAAACTCCGCAACCGTCACAGACCTCTCGGGGTTCGCCGAACCATCAGGAATCGCCACAGAATCTAAATAGATTTTTACATAATCATAATCATGTGCAGTGTTTTGAATCGTAATCGTTTCCGTTCTTTTATCTCCCGCCATCACGTCATGTAGTCCATCAAATAAATCCGTATCACCGCTATCATCATAAAAAACAAAATTTTCTGCTCCACCAACAAATTGCACATGTGAGCCAGCGGCACTAGCTATATTCACTGTTAATAATCCCCCAATCATGAAAGCCACTAACAATCCAAAAATAAATTTCTTCATTATATTTCCCCTCCAGTTCCCCAGCCAGTTGCTTCCGTGGCTGAGGAACCATTATTTGCCGACTGTACTGCCTCAGTATCAATTTTTAATGTCAGCGTAGAGTTCAAATATTCCGCCGGCCAATCTTCACGAATCGTAACAGACCGAAACATCGGTTCCGTCTTTGCTCCTGCTGCGAGCGCCGCACGGTAATAATAGTACCCACCATTTAGAGTCCAATTTTCGTCGTCGAAGTCAATATTGATAAGTGACGACCAATCATCAATTTCATGAACCACCCCATCCGCAGTCGTTACCGTGACCTTCAGTACGCTACGAACCCATGCTGATCCAGTATCAAGGTTTTCTACATAAGGAATCTTACTATAAGTTTCCCCTGGCCTTGCATTGCCTATGTCAGTAAAGTACTTGGGGTTACCTTCTTCGTCGTATTCGTCTGTTAACTCAAATAATGCTATGTCAACCCCACCCGTGGAGATTGCATTATGCGCCGTCTCAATCGCCACATAATAAGCGACTGTTCCCCATATCGTAAGTAATAACGCGAGCGATACTACTACACCGATGCGAGTTTTAGTTTTTGGACGCATAATGCTTATTCTCCGTTTTAATTTTTATTAAAGTTTGTTGGCCGCCTTAACAGCATCGTCAAATGTCTTAGCCTGAATCGCTTTCACATCCACGACAATCCCAAACGAATCACCAGGATTGAGCGTATCAACGGTATCCTCTTCAACATCTTCATTGATTTTTACTGTGTTTACTGGGCTCCAGAAAGTCATCTCGCCTGCATTTACTGGCTGAGTTGTTACTGCGGTATATACACGATAGCCATCTTCTACATAGCCAGTATAGTTATCCATATCACCCTTGGCAGTCACTGGAAATGCAGTGTATGGATCTTCCGTGGCAGATGTATCTTTATTAAGAGCAGTGAAATAACCCTGAATTCCTTCTTTGTTCGGATCAACATCCTCTTCATATGGGGTACCTGGAATCTTCGCCGTTACGTAGTCTGCCACGTTAGTAGGTACCTTGTAGCTAATCACCACATATGCAGGCTCAGTAGTACTCAAATTTTCTACATAAGAGAATTTACGAATCCATTCACCAGGCACAATGTCAGCAGCGGCCTTATCTAGGTAATCGGCCTGATACGTACTAGCGTCAGTCTTAATTACGTCATCCGTAAAGCCCCAGTTACGATTGGCGGCTGTATGTCCATTCTTTACGGCTGTGATGTCGTCGGCATTATTGCTATATGTGTCCTCTGCCATGCCCGGAGTACAATAACGAGCCCCGCTATAATCTTTAATTAAGTTGGCATTGCCAAAGTAAGTTGTTGGGTTGGTATTATAATCACAGTAATATGGATCAGAAGATAATGCTGTAAATGTTGCCGCACGTCCAGAGTTTTGACGATGGAGCTGCGATTCGTAAAGTTTGATTTCTACATCGCCAACGGTGAAATTATTTGTAGCACTGTCCTCGTCAGTAAAATACGCAATCGTTCCACCAGCCACTAGCGCCGCTACGCCTAGTACAGCACCGGTAGTGATGACAGCTTTTTTGTTGATTTTCATAAATAACTCCTTTATTATTATTTATTAAACAAATTAATATGTTTCCGTAAAGTTTACAAAGGCACTACTTACATTATCAAATCCATAAGTTTGAATAGTGTCTGAATAAACTTTCACTCCTAATGTGCAGTTATTGCTTGACTCACCGCAAGCTAGCTCGGATAAATCAATGTTTTCTGCATTCTCCTCAATATACAATGCTGATGTCGGCCAATTTGCGGTTTTACCATCCTTTGCCAAAATATTTTTACTCTCAATATAATATTCGGCATAAGTTGGCACGCTTTCCACTTCCACGGAATCATCATAAGTAACCTTGTAGTCTTCATTTTCACAAACGTCATTGACTTTTACATCGCAGCTACTCAGATTACCGTAAAGTTTCAAACTTATCACATCTTTTAAGGTAATTGGAATCACGATACGAAATCTTTGGTAAGCTTCAATGTTACCCGTGTTTTCTGCCTCTACGAAATAATCTATTTCCTTTTTTGGGACTAATGGATTATTCCCACCGTAATCTGCTTCTGAGAATGCGGTTTTGTTTGTGTCTTTATACACGCTTACACTTGATGCCACTCGCCCTACTACGAAATTATTTTCCGCATCATCCGTGTCTGTAAAGTACGATAATGTCCCAGACGAGCTCGCAATGCAAATCACTGCAAGGACCATAGCAATCGCCGTGATTCTAATCTTTCGGTACATCAACCTCCTTTCTCCCCTAATTATTTTGAAAAGTACAAATTAGATGTTAGACTCCACTAAGCTTCTAATTCACCTAAAGTGCCGTGTTTCTCGCAGTTTTCCTCCTTCCTTCCAGCGTTCCCGGCAGGAATGTCCACGCTAGTAGGAGAGTACCCACTACTAGTGCGATATATATGCCAGGCGGTTGCTGTATATTATGCGCCAAGTAGCCAATATACGGTATTGCAATGATGGGCGTTCCTATGACATTTTTATAATGCACGAGTCCAGCATCAGCTGTATTATTGGCGTCGCCCTTCGTTTTAAAACGCCAAACCTCGCTGTCATTCTCATCTACTTTTATCTCATCAATTCGGTGTGTTACTACTGTCTTATCATTATTCGCTACGAAAGAAATCACATCACCTACTTTTAACGACTTATAATCTACTGGTTTCACATAGATCATTGCCCCGACAGGATACTCAGGTTCCATAGAGCCGGACATTACAGTAAATGTGCGAAATCCTGTAATTCTCATTCCTACGAGCGTCAAAGCAAATATGCTCACTAGTATAACCGCCGCCGTACCCAACCTTCTGCGCCAGACGCGGTAAGCACCATGAAAAACATGATTTGATTTCTTTGCTTTCTTGCCTGCTCGTGCTGTCGCAAACTCTTCTGCCAGGCTTGAAGTCTCCTCGATGGCCATTGTTATCGGCACAGAATCAACTGGCATCTCCATTTCTTTTATCGAGGCGGCAAGACTATCAATATCGGTAGTATTTGCCTCATCTTCATTCACGCTATTTTTTACTACTACAGAAATAGGCTCAGAAAAACTAGTTTCACTCATCACATTTACTGTTATTTTCTCGGGATTTATTTTTACTGGCTCTACAGGATTAATAGTGTCAGCGTAAAAATCCTCAATTTCATCGGGTGTTAAACCCTCAGACATTTTCTATTTTCCTCCACTCTTTATATAATATATATTATACATAAGTAGAATGATTAACGCAAGCACTTTTTAATACTTTTTTAACATTTTATATTTACACAAGTATCAAAATTACTAGCCACTATTAAAAATGTCTCTAAATCAACATTTACTCCTCCCCCATTATTTACTAGCCTATTCGCTTCTTAGCGCTTCTACTGGATCGCGCTTTGACGCCTTTCCAGCTGGAATCAGGCCACCAATCAACGTCAAAATTACCGATATAATAATAAGCGTCAACGCAGTTAATGGTGCTAGAGATGCATAGAGAGGAATATCACCGATAAAATGATGTAGGACTAGGTTTATAATAGGGATTAACAAGTATGAAATGCCTACACCCAGCGTACCAGACAGTAGCCCTATGATAATGGTCTCAGCGTTAAAGATTTCCGAAATGTTTCGTTTGCTTGCCCCCATCGCTCTAAGGATACCGATTTCTTTCGTACGCTCATATACAGAAATATATGTAATTACGCCTATCATGATAGATGATACGATGAGTGATATGGAGACAAACGCGATTAATACATAAGACACCGCATTCACGATAGTTTCTACTGAGGACATCAGTATCCCAGTTGTGTCAGTATAGGAAATCACCTTGTCGTCTTCGCCCGCCGCTTCTCTCATATTATTATATCCATCTAAGAACTCAATAAATTTCGTCTTTCCATCAAATGAATTAAAATAAAACCACATCCTAGATGGTTTATCTAGATCTTGATACCCGAGACTAATCAAATTATTTTTGAGTGTAGCTTCTTTATTTGTAAACATTGCAGTGACTATCCGCGTCAATTCTTCTTCAGAAAATTTCAAATGAAAAGCTGATAATAGTTTTGACTCATCCACTGAGAAAGCATTGGCAAATGTAGATGTGAGATACGAGGCTAGCCCTCCCACTTCAGTCAAGACTTTTTGCTTTACGGCGATTTCTGTCAGTGGAGTCGCCACGGTCTGAAAAATCGCATCCACTGCGGCCTGTTCCAACATTCCATTCGCGACATATAATAATGCCGTATCATCCGGTATCACAATATCTTCGGGCGATAACCCCAGTACTGCCATTTGTTGGCTATGAATATTGGCATAAGTGACTAATACCGTCTGCAATAATCCTGAGTATAATTGTATTGCCTTATCGGGCGGTAAATAATATGCCGAATATAAATCAGAAAAATCCACAGTAGCTAGATATTCATTTACTTTCGTCTCTACTTCAGTTATTATATAGGTCCCTTTTCCGTCTATTCCGCGAATGAAGGAAGATAGTCCAGTAGTTAGAGTTTTAAACCTTTCAATCAGCGCCGATTTTATGGGTGTCGTATCTACTGAAATATCATTTCCAATATTGGACATATACTCCGCCACTTTCGCCGAAATTACATTCTGGTCAATGGTCGTGCCAAAGGCAGATTTTAGTGCTGCCTCATCTACACTCACAAGATCGGAAAACTCGAAATTAAAATCATTTTTTTCTTCCCCAAACTTTTTCCCGGAGAATATATCAACCTCTGGATTCTCCAATTGTTTTTTCACCGCCTCCGCATCTTTTGACACATCTATAATATGTGTCACGAGTGATGGTAAATAATATACACCAGATGTCGCGATGGTAGGATAAGTATTTGGCGTTAGTATTCCTACTACTTTTAATTTTTGCGATTTATTATATACATCTGCGATGTAATTTTTATCATCGCTCATATCTTCGTATATATCGTAGTTACTATTATAACGATAGATATCAGCAGGATAAAAAAGGTGAAAATCTAAATTTAGTAAATCATCATTCGTAATCATGAGTGGTTCGTTATTTACCTCTACTGCATCCCCAGACATTACGCTCGTGACGATATCAGTCAATTCTTCTGTATCGCGAAGACCTACAGAATAAGTGAGTAGGTCGGAAATTTTGTTTGGATTATTTAATACTATTACTACCTCATCATAGTTTTCCGGGTATCGTCCAGCCACCACATCAAAATCAGATTTCATGTTACTTTCATCGTATTGTGTGAAGATGGATGTATATGACGAAAAAGATGAAGTTGAAATCAACGAATCGCTTCCAAACATTGACTCAAACAAATCCGAAGGGTTTAGTTTTGCGATCTTCCCCGCCGCATCTTTTGTGTAAATAATTGGTTGGACGGAGTAGCCATTTTCAATGAGCTTTACGTCATTTTTTACATTGTTCCAATTTTTATCTAAATATTCGCGAAAACTTTTGAGATCATTCGTTGAAACATTTCCAAGCATACTCGTTAGCATTTGATTTTCTTTTATTTGTCCATCCACTCCGTCACCGCTACTATTGTCTGTCATACTAAGTAAAGCCCCAGTTACATCAGCCGCTTCCTCATTAAGCGTCAATGGGTATGAAGTCAGAGTGTCATTCTCAATCGTATCAATGTAATTTTGAAAACCAGTGGACACAGCCGAAATCAAGGCAATACCAATAATACCAATTGAACCAGCAAGAGCAATAAGCAGAGTCCTCGCTTTTTTGGTCATTAGATTCGAAAATGATAATTTAATCGCCGTAAAGAAGGACATCTTCGTCTTTTTACTTTTGCGTTCCGCTTCTATTAAATCCAAATCCGTCTTTACTGAGCCGTCATACTTATCCGAATCGGCCACAATATGCCCATCTTTTATCTCTACGATGCGTGTCGCGTATAATTTCGCAAGCTCGGGATTATGTGTCACCATTACTACTAGACGCTTTTCGGCTACTTTCTTTAGTAAATCCATCACCGCAACGCTTGTTTCCGAGTCAAGCGCACCAGTCGGCTCATCGGCAAGAAGAATATCCGGATCATTTACTAACGCTCTCGCTATCGCTACTCTCTGCATTTGTCCACCAGACAATTGCATCGGGTGCTTATCTAAATGTTTTCCTAGGCCTACATCCTTTAAGGCTTTCTTCGCCCTTCGTTCACCTTCCGCCTTAGAAACGCCAGATAACGTCAAGGCTAGGCGGACATTATTTAATACCGTTTGATGTGGAATCAAATTATAACTCTGAAATACGAATCCCACCCGATGATTCCGGTAACTATCCCAGTCCTTATCACGGAATTTTTTCGTTGATTTCTCGTTAATCACTAAATCACCCGATGTGTATTCATCTAACCCACCGATGATATTCAGGAGTGTCGTTTTGCCTGATCCTGAAGGTCCCAATATCGCTACAAATTCCGACTCACGAAAATTCACACTAACATCATCAAGTGCTTTCACTACTTGCCCACCGGTCTCATAGACTCGGGAAACACCTCGTACCTCCAACATATAATATATATTATATCAAAAATCTAGCCGAAACGTAGTGATTCTTTTTGATTCCGCAGAAAGTTTCCAATGATTGCGATCCGCCGCAGATTTTGCAATCGCAAGTCCCAGTCCCACACCCTCACTGCTCTTATCTGCCTGAAAAAATCTCTCAAAAATATGTCCTATCTCATCCGGTTTTATTTTTGCCCCATCATTTGAAATCGTGAGTGTATGCTCAGTTAGCGTTAAGTTGATTTCCTTTTTCGCATATTTAATAGCGTTATCTAGCAGAATATCAAATATTTGCATAAAATCCGTCGCGTTGATTTTGATTCTCCCGACCGAAATTTTAGACTTAAACCTTATATCTTTCATTCTTGGTTTATAACTTTTTAAATCTTTCTCTACCATCTCGCCCAAAGACACTTCGCTAGCTATAGTTTCACTTACAATGTCCGTTCGCGCCAGCGTAAGTAATTCTTTATTTAGCGTAGTAAGTTTTTCCGTCTCCCTCTCTACATTTTCAATAAATCTATTCCCGTGTATATCCGCCGCTTCCAGATTTGCGGATATTGCCGCCAGTGGAGTTTTGATTTCATGCGATGCATTGGCAATAAAAATCTTTTGCGAGTCATACGCCTCCTTCACGGGCTTAATTGCTTCCTCGGCTAATAAATAAGATATCAGCGCCACTGCGATTTCTATCATTATTCCCGAAATAATCAGGGTGGTTAGTAGTTGTCTTGCCGCCGCGTTCCTCTCGTCTTGGATGGAATTGCGAAAAAGACTTTGCATTTGTTCGGAAAACATATTCCTAAAATATTCATCCATATTACCAATTTCTAGCACTGAGCTATTATTCTCAGGCACTGCAGGCGTATTATTATATATGGTATCAGGGCGCATATTTGCAGACTGTGTTGATGAAAAATAAATCACCGAAAACACCAACACGATTACGACTGTCGTGATGCCGAGATTTATCCAAATTAGTCTATTCCGTAATTTTCTAAACATAATCTCTGCTACTCAAATATAATTTTATATCCCAGACTCCGTATGGTCTTTATTTTTGCTTTTGTGTCTATCTCCTTCAATTTTTTTCTAAGATATGAAATATATACCTCCACGTAATTTTCGTCAAATTCCGCCTCCACTCCCCACACATGAGCCAATATTTGTTCTTTCGTGATTGCCGAGTCGGGATTATTAATCAACATTTCCAAAATCCCTGCTTCTTTATCTGTCAATGTTGTACCATTTAATGTTCTGTTTGCCTTGTCGTATTTTAAATCTTTTAGTTCTATTATCTCTGCTGTCATTTCTGCTGGTCGTCGTGCGAGTGCACGGAGTCTCGCTACTAGCTCCGCGGTCTTAAATGGTTTCGCAAGATAATCATCCGCCCCATAATTTAATCCTTTGATTTTATCTTCCACCTCATTTAAGGCTGATAGCATAATGACGGGAGTCTGTACTCCACGTTTGCGGATAGTCTCTAAGATTTCAAGACCAGATATTTTAGGTAACATAATATCTAGTACTATCACGTCATAATTCGGCTTGAGTGCTAGTTCCAGCCCCGTTTCCCCATCCTCTGCGTAAGTTACGTCAATCTTTTCCTTTTTCAGTAGATAGATTACCGCCTCGGCGAGGATTTTTTCGTCTTCTACGTATAATACTCTCATATTTTCATCATATCACAGAAATATTAAACTCACCTTAAACTTGAAATAATAATCATATTAATTATTACAATGCTATGGTCTCTCACTCATTAGTCTCGCGAGAAAACTTTTCGCTGATGCATCGTCCATTAGTGCTGTTTGCATATTTTGGTCATAGACCGTGGGTATTACTTTTGTCTGTAATAGCTTGCCATCGTAGAAATAATGCGCCAGTATTAGACTCCTCGTCGTCCCCGGCCACCAAATCTGGTCAAAGAATAGATTACCGAGTCCATAATATATTACTCCGTCGCCATACTTTTCATAAGTTTGCGGCTGATGTGCGCTCGTCCCCACCACCACGTCTGCGCCGAGATCAATAAGATGTCGGAAAAATCCTATCTGGTCACCCGCCGACGAGCCTGCATAGTCGCAAGTATTATCCTCATACTCCGACGCATAAGCCGCACACTCATAATACTGAATATCCACTATCACTTTATCGCCGCGTTCCTTCGCAGCTTTGATTTCCTTCACTGCATTATCCTCATCGTATTGATTTGCGCCAGGCGTATCATCTAAAGTCGCTCCACCCGTTGAGAGATTATAAGCGAGGAAAGTAATACCGTTCCCCTTCTCATTTATTTCAAGTGGCACCGCCGCTTCGTCTGCCGTCTTTCCTCCACCTACAATTTTGATATTATTCTCACGATAAATATCTATAGTATTTTCCGCCGCCTCATCACCACAATCTTGATTATGATTTCCAGTCAGCTCCACTATGTCTAGTCCTATACTTTTTAGTGTGTCAATAAATCTGGGATTAGAACAAATATTATCACCTGTCGCATAATTAGAAAAAGAAGATTCATTAGATGTATGTGTCAAATCAAAACTAGACAAGAAATCGCTAATTTTTTCTGCAAAAAATGTCGCATCACCCACTTCGGCTAGTTTCCTATTCATCCCACGTGACATTGCGGTTACGCCAGTCTGAGCAAAAGTTAATGTCGTGTCCTTACTCGGATATTTCCGCACAAACTTGTCACCAATTAATGGCGCAATCTCATCATTATATTTTTCCGAATCAATTTTTAGTACACGGAACGTCGCCCCCGCATTAAAATCGTCTAAATAATATTTGCCGTTCTTGGAGAGTAATTTTACTTTATCGTCCAATTCATTAACCCCGATTTCTTCGTATTCCCCCTCCGCATATTCATTCACATCCGTCCGCGTCTCATAAAAATCCGCTACTGGTACTCTCACCCCGACAATAAATTCCCCCTCTTTCGTTTCTGGTCTCGTCTCCGTCTCGTAGGCACTAATTGAGACATCTTTATCTAAATCTACTTCATCTGTAAAGATCGTTTTTAATTCGCTAATCTCCGTCTCGCTGAGACTTTCATCGTATTTCACTACTCCAGGTACCCGAAAAATCCCAGTCTTGGTTAAAAACTGTATTCCAAAAAAAACTCCCGCGAAAATCACGAGAAACCCTAAGACTAATATAATTATTCGTTTACTATTATTACGTTTTCGTTCTCCCATAACTACATTATACATCAAGAAAAAGAAATGATACCAAAAAATAGACATACCACCCGATACTAAAAATTTAGACATACCATCCTATCTGGGACAATTTCCCGGAAATCATACACCAGGATAGAAGATAGAAAACTCCAAAATGAGAGAGCATTTGTTTTTACCTCTGAGTGATTATTACAACATTTCCTCATAAAAAATCACTTTAGACTTGATTTTTTATTGAGCGAAATGTTGTAATAATTAACGAGATATAAAAACAACCGCGAACGAATTTGGGGTTTCTATCTTCTAAAAGTTTTATGATATACTAGTATTATGTTCAAGTGGGCAAATCTATTTCGTTTTAGGCGTGATGAATACGAAAAAGATTTTTATTCTCCTAACGGCAAGACCACTGTCCATTTTTCACTAAAAAACGGCCGCATTACTTATTCCGTCCATCGAGATGGTAAGCTTATTATTTGGCCCTCCAATCTCGGCTTCAAAATCTGCGGTGAGCGTCCTCTCCATGAAAATCTTTCTCTCGTTCGCGAACATCACGAAAGGCACGAAGAGACCGTAGAGATGCCATGGGGCGAAGACCAGTTTATCCCGAACAATTATTTTGAGGAAGCCTTCTTCCTTTCGGAAAAAGATGGTGACGGTAGGATTTTCACCCTCCGCTTTCGTCTATTTGATAATGGTCTCGCTTTCCGTTATGAAATTCCGCCTCAACCCAAGTTTAGCCAGATTACGATCGAAGATGAACTAACGGAGTTTCATATTAATCAAAATAGCACCGCTTATAAAATCCCCGCCTTTGAGCCAGACCGTTATGAATATAATTACGAAAAATGTAGCGTCTCCGAGCTGATTCATTCCGTCCACACTCCACTTACCATTCATACTCCGACGGGTTGTTATCTTTCTATTCACGAAGCCGCTCTTTATAATTATGGTGCCATGACGATTAAGCTAAACGACAATGGTAGTCTTACTGCTAACATCACACCTCTTTCCGACCACACGAAAGCGCACGTCTCTTTGCCCTTCACTACGCCTTGGCGACTCATCATGCTAGCCGATTCTTGTGTCGAGCTCACTACGAATCGCCTCATTTACGTTCTCAATGAGCCTCCGCACGCAGATTTTTCTTGGGTGAAAACACTGAAATTTATCGGCATATGGTGGGCCATGTATGTAGGTGAATGGACATGGGCGCCAGGCGACCGACATGGCGCTACCACTGAGCATGCAAAAGAATACATAGATGCCGCTGTCCGTCTCGGCATTTCTGGTCTCCTCGTGGAAGGCTGGAATGAAGGCTGGGAAGGCGACTGGCTAGAAAACGGTATAAATAATAAATTCACCGTTGCCACGCCAGATTTTGACCTTGACGCAGTTACCTCCTATGCCAAAGAAAAAAACATCGAGCTTGTCGGTCATCACGAGACAGTTGGTTTTATTGATAATTACGAAAAACAATTAGATGCTGCCTATCGTTATTATGCCGAGCATGGTGTCCATTATATCAAAACCGGCTATGCGGGTAGCCAAATGATGATAAACGGTCGTAAAGAATATCACCATTCACAATTAGGCGTAAATCATTATCAAAAAACCGTTGAGCTTGCCGCCAAATATCATATTTGCCTGGACATCCACGAGCCCATCAAAGGCACTGGCATCGAACGCACCTGGCCAAATCTACTTTCTCGCGAAGGAGCTCGCGGACAAGAATATGAAGGTGGTGCCCTTTTCCCCTCGCACGCATGTTTTCTTCCCTACACTCGGCTTCTTGCCGGCGGCATGGACTACACGCCTGGGATTTTTGACTTACAAAATAATGTCAAACGTATCGCTACCACCCTCGCTCGTCAGCTCGCCTACTTTGTCACGATTTATTCTGGCATGACCATGGCGGCCGATCGTCCTTTCATGTATGAGGATAGATTTCCCGAAGAATTTAAATTCATCCGTAGCGTACCAAATGATTTCACCAAGACTATCCCGCTTGCTGGCGAGATTGGTGAATATTACGTCGTAGCCAGAAAAGACCGTCACTCCCAGGATTGGTATATCGGTGGCGTTACAAATGAATATGGGCGCACCGTGGTGGTAACTTTAGATTTTTTGGAAAATGGCGCTTACGATGCGGATATTTATAATGACTCTGCTGACGCTCACTATCGTGATAATCCTTTCGGCATAGAAATATCACATAAAAAACTCGGTCGCTCTGACACCCTAAAACTTCACCTCGCCCCAGGCGGCGGCTTTGCCATCCGCCTACACAAAATATAGACAGTTAAATACTATATATACCACGGTCAATGTTCATACAATATATAATATATAATATATAGTATGGATTAATTTATCGCCCTTAGGATTAATCTATGCGTCGCATCTCCACCAGGAAGCAACGTCCCCGCACAAGTCATCAGTACTAAAGTATCCCTTTCTTCCTTTTTTAAAAGCTCACTCATGATGATGTCTTCTTTTCTAGCGTAGGTAATTTCTGCTACTTTGTATTTTTCTCCATCATAATATATCTCATCGTTTAACTTCACTTCATCCAAATCCTGAAAAACTGTAGTGGAATGACCAATCAGTAGTGTCTTATTATTCCTCGTATAGCTTCCTGCTATCTCATCGGGAGTTTTTAACCCCTCATTTGTCAAATCCAACTTCGTCACATCACTTACGAGTGAAATACTGGGAATTTCTACCACTCCGCCTATTTCGTATTCCGTTGCTCGTGCTGGTGACAGACCGACAATAAAATATATAACAGTCACAATCAGTGATATTATCACAAACACCGACCGTGCGTCTAAGTACCTCCTACGTAGCCTCACACTCTCCTCCTTATGCTTATATTATAACACAAGCAAAATAATTTTCGGCAAAAAATAAACAATTATTATATTCCGGGTGAAAAATGTTTTAGCTTTTTTTCATGAATTTTGTAATTTTTATCATGGCTCCCCACCTCCGCCCAAAAATCACGCGAATGATCCATGTGATTTAGATGTGCTAGTTCGTGTAATATCACATAATCTCGCAATACTTCCGGCACATTCATGAGTCCAATATTTAGCGAAATGGTTTTATTGGACGAGCAACTCCCCCAACGAGTATTTGCGTGGGATAATCTACATTTCTCATATTTGTATCCATATAATTTCGCGTAGTATTCTAAGCGATACGGTAAATATTCACGCGCTTTCTTCATTAGCGCTTTTTTCTGGTAATCTCTCGCTCTTTGCTCTTTGGGATTCTTTAGTGGTAGTTTCTCGCGTATCATCTCACGATTTCGATTCAAAAATCTTTTCGCCCAAAAATCCGTCGTCTGAGCGGGTACACTCATTGCTAATCTTCCAGAAGTAGAAACAGAGAATTTAATACCCCTAGATAAAGGTGATTTCCTGAC
The DNA here is from genome assembly GCA_017512085.1 of Candidatus Saccharimonadota bacterium. GTDB lineage: Bacteria > Patescibacteriota > Saccharimonadia > Saccharimonadales > Saccharimonadaceae > Nanosyncoccus. The sequence continues at coordinate 23,253 of JAFWHD010000006.1, forward strand.
AATCACCTCGCCAAATTCATCATCTTTTATAATCATCTATAAGTTGATTTTCTTAGCTTTCTTCTTTTGCTGTTCTACTGCCATACCAGCAAGCCCTGCAAGTACATGCCGCGACTGTGTCTCGAAAGTATGTTTCCCAGAAAGTATAATCGCATGCTCTGTCTCCGCCGGCGCCTCTATCGTCTTTATCGCTTGGTCATAAAATACGCGAGCCTTTTTCACGGAGCGAAACTTGTTTTTTAGACGATTACGAATCGTTGCGATATCCGTCTGTATCCAGATAAGTGCTGGATCATACCCGGAATTACGAATAATATTCCTGACTTCCATCCGTTGCTTTTCCGTATCTAACCCACCTTCAAAAATGATAGTTTGATTAGTCTTTAGAATCTGCTCAAGGATAATCAATATCACTTCTCTTGAAAATTTATATTCGCTCGCGAGATCATCAAAATTATAATAAGCCAAATGGTACTTATCCGCAAATCTCTCGCCAAAAGTAGTTTTACCACTACATGGCGCTCCAAACAATAATAGCGCCCTTGGTTTATTCTTATTACCTTCCATACTACCTCTAGTATATCACATAAAACCAATTTCTACCAAATTTTTAGATAATAATTCATTCAATCCGCTACTGGCTTATTTGTAAAAAAGCATTAGCCGCAGTATAATAATTGACTTTTTAGCATAAATAGTGTATAATGGGAATTAAGTATGGGAAGGTTTGTAGTAAAATTCAAAAAAATAATCTTGTTGGTAGCCGTCATTTTGATGATTCCGGCACTTATTGGATTTCTAAATACACATGTAAACTACGATATTCTAAATTACCTTCCTAAAAATACTGATACCATGAAAGGTCAAACCGAGCTCCTTGAAGATTTTGGCAAAGGAGCCTTTTCAATGCTCATTGTCAAAGATTTACCTGCCGAGGAAGAAGTGCGACTTGAAAACAAATTAAGAAACGTCAATCATGTAGATACAGTGCTTGGTCTGGGAGCTTTAACTAGTCGCAATATTCCAACAGATATCTTACCCAACGAAGCAAAAGACGCTATTATAAAAGGCGATGAATCCCTCATTGCTGTTTTCTTTGATACATCCTCGTCAGCCGACGAGACTGTTCAGGCTATCCACGAGATTCGCGGTATCATGGACGACCACGTTTATGTTTCGGGCATGTCGGCTTTCATTGCCGACCTTCGGGCGCTATCGGAAAGCGAAGAAATATTTTACATCATCATTGCTGTTATCTTGGCCATGCTAGTAATGTGGCTGTTGCTTGATAACTGGCTCTCGCCAGTGCTGTTTATGGTCTCTATTGGCATGATGATTCTCTTAAATCTCGGCACGAACTGGCTTTTCGGTGAAATATCCTATATCACGAAGGCTCTATCTGCTATTCTCCAGCTTGCTGTTACTATGGATTATTCCATTTTCCTCTGGCATGCATACCGCGAAAACCTCACCAAATCAGGCAAATCAGGCCCCGCGATGGAAGCTGCTATTAAGGCTACCCTCAGCTCGGTCTTTGGCTCATCCGCCACGACGATTGCTGGTTTTCTCGCGCTCTGTTTTATGTCATTTGGATTGGGGCTAGACCTCGGTCTCGTTATGGCAAAAGGTGTAGTCCTTGGCGTCCTGGGCTCGGTTACTGTCTTACCTGCGCTTATATTGACCTTTGACAAAGTCTTGAAAAAATGCGATCATCGTCCACTCATGCCGAAATTTGACTGGCTTTCCTCTAAGATTATCAAATTAGCCCCAGTCATGATTGTCATCTTTGTAGCCATTATCCCACCATTTTTCTATGCCTACCAAAAGACTAATGATGATGTGTATTACACTCTCAGCGATAGCCTGCCTCAGGATATGGATTTCGCTGTCGCAAATCATAAACTCGCCGATGATTTTGGACTTTCAAACGTTCATATGATTTTGACTCTAGCACAGCTTTCGCAAGAGGAATCCTCGCAGATGACCTCAGAGTTAAAAAACGTTGCTGGCATTAAATCTGTGCTGAATTTAGAGTCAGTAATTGACGGGCAGATTCCTCTCGCTATCCTTCCAGAGAAAACCACCAGTTTACTAAAAACCGACCAATGGGAGCTGACGCTAGCAATTTCCACATATAAGACTGCCACCGATGAGATGTCCACTCAGGTCGCAGAGATTAATAATATCATCAAATCTCATGATGGAACATCACTTCTAGTGGGGGAAGCTGCTCTCACGGAAGATATGATTAAGATTACTTCTACTGATTTTGCTGTGGTGAATACGATTTCAATCGTGGCTATCTTTATTATCATCGCCATCGTTACTCGTTCACTTTCTTTACCGTTTATCCTTATTGCGGTTATTGAGTCGGCAATTTTCCTCAATCTCGGTCTTTCACATGTTATTGGCGAAAAACTATCTTTCATCGCACCTATTTGTATCAGTACTATCCAATTAGGTGCCACTATTGACTATGCCATTTTAATGACGTCGCGCTATAAGAGCGAGAGAATTGGCGGCCTAGATAAACGTGCTGCCGCTAAGGTTGCTCTAAAATCTTCCATTCCGTCCATCGTCGTATCCGGTGCGGTGCTCTTTGCCGCTACTATCGGTGTCGCTATTTATTCGCGCGCTGATATGATTTCATCTCTCACTATGTTAATGGCTCGGGGTGCAATTATTTCTATCGTGGTCGTCCCAGCCTTCTTAGCACCACTATTGATTTTGACCGATCCGCTGATTATACGTACCACTATAGGCATGAAACAACTAACGAAAGGAGTTAAAAAATGAAAAAACATACTTTAGCTTACGCCTTATTATTAGCCGGCACTAGCCTTCTTAGTATTACTGGCACCGCTATCGTCGGTAGTGTAAACGCTGAAAATACTGCCAAAAATTCTAGCGACGCCCCCACCATGAGCCTAGCTACTAGCGGAAATCTCTCCGCCACTCATGATTATGCAGGTAAAGACGAGACGGTCTATGTGATTACTGGCGCAGAAGGCGAAACGAAATCTATCTATCTTGGCAGCACGCTATATTCAGGCGAAGAAGCTTTGCCTTATCGTCTAAATATTAGCTACACCCTAAATGGCAATCCGATTTCTGCCGCCGATCTCGCTGGTAAATCAGGCCATGTCAAAATTTCTTATCAATACGAGCCAGTTGTCACCTATCAAAATAAATATATTCCATTTGTAGCGATGACTAGTATTAGTCTAAATTCACTCAGTTTTAACAACGTAAAACTCACGAATGCCAAAATAATAGATGAAGAAAACCTATTAATTCTCGGTTACGGCATCGCCGGGCTAAATGCTAATCTTGGCACTGATTTTCTGCCCGACGGTTTTACCATTGAAGCGGATGTTAGTAATTTCGCTCTCGGTGATAGTTATACCGTCCTCACGAGTGAACTCCTGGCTAATTTAGACTTTTCTAGTCTCACGACAGTGGATGGCTTGATTAATTCCGTAAATCAATTAGCTGATGGAGCTCAACAGCTAGTAACTGGTTCCACTGCATTAGCAGACGGTGCTAATGAGTTAACATCTGGCATTAAGAAACTATGGGACGGCGAAAAAAGTTTCCAAACAGGACTCTACACCCTTTCTACTGGCATCAAGTCAGCAAGTGATGGTGCCAAATCTCTCAATGACGGATTGACGAAGCTGACAGAAAATAGCGATGCCCTAAATATGGGAGCATCACGGATTTTTGATAGTATCCTTGCTACGACCGACAAAGAATTACAAACCTCGCTCGCACCAATTCTCACTCCACTCGGTATTGAAATTCCCGAGCTAACTCAGGAAGAATACGCCACGGCCCTCGATACTCTCATAGAAAAAATAAACAATGTATTACCGTCGCAAATGAGCGCTCCTATCATTGAGACGCTCACGACTACTAAAACAAAACTGGCCTCCGTTGATTCGTTCTGCGCTAATCTCCAAAAATACACCGACGGTGTAGGAACTGTTTCTGCTGGTACTGCTGAGCTTGCTAGTGGTCTCTCCACTATCACATCAAAGATGCCAGAGCTAAATTCTGGTGCGGCACTACTCATTAATGGTACAGAGACAGTCTATCGCGGTGCAGTCGAGCTTACCTCGGGCGCTACAAAATTAAAAGATGGAATCAACACTTTCAAAACTGAAGGTATCGATAGGTTGGTTAATTTTGCGAATCAAAATCTCAGCGCATTTACTAATGATATTCGCGGCACCGTGTCTGCCGCACGCTCATACCATGACTTTGGTCACACCAACGCCAAATCCGTCAAATTCATTGTTAAAACCGCAGGTATTTGACGTTAATATATAACTAAAATCGCCTAGATTGGTGTTTTCTTCGTGTGAAGCGCTATTATTGATAGAGCGAACACGAAAAAAACGCCAAAATAGGCGATTTTAGCATGAATTTTGGCAGGGGAGGCAGGAATCGAACCCACATCAATGGTTTTGGAGACCACGATACTAACCGTTGTACTACTCCCCTAAATGTACCTTCTACCATTTTATCATACTTTGTGCTAAAA
>JAFWHD010000007.1 GCA_017512085.1 Candidatus Saccharimonadota bacterium
GGTGTGATATTTTACTATATATATTATATATAGTAGCTCCCAGACTTGCTTGTTTAATTTTTCTTCCACTCATCGCGAGGTCCTTTCGTATTATGTTGACTTTTCCTCGCGAGCCACATATATCTACAAAAATGGCACCACAAGGTTTGTAAAAGTCTCATAGTTCGTGCCAGATTGACTAGACACAAATCCATGGCTACCTTATGATGCCATTTCTAAATTTGTATCTAATCCAACAATAAATAATAAATATACCTGGCTTTTACCAACTATGAAACTTTTACATCTCTATCATATCACACTTTTCATTTTTCTACTACTTTTCTTATCATTTTCAAGTTTTCCACAGCCCACACCCAGAGCACCGCTCATACTCCGCCTACAACTCATATCCCGCCACGACACATAACTCGCCACGATTCATAACCACACACCACAATTCACACCCAGCTACACCCCTACCACTCATACAGATATGGTATAATATAATAATGAACGAAAATCAAATCATTTTGATAGATAAGCCTGCCGGCATTTCTAGTTTCGGCGTCGTTGCAAAAGTCCGTGCGCATCTCCGCGATAAATTTGGCCACAAAGTCAAAGTCGGCCACACCGGCACTCTTGACCCTTTCGCCACCGGTCTCCTCATTCTCCTCTCTGGCCAAATGACCAAAAAATCAGGCGACTTCCTCAAGCTGGACAAAACCTACGACGCCGATTTACGACTCGGCTACACCTCCACCACTGGCGACCCAGAGGGTGAACTCACTCTCATTTCTGAGAAAATCCCAGACCTCGCAGAAATCAAAACCACCCTAGACTCCTTCCTCGGTTCAATAAATCAAACCCCACCCCGTTTCAGCGCTATCAAAATAAACGGTACTCGCGCCTACAAACTCGCCCGTAAAGGCACCGACTTCGAAATCCCCACCAGGAAGGTAGAGATTTACTCCATAGACCTCCTAGACTATACTTACCCCACCTTAAGCATTCGTGTCCACTGCTCCTCTGGTACCTATATCCGCACTCTCGCCGAAGATATCGGCAAATCCCTAAAAACCGGCGCCTATCTCACCTCTCTCCGCCGCCTCACTATCGGCAATTACGATATAAAAGACGCTCAAGCTCTTTCTCATTTTTCCAAATAACAAAACCCCATCCTAGAATCCCCACCTCATCCTATTTTAGAAATCCCAATTCCCCATTATCCTACCCCAGAAATCCCGCCACTAGTCTATCCTAGAATCCTCCACCAATCTTCCCTAATTTCCTATTCCTCTCCCATTCCTTATCCTTCTCATATTCCTTCCTAGCTCGAGCATCTATCTCCGCCATTATATCCCCATCCTTGCGAGCATAATGACTAAAATAATCATAATGCACATTCCCCAGACCATACTCCAACGGATCGATCATCCACCTAAATAAATCCAAATCCCCATGCCGCACAATTATCTTCCCCACCTTTGCTATCATCTCATAGCTACGTTTCACCCTCTCGTCCTTCGCCATCTCATCTTCTATATTTTTTACCATCCCCTTTATCATCTCCAGGATTTCCGCTTCCCCATCATTTTTCCCCGCTTTTTTATCCTCATGTACTCTCATCGCCGTCACCGTCATCAGGTCAATCAGCGCTTCATCTACAATATGCTGTTTCTTCATCTGTAAATCAACTTTTTCATCTTTAGAAAAATCCTTCACCCCACCAAATGACTCTTCATCCAGATTTCTCACGTCTCCATGTAAAAATTCCTGTGACGCATCTCCCATTGTTTCCACCTCGCCCTCCCCCACCATCACACTCCTCCTCGCATGTAAATTCTCATGCGTATTCGTTTCGTCCAGCTCTCCATAATTCTCAATATTTAATACCACCGCCCCCGTCTTTTCTAATGTCTTTTTTACATTATCTTCAAGAATCGCCTGCCAGGACAATATCTCCCTCGTAGCCGCAGTCTCCGGTGACAACGTCACCCCATAAGACGCATTTCCCTCATCACCATCGCCTTGTCCCACCTCTCCATAAAAAGTAATCGGATCATTCGTCGCATCCAGATAATAATCACCATCCATTCCTATAGCCTTCACAAAATCCCGTAGCGTCTCCCTTGTCTCCGCCTGTATAGCCTGCAAATCCTCATCATCCCACTGAATTTCGTTCTCCAAAGCATCCCGCTCATCCTTCGTCATCTCAATCATCTCTGCTGAACGGTCTACTCTATCGCCAAATCTATCCTCATTTTCACCCCTAGACTCTAACGGTGCCTCCTCTCTCTCCTGTGGTGGCCACAATTCCTCCACCGATTTTACTCTCCTCATTTACCTCCTTTTTCACCATTTTAGCACACCATTTCACCTCTGTAAATCTTGACATTTTATTCCAATAATGTTATAATTAAGAGATACCTATTGTACGCACCTTAAAAGGAGGATAAAATTATGGTTACTATAAACATTAAAACACAGTTTGTCCTCGTTGAGAGGGCACTCCGTTACGAAAAAGTTAAAGAATTCTTTGAAATCAAGGATGAGTTTACAAAAGTCCCTATTGATAGTATTGTCTTAGAATCCGAAGACTATCCTTTGCATGAAGTATTACCTGAGACTGTAAGGATTATTCGTGACTCTGGCCAGCCAGGATTCGTCCTGAAAAAAGACGGCAAATTATTCTGCACTACACATCCACACGTTCGCCGCTTCCAGGCCAGGCTTGACGGTATCAAAACCAATGGTATTCATAAATGCAGCGAAAAAGACATGATTTGCCGACGACTCAGCGCTCTCTCAGACGCCGAAGGTGGCTGTGCCAAGATTCGCGACGAAGACTTTGCCATTGAAAAATACCCCTTTATCACCGAAGGATACGAGTTTTTCAACATTAATCAAAATTGCTTCGTCGTCTTAGGGTGTCAGCATTGGATACCAAATTACAACGCCAATGCCACACCTAAACTTCAGCAGAAAGATGTCAGCAGCCGCAAGCTTGCCATCGCTCAATATGTCTGGCCCGAAGTGAAAACCATAAGTGACTTGAAGAAAAAACTCCAAAAATGACCTACATTCCCTCTCATTTATCCCCTCATTATGGCGAAGTTATTAAAACTTCGCCTTTTTTATGTTATAATTTAGTTATGTTAATCAAAAGTCAAAACTTAGTCAACACTCCAGTCCTTAGCGTCCAGGATAGTAGCCGCATTGCCACATTAAAAGATCCCGTTATTGACCCAGATAATCTTAAAATTCTTGCTTTTCACATTATCCCTACCAGTCCCGAAGCCAGCCTCCTCGCCACAAAAAGCATCCGCGAATATTCCCATCTCGGCGTCATTATTGACAGCGCCGAAGAATTCATCAGTAATGATGATGTTATTCGTATCAAAGATGTCCTTGAAATTAATTTCCACCTCGTCGGCCTACGCGTTGAGACAAAGAAACATACTTATCTCGGTCGCATCACCAGTTTTACTGTCACTGATAATGATTTCATGATTCAGCAAATCATCGTCAAACGTCCCATGATAAAGAGCTTCATTGATCCCGAGCTCACTATTCCTCGCAGTGAAATCATTGAGGTCACCGATACGAAGATTATCGTCAAAGACGAGGAAAAGACCATTCGCGAGCGCGCCATGAAGGAAGATTTTGTTCCAAATTTCGTCAATCCTTTCCGCACCCATGAGCCAGGCTTCGCCCCCAGCGAGACCGACAAAGAATCTTAACCTCACCAATCCTTCCTATATTCCCTCACCCCACAGCCCCTCTAATCTTTTTCCTCTACTAGGTTCTTTACCATCTCATATGGAAAGCCTTGCCGACACAAATACTGTATTAATTTCTCATCATCATATTTATTACGTTTTTTGGCGATTATTTTTAGTATTTCCTCCGTATCATCACGACCATTCACCACCTCCTCTATTATCTCGCGCGACACCCCCTTCTTCATCAATTCCATCATTAGTCGCTTCTTTGAGACTCCTTTTTTCACGAACCGATTTTCCACATAATATTCCGCAAATTTCCTATCATCCACATACCCTCGTTCCACCAACCTTTCGCAAATCAGCTCCGAAAAATCATACTCCTCCCCCTCACGACTACTCTTATTTTTCTTCCTTTTTACTTGTTGTTCATTCTCTCGCCCCTCTTGCCACTCTTTTTGTCGCTCTTTCATCTCGGCCTTATATTTATTCCGCCTCAAATATTCTTTCAACTCTTGTTTTGAGCGGGGGCGTATTAGTGCCCATTCTAACGCTCTCTGATATACCTTCCCATATTGGCTCGCCTTTTCATATTCCGCCTTTTTTTCTGGTGTTATCACTAATCCACTCTTTATCTTCAAATCCACCACCTGAGCCACATCCAGTGAAAAAGCATACCTACCATCCACATACACATTCACCCGATTCGGGTTTTTCACCCCGGACTTCAAATCACTGATAATCATATTAAACCTCCCAGATTAGGCGCTATCGTGGATGCTTTGCTAGGCAAGAGAAGCAACGGAGTAAGCCGTATTATAGATACGGTGGACGAGTAACGCACCCCCTAACAACGCAGAGCGCCACGAAAATGCCTAATCTACCGCTTTTTCCCGTACCTGTTTCTCTATTTCCTCCATCAGCTCTGGCTTCTCACGAAACAGCGTCTTTACCGCCTCGCGACCTTGCCCTAGAGTTTCCCCTTTATACTTGATAAATGCTCCTGCTTTATCTAGTACTCCATACTGTACACCAAGGTCTAGCACATCACCTGGTTTGGAAACCCCTTCATTATACATAATATCAAATTCCGCCGTCCTAAATGGCGCCGCAATTTTATTTTTTACAATCTTCACCTTCGTTCGGTTGCCAGAAATATTATCACCATTTTTTATCTGTCCTATTCTTCGAATATCCAGTCGCACCGACGCGTAAAATTTCAACGCATTTCCACCCGTCGTCGTCTCAGGATTCCCGAACATCACCCCGATCTTCATACGAATTTGATTAATAAATATCACTGTCGCCTTTGACTTAGAAATAATTCCCGTGAGTTTTCGCATCGCTTGCGACATCAGTCGTGCTTGGAGTCCCATCTGAGAATCGCCCATATCGCCATCAATCTCCGCCTGTGGCACTAATGCCGCCACCGAATCAACCACGATAAGGTCCACCGCATTTGACCTCACCAATGTCTCACATATTTCTAGCGCCTGTTCACCATTATCTGGCTGTGAAATCAGTAAGTCCGCCGTATTCACACCTATTCGTTTCGCATAAGCTGGATCTAGTGCATGCTCTGCGTCTATAAATGCCGCCTGCCCACCTTGTTTCTGCATCTCTGCTATCGCATGAAGTGCTAATGTCGTCTTTCCAGATGACTCTGGTCCATAGATCTCAATAATTCGCCCCTTCGGGTATCCACCACCTAGCGCCAAATCTAGCGACAGCGCACCTGATGAAAATGTCTCTACATCCATCTTTGGCGCCTCTCCCAATTTCATAATGGAGCCATCGCCAAATTGCTTGGTAATCTGCGCCATCGCAAGCTTCAAGGCCTCATTCTTGCCATCATTTTTCGCTTCGTTTTTTACTGTCTTATTATTCTCTTTTGCCATTTCCGCACCTTTCTCGTCTTTATTATTTTTCTCCACCGCTGAGTTACTCCCCATATATTGCACTCCTTATGACTCTATTATATATTATTTTTGTATAGAAAGTAGGGTTGACTTTTAAAAAGTTGTGTGGTAAGATTGTACTAGATTAGATTATGTATTCCGCTTCATCGGCGGAATTTTTTCTAGCTTCACGGTGATTTTTATTTCCGTTACTTCCATAACCCAACCTCCTTTCTCCCCACAGGTATTTTAAGTTGCGCCTTCCCTAC
>JAFWHD010000008.1 GCA_017512085.1 Candidatus Saccharimonadota bacterium
GAGATCCTTCAGGGCGTTCTGGGCGGGTTTGGTCTTTAGCTCGTTGCTAGTGTGAATGAAGGGAACGTAAACGACGGAAACGTAGAGGCAATTCTCGCGGCCGACTTTATTGGCAAAAAGGCGAATAGCTTCAATAAAGGGGAGTCCTTCGTAATCGCCAACGGTGCCACCAATCTCTACGATGTGGATGTCACTATGTTCGGAAGCTTTTTCAATTTTTTCGTGAACGAGATTCGTGAAGTGGGGGACGAGCTGGACGGTCTTACCGTGGAAGCCGCCAGCGCGCTCGCGCTCGATGAGCTTTTTGTAAATGGAGCCAGAAAGAGTAATGGAATACTTATTTGTCTCAAAGTCGAGGAAACGTTCGTAATGACCGAGGTCTAGGTCGGTCTCAACTCCGTCATGAGTGACATAACACTCACCGTGTTCAACGGGATTTAAGAGGCCTGCATCAACATTTAGATACGGGTCGCATTTTTGGATGGTGACTTTGTAACCTTTTGCTTTTAAAATGGCGCCGATGGAAGCAGCGGTGATGCCTTTGCCGACACCAGACAGAACACCACCTACTACAAAAATATATTTACATTTTTTATTTTTCACTAGGGACCTCCTCCCCCACCCGTTATTTAATGAATTCTTATGCTTATTATAGCATAAAAAGAATAATTGAAATAATCTTTTCCTATTGCCCCATCTGGGACGCCTCCAAAACCGGAAAAGTAAAGTTCAGTTCGGGACAGGTCCTGATAAAAAAAGAACTTGACTTTTCCGGTGTTTTCCGGGAAAATGTCCCAGATGGGGTAATAGGCAAAAGATTTAGGTGATATTAATTAGTGATGGGGTGATAGGCAAAAGAATTAGATAATATTAATTTGTGATGGGGTGATAGGTAAAAGATTTAGGAAATATTAATTTGTGATGGGGTGATAGTGAGGGTAGAGCCGGAGGAAGCGGCGCCGGAAAGAATGGCGGCGGCGACGATGTTTTCCACGGTTTTTTGGACGAGACGACGCATGGGACGGGCACCCATCTGTGGATCGTAACCGCGGTCGATGAGGATTTGCTTGGCTTCGGGAGTGAGGGTGACGGTGATTTTTTGGGCGGAGAGAGTCTTATTCGTGGAGGCGAGAATGCGGTCTAGAACTTGCTCGAGGTCTTCCTTTGATAAGGGCTTAAAGAGGCAGATTTCGTCAAAACGGTTTAGGAATTCGGGTTTAAATTCGCCAGAAGAAATCATCTGGTTCGTGAGCTCGTCTTTTATTTTAGTGATGTCTTCGCCGGCGGCGATTTTTTCACGAATTTCGTTGGCGCCAGCATTACTAGTGCAAATAATAATAGTATCGCGGAAGCTGACTTCGCGGTTTTTTTCGTCACGGAGGATGCCTTCGTCAAGGACTTGAAGGAGGGTGGTAAGGACGGAAGGGTGGGCTTTTTCAATTTCATCAAGAAGGACGACGGCGAAAGGCTGTTTCATGACTTGGGCGGTGAGGCTCATGGGATCTGCGGCACCGTCACGAATGAGCCGAGATACGTCGTCGGCAGAAACAAATTCGTTCATATCTAGACGGATGATATTATCTTCGCCATTAAAATAAACTTCGGAAAGAGTCTTTGCTAGCTCGGTCTTACCTACACCCGTGGGGCCGAGAAAGAGGAAAGTGCCGATGGGGCGAGATTGATTTTTGACACCAGCGCCGGCACGGCGGAGAGCGTTTGAGATGGCGGAGACGGCGGGCATTTGATCTACCATGCGTTCGTGAATTAATGATTCAAGGTTTAGGAGTTTTTCGCGATCTTCGGCTGTGTTGGCGACTTTTACTTTTACGCCATAGGACTTTTCGATGGCGGTCTGGACGCTCATAGCGGTAACCATGTGATATTCATCGGCGTAAGAGGCGGAGTTTTCTAGAAGAAGGCGGGCTTTGCCTGGCATCTCGACATCGTGGATGTATTGCTCGCTGAGGCGGTAGGATTCGGTGAGGGCAGCATAGGTAAAAATGACGTGTTTTTGAAACTCTATGTAGGGAGCTTGATCCATGAGAATCCTGAGGGTTTCTTCGCGGTCGGTAGGGTGGACAACAAGTTTATTTAGTGAGGTGGCGAGGGCAGGAGTTTTTGAAGATAATTCGAGGAATTTCTGTTCATCCATAATCATAATAATGCGAATACTGCCGGCCTGGAGGATGGGTATGAGAAGATTTGCGATGTCAATAGAGCCGGGACCGTTTTCAAAAAAGAGATGAGCGTTATCCAGACAGAGGATAATGTTTTTAGCGGAATAAATTTCGTTCATGATTTTGATCATGAGATATTCGAGGTCGCTTTGGTCTTTGCAGCTGGAAATGAGACTGGGAGCATCAAGGGAATAAATCTGGCGATATTTCAAGGAGTCTGGAAGGTCTTTAGGTGGGTTCATCAAGGTCTCGGCGAGGTAAGAAACGATGGTGGAACGACCGGAACCGTAACTACCAATGAGGGCAATGTTTTCGCGACCTTTGTGAGAGAGTGTGTCAATCATTTGGCGGATGATGTCGGCGTTCTCTGCTTGTTGGATGCGAGTAGTAGTGCCAGAATAACGTTCGGATAGATTGGTGGCAAAACGTTGGAGCGTGGGGGTATAACCAAAAGCGAAATCGCGGGCGATGCCGCCAGAGTGAGATTTTTTCTTCGTAGAGACGAGACCGTTTAAATAATTATACCAGGTGATGCCCTGATCTAGGTCGGTGATGGTGAGCTTTAGCTGGCTCAAGACTTGGTCATAATTTGGAATGTGTTCAATGAAGGCGGCGATGAGAATACTGCCAGTGATGCGCTCGGAATGAGTGCGTTCGCGAATCGCGAGAGCGGTGTGATAAATAGGATCAACGGCAGAGCCGACATAGGGTGCTGTATCTTCAAAGAAAATGCGGGGGAGACCGAAGCGAGCCATGAGAAACATGCCACTACGAGTCTTGGGAAAAATCTCGGCGAGCTTTCCTGGAGTGGTGTCCTCGCGAAGGAATAGAAGTAAATCTTCGGAAAGAAGGTCGGTAAAACTATCGGTGGGACCGACGGGAATTTCTTTTAAGGCATTTTTAATCCAGAAGATAAACATGAGCGGGATGACGGAAAAGCCGATGAAAGCCCAGCCGAAGGCAAAGCCAAAAACAAGACAGGCGATGCCGGCGACGAGAAAGAGAAAGAACATGATAACACTAAGTGCGATAACTGCGGGGCGATTATAAGTGTGTTTTTGTTTTGCGAGGTGAACGCGAGGATTATGAGAATCAAAAGAAGAATTCATATGGCTACTCCTATTACACTCATAACGATACCAGCGACTGGAAGGAAGGGAATGAAAGGCCAGAGGACGATAAGGACGAGGCTGAGGCCACCACCAAAGATGATAATAATGAGGCCAACGATGAGAAGTAATATACGAGAAAAGAAGCCAATGACACGAGAAACGAGGCGATCTAGGAACATATGAAATTTAATATCAAGAGAAGAACTAGAACTTGCGGTGTCGGCGGAGATTTGACGGAAGGGCTGAAAGAGAGTGCGGATGAGTGAATCCATGGAAAAGAAATTCGTGATGGAAGTGAGGAAAGAACGGATTTTTTTGATAAAAATGAGCCAACCGCGTGAATACCACCAGGAAAACATTTCTACTAAAACCATGTTTTTATTATACCATATGCTATAATAAAAATATGGATGAAGAGCAAATTCAATTAAATAGAAGAAATGCAGAAGAAAAGGCGACAGCGGAGCGGGCGATGATATTGGGGTTACCGTATCTGGATACAAGAGATTTTGAGAATCAGGTGCCGCTGGTGAAGGATTTGCTAGATGTCCAGACGATGCATAGGGATATGATATTGCCTTTGCAAGTGGGGGGCGGAGAAAAACATTTTCAGTTTATGGTAACTTCACAGACTCCACGGTCAGTGATAAATGAAATAAGACAGGCTTACACGAATGATGGTGAGAAGGCTGATTTCTTTGTGATTTCGGGATCAGCGTATAAGACGTTCATGCTAAGATATGATCCACCGAGGCAGATACATTATGATGATATTAAGATTGGAAGTGAGGGGGATTCTGAAACTATTAAATCGGTTTCAAAAACGCTAGAAGAAGTTTCTACGGAAAAGATGTTTGATTTCCTGATAGATCAGGCGGATAAATTACAGGCTTCGGATATTCATATTGAGAATTTGCGAGATAAAATTAGGATAAGAATGCGCGTGGATGGGATTTTACATCCGGTGGCAGATATTAATCGAGATAAATATAGGATTTTTATGGGGGAGTTGTCATCGCGAGCAAATGTGTCAATGGCTTCTAATGAGCCGCAGTCGGGACATATGCAAAAGGACGTAACGGTGAATGGAAAGACGCATTTACTAAATATTCGCGTGGAGACGATACCGACGCTGTATGGACAGGATGCAGTATTAAGGCTGTTTAATTTTGATGAAACATTACTGAATTTGGATTTATTGGGACTATCGAAAGAAGAGCGAAAGGAAATAAACGAGGTAATATCGCATCCGCGAGGATTAGTGCTAATGGTAGGGCCGACTGGTTCGGGGAAATCAACGACATTATACTCAATGCTAAATGCTTTAAATACGACTGAGCGGAAGATTATTACTTTGGAGGATCCGATAGAATATGGGATTACGGGAATTTCGCAGATTCCAATTCATACGAATGAAGGTGGTTCGTTTGCTGAAGGACTTAGGTCGGTGCTTCGTCTAGACCCAGATGTAGTGATGGTGGGTGAGATTCGTGATGCGGATACTGCAAAAACGGCGATACAAGCGTCTATTACGGGGCATCTAGTATTGTCATCATTCCATGCGAATTCAACGAGTGCGGCTTTCTCGCGAATGATAGACCTCATTGGGGTAAATCCAATTTTCTCGTCATCCATACGACTTGTGATGGCGCAGAGATTAGTGCGGCAACTTTCCGATACTAAGAAGCCGCGACCTGCGACGGAGGCAGAAGCGAAATATATTCACCGAGTGTTGGAAGGGGTGCCTTCTGAGAAGTTGCCAGATGTAGATATGAATAATATCACTCTCTATGAACCGGTGGTGAGTGAGGGAGATCCGTTTGGCTATAAAGGGCGGACGGTGATAATGGAGCAGATGCTGGTGACAGAAGAAATTCAAGCATACATCCGTGGCGATGTAACGATGATAAATACAAAAGAGATTGAAAAGACTGCACGTGGGGGTGGGATGCTGACGCTAGAACAAAAAGGCGTGGTCGCTGCCCTAAAGGGTGAAACCACGCTGGCGGAGATATCACGGGTGATATAAGCTGAGTGGAGGTCGGGGCTTTTGCTAGCGCAAAAGCCTCTTTTGCGGCGGTGTCTCGAAAGAAAAAATGCGAGCATTTTTTCTTTGCTCGTCTCCTTCATTGGTAGGGCCGAGTGGAGTCGAACCACCA
>JAFWHD010000009.1 GCA_017512085.1 Candidatus Saccharimonadota bacterium
GGCGCTGGGGCGGTTGTAACGACGCTTGGCTATTATATTGCTAGTAGGAAGAAATTGCACTAATAGCTTAATCGATTGACCGCTTTACTGGGTGGTTTCTGAAAAATAAGTCCGCATGTGATTGCGGACTTATTTTTTGGGTATTTTACTAGTTAGCCGTAAAAAATGGCTGAAAATTAAAAAAGGTTATGGTATAATGAGTGATATGGGATTGTCATGCTTGAAAAATGAAAAGATTAAATTGGTTCTTTCATTTTTGAAAGTTTTTGCCGTTCTTTTGACGCTGCTTACTAGTTGCGCTTTTCCTGTTGTGAGTGTTAGTGCGGATGCAGACGATGATAAGAAGTGTAATGATGGAGATGTAGTAACGGTAGTGTATCCTTCTGAAGTTGTAGATTATCAGAATACTGATGAAGACGATGACGTATGGAAGGAAGTTGAGGTTACTGTAGGCGGAAAAGTGGTAGCTGGAAAAAATTATACAATAGCGATTCGTTGCGAAGGGGAACATTATAAATTTTCCGAATTAAAAGTGTCTGACGGCAGGCAAACTTCTACTCAAGCACATCTACCGTTTTTATTAGAAGACATTGAAAGTGGTAACGCTGTTGGTCATGTAGAAATTGACGGGGTTGATGTTGCATTTCAAATGAAAAGTGTAAAGCAGAACGAAAGAACTACTGATCCGGATACAACCGCCGACGATGCATTTGATCCAACCCAAAGTGTGGCAGAAAATAATGAAAATGGTAATGTTACTGTGGCGGATGATAGGATTGATGTGGGCGCTGATGATTTAGTTGTTTGTCAGAGTGCCAAAGGCGCAGAATCACTAGGGTGGATTGTCTGTCCGGCTTTGACATGGATGGCGAAGGCATCAGATACGATCTATACGGAGTATGTGGCGCCAAACTTGCAAGTGCAGCCGGAACTTTTTAGCGGTGGGAATAGCAATGTACGGGATGCATGGGGGACGTTTAGAGATATGGCAAATGTGATTTTTGTGGTCTTGCTACTATTCGTAATATTCTCACAACTTACGGGGGTTGGAATTGATAATTATGGAATTAAGCGAATATTGCCGAAAATGATTGTCGCGGCGATTATGATTAACCTTTCGTATCTAATATGTGTATTATTAGTAGATATCTCAAATATACTTGGGAATGGTCTACAAGCTATTTTTGCTTCTTTTTCGTCACAACTTGGAGAAAAAGGCGTAATACAGCTGAATGCCTTGCCGGATAGCGAGTTCTTGGTTGATAATGTTCCTCAGCCTAGTTTCAATATTGGGAGCGTTTTGTCTGGAATAGGACTATTTGGAGCAGCAGCAGTAATGGTAGGTGCGATATGGGCGAATCCGGCGATAATTTTATCATTATTTATTGGAGGACTCGGGATTGTTGTTTCTATTTTCTTCTTGTTCGTATTGCTTGCAGCGAGAAAAGCGGCAATAATCGTGCTAACAGTCATATCGCCGCTTGCGGTGGCAGCATATATGCTACCGAATACGAAGAAATTGTTTGATAAATGGTGGAATTTCTTTGAAGGGCTATTACTAGTCTATCCTATTGCTGGGTTACTGGTTGGAGCGGGTGATTATATTTCGCGATTACTGCTTGTGAGTACGGATGGATTTATTATGTGGATTACGGCGATGGTTGTTAGCGTCGCTCCGATATTCTTTATACCGTCTGTGCTTAAAAGTGCATTTGCGGCGATGGGAAAGATTGGTGGCATGCTAGCTGGAATGGGTGTTGCAGCGAGTCGCAGGGCAACTGGTACGATACGGAACAGCGAAGGATTTAAAAATGCATCACAAATGGGGAGAGATAGGCGATTGCGAATTAGGGCGGGATACAATGAGAAGACGGGAGGCTTAACTACTGCCGGGAGGGCAAGGGCAAAATTAGCGCAAACAAGATTTGGAAGATTGGCTGGAATGGATAAAAGACAGGCGGCGCGTTTGGCGCAGGCGGAGAAGAATAGTGCGATTGGGGCCGAGTCTATGGCGATGCTTGCGGGTGAGACTTCGGCTGCCGAAATCAATAAATATATAGCGAGTGGGAAGACAAAAGAAGACTATTTCAGAGATCAGTTTGACAAGTCCAATGGAGATATTACAAAGATGAATTCCATAATTAGTGCTGCGAAAAGTCGTGGGGTGCGACCGAAAGACATAGCGAAGATGATTCGTGATGCAGAGAATAGTGGCTCTTTGACTTTTAAAGATGCGCAGTCTAGGGCTAACTGGATGAATGAGCTTAGTTCTAAGCACGGTGATGTTTTGTCTACTGATTTTGAATTGATGACTTGGGTGCAAAAGGGTGGTAATGAGCGCTTAGGAGATTACGGAGAATATGCGGCGGCTGGTGGCGTTAAGATTGATGATCTAAAACCGGAAGATGTTTTGAAATTGTCTGGAGATAGCCTGGCTGGCATGATTGCTTCTGGGAAGTTGACCCAAAGTATGGCAAAGCGGGTGCAAGCAATGAATCCGAACATTTCCGAGGATAAGAGAATAATGCTAGGGGCGGCGGCGAGCGGGGCGGCGACGGTGACTTCAATTGGTGGGAATGTAGAGCAATTTAAAACAGATGTCAATGCCTTAATGGGTAATCATGGTGTCACGACGACTACTACAATAGTTGGAACGACGAGTGGAATGGTTGATGCCTGGACCGCCAATACGCCACAAGATACAGTTATCAGAGATGTTGATATACGGAGGGCTGATGGCGGTACTACGACGACTTCTACTCTTACTGTAGATACGGCGGAGGGCGGTAGAGCGGATGAAGCGATGCAGGCGATGAAGCAGAATACTGGCGATATTGTATTGACGACTAGGCAGGGGGCGATTAATGCAAATAGAACTGCGAAGGCGGCTGAGCAGAACGTGATGGTGAATCAGCAGACTGCTAGTGAAGCAAGAAAAGCGAATACACAATTGGGTGGCATTAAAAATGATACAGGGAATATTGGGAAAGATACAAATACGATGGTTGGTCAGAATCAGCAGATAGCGGCGAATTCTGGGCAATCACTAGATGTTCTTCGCGAAATAGCTAATACTAAGGCGGATGGAGCTAGTGGGGATGGCGGAGCTGCTGGTGGAGGTGGAGCTAGTGGGGATGGCGGAGCTGCTGGTTCGTCGGATGGGGCGGGGGATAGCGGAAACAGTGGAGATAGTGGGGCATGATAGACGTTTATGCAGGTTTCTTTATTGGTTTGATAGAGAAAACTGGGAATATAAATATAAAGATATTGTATAAGATAAGAGATTTAACGACTGGCAGAAGTAATAACGTGGTCGAAAAGGCATGAAATAGTAAGTGGACCGACACCACCGGATTTAGGAGTGATAGCTGAGAGATCTTGGCGGCTGCGAGCCTCGTCTTCAAGGTCGCCTTTCAAAACGCCATTTTCGGAGGCGGTACCGGCGTCAATAATAGAGGCGCCGGGTTTTAGCATAGAACTAGTAATTAGCCCCGGTTGCCCCGTTGCTGTAATGATTATATCATACTGCTTAAGCTTTGTCAAGTCAGAACCGCGATGAAAGAGCTCTACTTGATGGCCGGAGGATTGA
>JAFWHD010000010.1 GCA_017512085.1 Candidatus Saccharimonadota bacterium
ATACATTTACAGAAAAAGACCTAAACGAAATCAACAAGCTAACCAAATTAATAAAGTATTGATTAACCCACCTCTGTGGCGCTTGCTTGTATATTCGCTAGTGGTTTTTTCCCGAATTGGCTAATGAATTGTTTTATCATAATATCTTCGATAGCTAGCGCTTTGGGCGAAGCAAAAGGAACAGATTCTACGCCATGCCATTTGAGAATATATGGGTCGTGGCTGCAATCGACTAAATATAAATTCAAAGTAGCCCTATTTGTGACCATTGATTGTAGAATTTTAATATTAGTAGTGGAAGCTGTTCTCCAATTATTGACAACCCCGCAATTATAAGACCCTAACCTCTTTTCAAATGTAGTCCTAGAGCTGCCAATCTTTATGATATATTCTTTTCCCTGATACGGACATGTTAATAAATATGATACTCCTAGAGATTGATAAAATACCTTTTTGGCATCTTCGCTATCAAAATCTTCGGGAAATATTCTCTCGTTTATTCTTTTATTACTAGAAGTAATTATCATGGGTTGAACTTTTAACTTACAAATATATTTATATTCCTCCAACCCAGAAAAGCTAAATTCACACAATTCTGGTTGCAGCAATATGTCTTCAATCGTAAAAGGATTATCGTTTGTATTATCCAGCGAAAACACCTTGCGCAATGCGTCTAGATAATCGTGCCCTTTTTTTGATTCATATTCATGACCATTAAAATCGCATAGAGTTTTTAGAATTTCAATATCTACCGCCATATTACCTTTCCTTAGTCTGTTAAAATTATAGCATACTTTTGATTTTAGTAAACTGACCGACTAAGGGTAGTTTTATACTCTCAATGAGAGCGGGGTTTGCGTTTTTTGCGGTGCTCGTCGGGTTTGCCTGAGCGATTTAGGCGGTGCATGATTTTGGAGCGAGCGTGGGAGGTGATGATTTTGTCGAGCCAGGATTGCTTGGGAAGCTGATTTTTACTAGTAAGGATTTCAACGACGTCGCCATGTTCTAATTTGCGATTAAGATTGGCCATTTTGCCATTTATTTTGACGCCGATGACATGGTCACCGATTTCGGAGTGGAGGCGATAGGCAAAATCAAGCGGGAGAGAGCCCTTTGGGAGATCAATAATGTCGCCCTTTGGCGTATAAACAAAAATCTTATCAGCAAAAAGATTTAACTTTAGTTTCCTTAAATCTACCTTCTTCCCTTCACGGAGTTTTGCGGCGGTCATCTGAAGCTCGGTAATCCAGAGGAGGTTGGTGGGGAGATGCTCAATCTTCCCTTTTTTGTAATTTTCGGTCAGTTTTTGCTCGTTATAATAAAAACTCGCGGCAAGCCCACGCTCGGCATATTCGTGCATTTCTTTGGTTCTAATTTGGAATTCAACGATACGCTTGTCCTTCGTGATGACGGTAGTATGGAGAGACTGATAACCGTTTTGCTTTGGCATGGCGATATAATCCTTGATGCGACCATTCATGGGCATATAGAGAGAATGAATAATGCCGAGGGTAAGGTAACAAGCAGTAATATCATCAACGATGATGCGAAGCGCTGTAAGGTCATAAATCTCGCCCATGTTTTGATTGTGCTTGGCAAGTTTTTTGTGAAGCGAATAAACTGACTTGACGCGTCCAGAGATGGTAAAATTGATTTTTTCTTTCATTAGAGCTGCGGAGACTTCGTCCTCTATTTTCTGGAGAGACTTTTCAGCGGATTTATTGTATTTGTCAATGACGGCTTTTAACTCCTCAAAACGCTTGGGATTCACATATTTGAAGGCAAGGTCGGCCATCTCTACACGGAGTAAACCCATATTCAGTCGGTCGGCAAGTGGCGCAAAAACTTCCAGGGATTCTTTGGCGATTTTTTTCTGTTTGTCGGGAGGGAGAGCGGAAAGAGTGCGGAGATTATGAAGACGATCGGCAAGTTTGATGATGAGGACACGAATGTCGGAACCCAATGCTATCATGAGACGGAGAAAATTATCTTTCGTCTCGGGGAGATAGGTATCAATATCGCGCATACCGTTGCGAGCGGTAGAAAGTTTCGTCACACCATCGACTAGAAAAGCGACAGATTCGCCAAATTCGTCCTTGATGTCGTTCAAGGTAAGGTCTGTATCCTCAACGGTGTCGTGAAGAATACCAGCGATAATCGTATCCTCGTCCATTCCCCACTCCTCGAGAATCTTTTTCACGGCAAGAGGATGGATAATGTAGGGCTCGCCAGTCTTTCTCGTCTGCCCCTTGTGAGCCTCGGTCGCCATTGCGACAGCACGACTGATACACTCGGTGTCTTTTTCTGTCATATATATATTATACCATTCTATTCTTCTTACCACCACTTCATCTGGGACGCCTACAAAACTAGAAAAGTAAAGTTTAGTTCTGGACAAAGTCCTGGCTTAACAACGAACTTGTCTTTTCTGGTGTTTTACGGGAAATTATCCCAGATGAGATGGCAACTCAAAAGAATTAAACCGTCACATATAGAACTATCTAAGAAATTTCTTATAATCTAATTCTCCATTCTCTGTATCCATCCCCAGCAAATCCTCAAAACCAACATGTAGTTCTTCTTCAAGGATTCTTACTTGGGAAATAGTTAATTCTTTTAAGCCCTTTTCAATGTTGATATAAGTCTGCCGAGCGACACCAAGTTTCTCGGCCATGTATGCCTGAGTAAATCCTCGCATACGACGAAGCATGGCAATATTATTCTTATATTTCGCAATATTCTCTCCGTCTTCTTCAATCTCGCCCTCGGGGAGTTTTTGATGCTTTATTTCGCTAGCGTTTAATTCAGATACGACTTTTTTACCTGTTTTCGCTTCAAGTTGCTCTCTTGCGATTTTCGCAATGTTTCCACCTTCTTTGGCACAGTCTATGTTTTCGTGATAAGTTTGTGGATTTTTCGCATTAGTAATACTAGTCGTAGAATATTCTGCGAGCATATTCATAAGTAGCTCGCCATTAGTCATGTTGTCACGCAAGTTCTCTTTTTTGAGACCTTTGTGCTTTTTATATTCCTTGGCGGTTTTACCAGCCCAGGTCTGATAGATAATATCGGTTAGCGAGGCAAATTGACCGCCAGTAACACCGTGGTCTACCCATGAATCTGTCAAATCCTTTCGGTTTTCAATACTCTTTAGCCTCTGATCTATCCAACTATCCGAATAACCGAGGCGCTTATAGTCACGCAGGGCCTGATGGATGGATTTCTCTGGATCAGCCATTTGGTCTAGCCTCTCCGAACCAGTCTCAGCCAACCAGCGCTTAAATGGTTCTGCTTTCTTTGACGGGATAGACTGGATAATGCGCAGAAGCTGAGTCTGGTCGGCGACGTCAGTGAGACGCATTTTACCGTCAGGGGCTCGCATTTTCAAACCGTGACAATTTGTCACGGTTTCGGCACCCTCTTCCTTTAACCTCTGTTTTAGTTTGCGCCAATAGGCTGAGGAATCGGTACTATCAGTCAAAGCTCCGATTACATCCACGACCGAAAACCACCATTTTTCCTCCTCCGCATCCCATTCCCGCCTAATGCTCCGCTCGCCGAAAAGTGCTATTGATTTATCTTTAGCTATTTCTCCATCTGCCATTTTACCTCCTGCTTACTATTACCACCATATTACAATACATGATAGTAAAATGCAAGACATTTTGTCTAAAATATGAACGATGTGAAATATTTGAGAAATTATTGGGGGATAATAGCAACTCCCGTATTTACTTGCGGTTGATTTCTTGTGGGAAAAATGAACTATTCTCGCACTCACCGAGGTGAAAAAATCAAAAAATAATTTGATGGGAGCCCTCCGCTATTGCAGTAGCGGCTTCCCATCACTATTTTTTGATTTTTTCAGCCTTTATATGGTTCGTTTAGAGAATAGTTCATTTTTTCTAGAATTAGACGCTGACGCAACGGACCGAAAAGCCGTGGCCCTTGCTGTAACCACTCTGCGGGGAGGAGGAGCTGGAGCCGAAGCCGAGGAAGTGCGCGCTGGTGGAACTATAGCCCACAGAGGACCAAAAGTAGCCATACGGGCCCCTGCTGTCCAGCGCGCCGTTACTCCAGTAGTAGTAGCCGGGGCGATTGAAGTTCAGGGGATTCTGTAATTGTCCAGAATAGCCTTGGGATTGGTTAGTCGTAGGTAAGCTATAGGCACCCATCAATGTGCTAAATGAATAATCTCCTGAATTAGCTGGTAATCTCCAACCTTTGGGGCAGATACTAGTCTTTACTTCAGTCTCGCCACTACTACCAGCTGCGGCAGCTTGGGCGCCAGTTTGTGCTGTGGCTGCGGCCCAGTTGTATAGGACACCGATTCTCTCATAAGGTTTATTGGCATCACAAGTAGCTCCAGTCCCTCCACTAGTTGCTATGTCCATGCCACCGATACAGAGATCTTCATCTCGCTTAAAGGAACGAGTACCATCACTGGCGTCCTGGGCCCAGGCGGTGCCAGTATCCTCCTGAGTAGAGTTGTCTGGTGTATAGCTAAATATATTGCCAGTCTCAAAGTTGTAGGCATCTATGGCTGAATCGGCAGTGAGAGTGAGATTTAAGTTCTCACGCATCCAGCAATGACCGTCGGCGTATTTGGCTACTAAGTAAGTTTTATTATTCCTAGTGTCTATGAGAGTGTTTTTCGCAATATCACCAGTAGTAGCTGGGCTACCAATGACTACACTATCACAAATAGCGGAGGTCATGTCTTGCATCCTGAAATAACCATTCGTTTTGTCGCTATCTGTCTTACCTGCTCCCGCGAAGGCATCAGCGAAGGTGTTGTAACCCTTTGCCCAGATGGCGTGGAGATTCATATCGTTACCAGTGGTACCGTCTAGAGTAATGGTAGCACCTGGTTGATAGGTAATGCCTGGACAAGCGGTGCCGCCACTCGTAGTGGTAGTACTACACCAACCCTTAAATACCCAACCGTCTTTCGTAGGAGTAACGCTTGATAGAGTGATAGTGCTAGACTGAGTGTTGCCATACTGGTCTGCGGGGAGGGTTTGTTGGTCGTCTGTGTAGCCGATGTGATAGTCGTAACCGTTCCCAGTAGCAGCTAGGACAAATGTTTGTCCATAAGAGTCTAGGGACATATTAGGACTAATACGAGAAGCTAGAGCTAAGGTATAATCATTACCATCATTATCCGTAGGGCTACTTGTTACATCCATAGTGGTAGGTGTAGTATGAATAGGTGATGGTTGGTAGTCTGTATTATTAATAGTAGTAGATGTAGATGCATTATACAGTGAGCTAGGTAGGAAACCCCACTGGTCATTATGAGCATCAGTATTAAACTGTGATTCTGTGAGTGGAGTAGTAATAGAACTTAGATATTTAGTATTATCATTACTACCTACTAATCTTCCAGTATCATTAGAGCCTGCGATAGTTAGTGTATAG
>JAFWHD010000011.1 GCA_017512085.1 Candidatus Saccharimonadota bacterium
ATAATGGATAACATTGGTTTCAATGTTCCATATTTCATGAGCTTTCCCACCAGTCCACTAAAAGTACTAGTAGTAGCCGGGAACTCGCTATACGGCTGGACGGGAGAAATGTCTCGTTTTCTCCTCATCTTTTTACTACTAGTACTTTTACTAGACTGGGTTAATTTACTTTTTCCTTTTCCACTCATCGCGAGATCCTTTCGTATTATGTTGACACTAACCCCTCGCGAACCGCATATATATTATATATACTACAAAAATGGCACCACGAGGGTGTAACAACTCTATAATCTCATACCAGTATTTTCCGATACACGACCTAGTGGCTCCTCATGGTGCCATCTTTACGTGCATCGTAAAATGCCGATAAAATATAAACTGGTTTTGTGAAATTATAAAGTTGTTACATTTATGATTGTAGCACTTGTCATGTTTGAAGGCAAGTGGATTTGATGAGTTTTGGCGAGTTCCCTTTTGACGAGACATTTGACGAGTTTTCAAAAAACAAACGCAAAAAATATATTTTTCGCAAAATGTTTGTGCTATAATTAATAATATGAGTGGAGTGGGCATTAGAGCTACGGAAGAAATACGCCGACGTGTGCGGGCGGCGGATTATTTATGCGTGGTTCAACTTTTCTTAAAAGATAATTTTTTATTGGAACGAGATTTAGAACCTGATGACATCAAGCCGAGACTGCTCGGGCATTGGGGGACTTGTCATGGAATAAATGTAGCCTACGCGAATCTAAAAGAACATTTTCGCAATGATAAAAACTTTTCGTTCGTGTTGGGGCCAGGGCATGGCTTTCCGGCACTCCAAGCAAATTTATTCTTGGACGGAGATTTGGAGGAGATAGATTCGCAAGCAACGCGGGATATAGACGGAATAAAATACATTAGCCGGAATTTTTCGTGGCCAGATGGCTTTCCATCACACGCGAGCCCATACACACCCGGAGTGATTACGGAGGGTGGAGAGCTAGGCTATGCTACCGCTAATGCTTATGGTGTAGCATTGGGGCATCCAGAAAAAACTATCGCGGTGCTTATTGGCGATGGGGAACTAGAAACAGCGACTGGGCTAAATTCACTAAATCTCAACAACTTACTCGGCGGCAAGGGAAATGGTAAAATCATTCCTATTCTACATCTCAATGGCTATAAAATTTCTGCTCCTTCCATCTATGCACGAAAATCTGAGCGCGAGCTGAACGAATTAATTCGCGGCTTCGGGCTTACCCCCATTACAGTGGATGGCGACAATCCAGAAAATTTCCAAACAGCACTAAATACGACACTGGAAAAACCTTTTTATATTCTCAAAACTGAAAAAGGCGAGGGTGGACCAAATCGACATCAGGATGCACACCAGATTCCTTTGAAAAACCCACGCGAAGATGCGGAAGAATTACGCGAACTGCAGGATTGGCTACGAAGCTATAGATTTGATGAATTATTTAGTGCTGAGGAAGGATTTAAAATTGCGTTGGAAGATAATTTTCCAGAGCAAGAAACGGAAGAAGATATTGTCATGAACGAAATAAAGGCAGAAGAAATGCGTGAGCAGAAATTAGTGGATAAAATTTTTTCCGTGCTAGGAACAAAGGAGGAAGAATGATAGATAGAGTAAAAAATCCAGGCGAGGAATACTATTCTCCAGCGGAAAAAATCGGCGAGTTACTTAGGGAAAGATTTGAGAAAGATTCGCATTTTTATTTCTTTTCTCCAGACGAGACGACCTCCAATCGATTTTCGGCAATTTTTGACGCGAGTGAAAGAGCCTGGAATCTGCCAACGGAAAAATGGGACTTGCCAGAAAGTCCAGATGGACGAATAGTGGAGATGCTATCCGAAAATGTGCTTTTTTCGGTGATGACTGGACATCTCATGAATGGCGAGCAGGCAATGATGGGAAGTTATGAAGCGTTCTTCCCGATTATCACCTCTCAATTATTACAGCAAATAAAATTCATCAAACAATCACGACGCGTCTCGTGGCGACGACCTATGCCGGCAGTAAATCTGCTATCTACCTCAACCTGCTGGCGGCAGGACCATAATGGTTTTACGCATCAATCGCCAGCACTCATTTCTACTTTACTATCACACCCAGCGAATCTCGCCAACTGTCTTTTTCCAGTGGATGATATAGCGGCGGAAGAAGCGTTTTCTTTTATGCTCGCTTCCAAGAATGTTGTAAATTTAACAACATTTAATAAGAACCCTTTACCACGATATATTGATTCGCATCACGCGATATTTCAATACGCGAATGGCGGAGCATCTATTTATCAGTTTGCGTCCGATGAAAATCCAGACATTATACTAACCGCTTGTGGTGACATCGTGACTCATGAAACGCTGGAAGCGATTAAGATTTTAAAGAAAGATTTGCCACAATTAAAAATACGGTTCGTAGGAATAAATGCTTTGTCTTATCGTGCGATTGGTACGACGGAAAATAAATTGACGAAAAAGGGATTTAACGAATTATTTACGGATAAATGTCCAATTCTGGCCAATTTCCATGGCTATCCAGAAACATTGGAAAATATTTTGGAGAATTACACAGAAAGACGGAGACTACGCGTCCATGGATTTATGGAAGAAGGCTCAACGACAACGCCTTTTGAAATGCTTCGGCGGAATGCGGCATCTCGATACGATCTCGCGATAGACGTAGCGGAAATACTAGGGCAAAGGACGCTGGTGAATAAGTATCAGGCGATTTTGGAACAGAATCATTTACATGCGGTGGAAACCGGGGTGGATTTGGTAAAATAAAGTACTAGTAGAAATAATCTATGGATTACTACATCTCACACTGAGACTATCCAAAATGAGCATTATTTGATAAAATGGGGAGATGGACATATTTATAACGGTGGTAGCGCTGACGATTTTGGCAGAAACTAGCTTTTTGGTCTGGCAAAATAAAATCCCTCGGCGCGGAGCAAAAAGGAAGATTTATATCGACACATCATCACTAATAGACGGACGGATACTAAATGTAGCGAGAACTGGTTTCATTGACGGAGATATAATTATCTTAAAAAGTGTCTTAAGGGAATTGCATCTGCTTGCGGATGGAAAAGATTCTGAAAAACGCGCAAAAGCACGCGCTGGCCTCGAGTCGGTAGCGGAACTGGAACGAATAGTAGAGGTAAATACGAGCATCTACGATGATGGCGATGAACGCGTAAAAGTAGATGAAGAGTTACTAAAATATGCGAAAGAGAATCGTGGGACGATACTGACGATGGACTATAACCTCATCAAGGTGGCGACAGCCGAAGGCATTCCTACACTAAATATTAATGAACTAGCGCTAGCGGTGAGAATAGAGTTTGAGGTGGGGGAGCGGATGGAAATCAAAATCACCGAAAAGGGGGCTAATCGCGGACAAGGTGTAGGCCATTTGCCGAATGGCGTGATGCTAGTTGTAGATAAAGCTGCCAATAAAATAGGGCAGACAGTAATGGTAGAATTTACACATTTTCACGAAACTCCGGCAGGAAGGATTGTCTTTGGTAGAATCGTAGCGCCAAATAAGAACTCGGACAAATAAAAGCCGCTGTTTGTCCGCGTATTGTATTATTTCGTAGATAACAATTCTATACGAATAACGATTCCAAAAATGGGGTATTAAGAAAATTTGCTTTGACCTGAATCCTAAATCATCCTAGAAGATATTATTATCTTCTAGGATGATTTGTTATCTATTCAGTTATGATCCGTTGTCGTCTTTTTTCGTTTCGTCTTTACTCGGCTTTTTTGAGGGAGTGAGCGTGATTTCACTTGAGGCAGTATAGCCGGAAGTATCGGAGATAACGAAGCGAAGTGAGGTCTCGGTGCCGTCTAGAGTGTAACCGGTAATAGTACCGTCACCAGCCAGACCAATGCCGCCTTTTTCTACACCATTGACGTAAAGAGTGTAGCCAGCGATATCATAAGTACCCCTGCGGACAGCAGCTGTGATAGTACCACCACTGACCGAGAGCGAGACCTGAGGCGGAGTATAATCGCAGGTATCGTTCTTATCGCGATTATATGGAGCCGGCACATTATAGATAGCGTTGCCGGTCATTGGATCTATGGTCTTTGTGACTTCAACGGCAATTTTTTGGTCCTCGGGAGTACAAGATGCGGCAAGGAGATAATTATAACGGTTGAAGACAAGGGTTTCTTTTGATACACCGGAATTTCTGCTATTATACCAGCTCGGCCAAATGTCGGCGCGACCACCTACGGTAAGTGTCTGGATGCCGCTAGGGCGTGCTGGCTCATCACCGGGATGCCATCTGCCATCAGGCTGATAGACCTCCTTATGAACACGGTCCATGTAAGTCCCCACGGTAAAGCGGACGACGTCATTAGTATTTGATGCTAGACCAGAGCCATCGTGATTTCCATTCCAAACAAAAGTGGAAACGGCGGTAGAATAGCTCTCAATAAGCGAATCCTTCGTGACAGCAGAATTACTAGTCGTGGTCGTACCAGTCTTTGTTGCAGTCCAGACGCCAGGGACAACGAAGCCCTCATTATTAAACCAGCGGGCACTACGGTCGGAAAGGATGTTTGAAATCATGTAGGCAACTTGCGGATCAACAACTTGAATAGCCTGAGGATCAGTCCATGATTCTATTACTTCTCCGTCGTTATTCTTTAATTCTAGGACATAAGACAAATCTTTGTAGGCGCCACCACGAGCTAGCGAAGCATAGGCATTTGCGTGCTCAACCATCTTTACACCACAACCAGAACCGATGGCAATGGATAATCCAGGACTTTCGTTATTCGTACAAAAGCTCTTATCTCCGAGATTTCTTGCTACCTCGAGGGAATTGTCAATACCATTAATATATAGTGCTTTCACAGCGGCAATATTTAACGAGTGGCCGAGAGAGAAGCGAATCGTGACATTACCATAGAATTGCCCCGTCGCGTTACCGAGCGTACAACCACCACCGACATAACCAGCACAGTAAATGCGGTCGATGTTTTCATCCTTCAATATGCTACCTGGACCGTAATTTACACCCTCACGCTGCATAAAGAGCGGAGTGTAATCTAGAATGGGCTTAATCGAGGAGCCTGGCTCAATCCAAGAATCGGTCGTGGCATTCGTCTCGCCATAACTAGCATTATAGAAGTCTATGGAGCCAACCATGGCAATAACTTGCGAAGTCTCTACGTCAATGGAAACCATGGCAAGGTCATCGCTACGATTCTTATACATGTGAGCTTCGCCAACATCAACTGCGTTCTCGGCAATTTGTTGAGCACGATAGTCTAGGGTAGTCTTTACGGTCCAACCACCAGCACGCATAGTTGAAGCGCCGTATTTGTTTTCTAGTTGTTTCTTTACTTCTAGGACGAAGTGCGGGGCTTTCATATTTGCATATTGGCTCGACTCAGGCTGGATAGTGGCGAGGATGTCATAATTCTTCGCGTCCTCGGCTTCTGCTGAAGTGATATAACCCATATCTACCATGTCATCTAAGACTTTATGTTGGCGGCGAATCAAGGCATCATTATAATACTCATTATAGGGATTATACATACTAGGATTATTTGGGATAGCAGCAAGGAGAGCACTCTCGGCAAGATTTAGATCTTTCACGGTCTTTTTGAAATAAGTCTCGGCCGCCGACTCTACACCATTACGACGACCACCATAAGGAGACTGATTTAGATACATGAAGAGAATATCGTCTTTACTGTATTTTTTCTCAAGCTCTAATGCGAGAATCAGCTCCTTTATCTTGCGCTGAATACCACCACGGTTCTCACTAGCGGCCTCGTCAGAAAAGTAAATCTGCTTAATGAGCTGCTGCGTGAGCGTAGAACCACCCTGGACACCTTTGCCAGAAAAGGTGGACAAAGTCGCCCGGATAAGAGCGCCAAAATCTACACCTTTGTGATTATAGAAATTCTTATCCTCAATAGCAATGGTGGCCTGCTTTAACTGCTCAGGTATTTCGTCAAAATTATCAACGACCATGCGATAGTCACTATCGCCGGTGTCTTCCCAGAGAAGCTCACCATTTCTGTCATAATATCTATTTACTGTGGTCTCAATATTGAGCGTAGTAAGGTCAACTTCCTCTAGCTCCTTACGATAAACCATGAAGAGGACGCCGAGACCGATAATTCCCAATAGAAAACAGGCGGCAAAAAACTTCAAAATAGCCTTCTGGCCGCGCCAAGAGAACCACCATTTGAATACTCGCTTCGGAGCAAGACGAGCAAAAAATCGCTTGACGGGATTTTTTGGTAATTTCGAGAGTTCCTCAGCTCGTCGCCGGGAATTAGCCTCAACCTTAGACCTATGCTTATAGGCTAAGCTTGAATAGAGATTCATGTTTGTTTTGCGTTTCGCAGTTTTTTTGGAATTTTTGCTCTTAGCAAGATGAAGACTAGGTTTTTTCTTTTTAGTCCTAGATGTGTCATTCTTCTTACTGGGCAAAATCTTTTCCGATTTCTTTTTTGCCATGCTTTAATTATACACTAAAATCCGCAACAATACCAAATTTTCTGTGGTATTATATTATATATGAGGAGATTTAAGTTCAAGTCAGTAGTGGCACTAGCGCAGATGAGGCTTTCTGTAAAATCCGCGGCGATAGTTTTGGCTTCTTCCACCATGGTGTCGGCGCTACTGGGACTTTTTCGGGATAGATTACTAAACTCCTATTATCTGGGTACCTACCCGACAGGAATTGATGCTTACACAGCAGCTTTTACGATACCAGATTTTATGTTTTTTATTCTCACGAGTGGCGCTCTCGCGGTGTCGTTTATTCCAGTATTTAATCAGCGACTAGCGACAGGGAACAAAAAATCCGCGTGGGAACTGTCGTCATCTACAATAAATCTACTGGCGATATTGACATTATTTGCTAGTATCATGATTATGATTTTTGCGGATCCTTTGATTCGTTATATAGTCTCGCCAGGGCTAGATGAATCGGGGATGGTGCTCGCGATTAATATGACGAGGGTGATTGCGATAAATCCGTTTCTCTTTAGTATTGCGACTGTACTAACTAGCATCCAGCAAGCAGCTAAGAGATTCGTGTTTTATGCGTTCGCGCCAGCTATATATAATATAGGTATTATTATCGGGATTACTTGTTTTACGGGTGGAATAAATATATTTGGAGTGCAGATATTTGAGGGTGGTATCATGGGGGTGGCGATTGGTGTGATTTTCGGGGCGGTAATGCAGCTCATCGTGGCGCTCGTGGGGATGTTTGGGCTGGGTTTTGATTATGAATTCAAGATTTACTGGAAAAATCTTGGTTTCCGGAGGATACTTAGACTACTCCCCGCGCGGTCGCTAGACCAGGGGATTGACTACGTGAACAGTATCGTAAATATGAATCTGTCGTCGCGGATGGGTGTGGGGGCGGTGCGGTCATTTGACCAGGCGACCACTCTCCAGCAGATGCCGGTAAATCTCATCGGGGTAGCTATCTCTACGGCATTTTTTCCTAAACTGACGGAGGAACTAGGTGGAGGAGATAAAGAACAATTTTATGATACCTTCCGCCAGGCGCTCCGGACTATCATCTGGATAGCGGCACCGGTGGCGATTATCGCGTTCTTTGCACGAGGATATGTGACGAGTTTCATCTCAAACATTGGAAACAATGATAGCAATGGAACTATTGCCTCGATATTAGGGGCGCTGTGCCTTGCGATATTCGCACGGAGCGTGTTTCATATCGCGTCCAGAGGTTTTTACGCTTTCCAGGATACGAAGACGCCTTTCTATGTATCTATATTTGCAATGGGGCTAACGATGCTATTATCAGTACTTGCTTTTGTATTAGGTTGGGGTGTAGATGGTCTAGGTCTCGCGCAATCGCTTGGGGCGATGGTGGAGATTATTGTGCTATTATTCATATTGCAAAAGAGGTCGAAGGGGAGGCTCCTGACTATGGGATTCTGGAAGGGGATGGCAAGGATGGCTGTCGCGACAATAGTGGCTGGATGCGTAGCGTTCTCACTCACGAAGTTCATCCCACTAATGGCGACAGATACCTCACTCGTAATTACGATACCGAAGTTCCTCGTTATTTCTACACTCTCGTTTATTTCCTATCTCATTGCGAGTTATTTCCTGGATCTCGTGGAAGCAAAGCCGATCTTCGCGTATATAAAGAAAATCCTATTCCGGAATGCAAAATAGATTATAATGCGGGGATATATAACCCTCTCGCCGCGAAGGTCAAAAGGGCTTGTAGTATTTAGCGTAGCGTGGTAGAATTAGTTTAGGTTAGTTTTGTTGTTTCTTCTTTGCGGAAGAAACAACTTTTTTGATCTTAATGAGACCAAAGAGGAAACTTATCTCGTAAGTTTTTCTCATCCTAACCTCCTTTCTCTCCGCGCTCATTCTAAAAATACATCCCCGCTAGTAGAGAGACTAGCACTGATTGGGAAAATAATCAACCTATGGTAGGATAAAAAGACAACATAAGTGTTTTGCTATCTGTGAAAATGAACTATTTTCACACTCACCGAGGTGAAAAAAATCTTTTGGCTAACGCCTCATCTGGGACGCCTACAAAACCAGAAAAGTAAAGTTCAGTTTTTCTAAAAAATAATGAAAAAATAACAAACCCCAAATTCGTGAGCGGTTGGTTTTATATCTAACTTTAGACAAAAATGAACTATTCTCACACTCACCGAGGTGAAAAAATCAAAAAATAATTTGATGGGAGCCCTCCACTATTACAGTAGTGGCTTCCCATCACTATTTTTTGATTTTTTCAGCCTTTATATGGTTCGCTTGGAGAATAGTTCATTTTTTAGAAATCAGATCGCCACACAACGGACCGAAAAGCCCATGCCCCTGCTGTAACCAGACTGCGGGTGGAAGTACGTGGAGTAGAAGAAGAGGTTGTGCGCGCCCCTGGCGCTATAGCCCACAGAGGACCAAAAGTAGCCAGCCGTGCCATGATCGTTCAGCGTGCCATTACTCCAATAGTAGTTGCCAGGGCGGTTAAAATTCAA
Source organism: Candidatus Saccharimonadota bacterium (assembly GCA_017512085.1). Lineage (GTDB taxonomy): Bacteria > Patescibacteriota > Saccharimonadia > Saccharimonadales > Saccharimonadaceae > Nanosyncoccus. The sequence continues at coordinate 9,025 of JAFWHD010000011.1, forward strand.
TGGGTTCTGGAGTTGGCTGGAGTAGCCTTGGTTTTGATTCGTGGTGGGGAGGCCGTAACTACCCATTAGTGTGCTGAAGGAATAATCGCCTTCATTGGCAGGGAGGCGCCAACCTTTGGGGCAGATGCTCTTGGTGATTTCCTGCTCGCCGGATGCGCCTGCTGCAGCGGCTTGTTCGCCAGTTTGGGCAGTGGCGGCGGCCCAGTTGTAGAGTATACCGATTTTCTCGTATGGCTCGCCAGTATCAGAACCAGTACCACCAGATACGGTTATATCAGTACCGCCAATGTATTTATCTTTATCTCCACCATAAGACCGAGCACCGTCATGCGCATCCTCCTCCCAAGGAATGCCGGTGCTATACTGAGTGCTGTTCTGTGGACTGTAGGGGAAAGTAGTACCAGCAGAGAAATCATAGGCTGTTACACTAGATTCCGCATCGAGTTCTAAGGCGAGATTTTGGCTCATCCAGCAATGACCATCGGCAAGTTTAGAAATGAGATAAGTGGAATCATCACGTGTATCCGTAAGCGTAGTACGAGGGACGTAGTTAGGATCTCCGCGATGCTTGGGGAATGTATCGAATGTGGTAGCACTAGAATTTGGTGTAGTCGTATTAGCACAAATGCTACTAGTCATTTCTTGCATAGTAGTAATATCAAATATATCATTTGGACGAGTATTGCCAGTGACGGAAAAATTAATCACATTATTATATGTGCCTGCATTCTGGGTAGCACTAGACTTAGCGGCAATACGGAAATTTACTACATCGCCAGTAGAGGCAGACTGAGTGTCTTTCGCGAGTAGTGTGGCACCAGTATTACCATAGTATGGTAAGCCAGAATAATTAGACCAAGTAGTCTTACTATCCGTAGAGAATGAGTATCCCCATTTACTATCGGCAAAACTAGCGGGATCTGAGATACTATCAGTGGGAGCGAGACTGGTAAAGATCTTTGTATTATCATCAGCATTAATGAGATTTGTGTTAGTGAAAGTATCACCATTACCAGCAGTGGATGTAAGTGTATAACCATAGGAATTATTAGTGAGGACGGTAATGTCTACTACATTACTTACATCGCTTTGTCCTACAGCTAATTCATCAATATGAATGTCTGAACTAGATAGAGTAATCGTTAGGGCTTCATTGATGGTAAATTCTGGAGAGACTGTAGATTGATAAGTTAGAGCTGAGACGTGCGATGAGACAAAAAAGTTACCTAGTATGCTACTTAGCATAATGGTAACGATAGACATGATTTTATATGTATGACGCTGATGCATTATATATTACCTCACTTTTTGGCTGGGATATGCCTATTATTTTCCCGTCCTTGCTGTGCCACTTTTAGAGGATAACGAGGAGATGACCGATATGGTCATACGCCTCGCGAATATCCAAATGATGAGGTTAATCTAAAAATGGCACCGCAAGGGTGCTATATTCCAACTAACAACGAAGTCTATTCGTACGCAGTCGGCCCTTATGGTGCCATTTTTACGTACGACTAGACATTTTTATAAAAAATGCTTCGTTTTTAAATTAATTGGAATATAGCAGTTTTATTGTAACACGCGGAGGGATAGTAGCGCAAGTCTTGATTTTTATGGTTATTATGTCTTGATATATTTTCGGCTCGAACTGGATTTTTGTGATATAATCAAAGGCATGGAAATAAAACGCGAGGATATTTTGCATTTAGCTGAATTGTCGGATTTTGCTCTGGATGAGCGGGAGGCTGAGAGCCTAAAAGATGATTTGGCGGGCATTATTAAGTATATCTCTCAACTAGACGAGCTGGATACGGAGGGTGTGGAGCCGACCTATCAGGTATTTGAGATGGAAAATGTCTGGCGAGAGGATGAGATATTACCGCAGGATGCTACTAGGGAAGAACTGCTTGATTTGACGAAAGAAGCGAAAGATAATCAAATAAAGGTCCCTAAGGTGCTATAAAACGGAGGATAATGATGAGAATAGCTGACAAGAATCATAGTGCGGTAGAAATGGTGCAAGAAGCGCTAAATAAAGCGGAGCATTTTTCCGACCATTATATATTTACATATATAAATACGGAAAATGCATTGAAAAAAGCGAAGGAGATAGATGAAAAAATCGCGCGAGGAGAGAAAGTAGGACGGCTCGCGGGTGTGCCTTATGCGCTAAAAGATAATTTCCTCAGTCCCGAGGGTGAGACGACCGCCTCGGCGCATATTCTGGAGGGATTTACTTCTCCCGTAACAGCGACAGCAGTACAGAAGCTAGAGGATGAGGGAGCGATAATGATTGGCCGGACAAATATGGATGCTTTTGCACATGGCTCATCTACAGAGAATTCTTACTACGGTCCTACTCTAAATGCTTATGACACAGAGCGAGTGGCGGGAGGTTCGTCGGGTGGCTCGGCGGTAGCTGTGGCACTGGGTATAGTACAGTTCGCGACGGGAACCGACACTGGTGGCTCCATTCGCCAGCCGGCATCGTTTAATGGAGTATATGGTTTTAAGCCGACTTACGGGACGATTAGTCGCTACGGAGTGGTGGCGATGGCATCATCTACGGATTGTATTGGCTTCTTTACTCAGACACCTGAGGATATGGATTTGCTAATGAGCATCGCGAGCGGACAGGACAGGAATGATTTGACAACATTGCCAGATTATTATGTAAATACAGAATCTAAATCTGCAAAAAGGGTGGGGGTGATAAAGGATTTTGACAATGAGAGCGTGGATGAGGAGATACGAGATGCCCTGAGACAAAAGACGGAGATGTTAGAGAAAAAGGGCTATGAGATAGTGGAGCTAGAGATGCCAGCACTAAAATACGCGCTAGCGGCATATTATATAATAGTGCCAGCAGAAGTGGCGTCAAATCTATCACGCTATGATGGAATCCGTTATGGACTGAGGAGTGAAAAGGCAACTGATATTGAGACAATATATAATGATACGCGGAATGAAGGTTTTATGCCAGAGAACAAACGACGGATAATGATAGGGAATTTTGTGCTTTCGTCTGGATTCTATGATGCTTATTTCCTGAAGGCAGCAAAGGCACGGACGCTCATCGTGGAGGAATACGAGAAGGCATTCCAGAAATGCGACTATATCCTTACTCCTGTTTCGCCGAATCCAGCTTTTAAACTCGGCGAGAAAGTGAATGATCCCGTGGCGATGTATCTAGAGGATGTGATGAGCGTGTCGCTAAATCTGGCGGGAGTGCCTGGACTTGCGATACCAGCGGGAAAGACGAGGGAAGATAATCTACCGATAGGATTACAAATAGTCGGGCCGAGGCGAAGCGACAAAAATCTCCTCGCATTCGCAAAGGAGTGTATAGATGAGTAAAAATTATAATTCCATTGTAGCATACTTTATGCGATTTGTCAAGTTTTACGCAGGTAGTGGTAGGGTTTACCGGATGTTTCTTGAGATTGCCGGAAGTGAAGTAATATATAGCGGAGATAGCAGATAATGGACGGTGGCGTAGTGACATTTATTATCGCTATCTTAATTGTGGCGGTTTTGATATTTGTAGCAATTCTTTTGACTGGTAAGCGAAAGTATATTTTTAATAAAGAAGCTTACCAGGCGAGATTCCTAGCGATAGAGAATAAACTGAACAAAGAAAGTCCAGCGACTTTCTCAATGGCAATAATTGAGGCAGATAAACTACTAGATAAAGCGATGAACGAAATGGGATTACCTGGTAAGACGATGGGGGAGAAATTAAAGAAATCTGGCAGTAGATTTAGCAACCTGAATGGAGTTTGGCGAGCGCATAAACTACGGAATGCGATTGCACATGAGGCGGGATTTGAAGTATCATATAAGCAGGCTTTTAATGCTCTCGCTATATATAAACAGGCTCTAATGGACCTGGGGGCAATATGATAATAAAAGTGAAAGAGATTTAGAAAGGATTGAGAATGGCAGAGGATTATAGTGTTACTGGCAAAGACGGAAAGAAATATACCCCGACCATTGGCATAGAGTGCCACGTACAACTGCGCACAAAGACGAAATTATTTTCCGAGGTAGATAATGATGCGAGAGGAAAGGAACCTAACTCCTGTGTTTCGCCAGTGGATTATGCTCTACCAGGGATGTTACCGCGACTAAATGGCAGGGCGATTAAATTCGCCGTAAGAGCGGGGAGAGCGATGAACTGTGAGATAAATCCTGAATCTAGGTTTGATCGGAAACATTATTTTTACCCTGATTCGCCGAAGGGATACCAGATAACACAATTTTATCATCCAATTATCGGGGCAGGATATGTGGAGCTTTCTTCGGGAAGAAAGATTCGTATTGAGCATGCCCATATGGAAGGAGATGCAGGAAAATTAACCCATTATGCTACCTATTCTCTGGTGGATTTGAATCGCGTGGATACGCCACTTATAGAGATAGTCTCCATGCCAGACATCCACTCAGCGCAAGATGCACATGACTACGCGAAGGAACTCTGGCGACTGATGTGCTACGCGGGGGTGACTTATGGTGATCTCTATAATGGGAATATGAGGTTTGATGTAAATACTTCAGTGGCGCCAGAAGGGGCCGAGGAGCTAGGGACGCGGACGGAGGTGAAGAATCTTAATTCTTTCCGTAGCGTAGAAAGAGCAGTAGAATACGAAATAAAACGCCAGATACAAGTATTAGAAGCTGGAGAAAAAGTAAAGCAGGAGACGCGTGGCTGGAACGATGCGACAGGGCAAACGACAGCTCAGCGTTCCAAAGAAGAAGCGAAGGATTACCGTTATATGCCGGAACCAGATATTCCGCCAGTGCATCTCACAGAGGAGTTTATTGAGAATGAATTAAAAGATTTTCCGCTAATGCCAGCAGATTACCGAGAGAAATTCCGTGATACGATAAAGGATGATTTATTAGAGATTTTGTTAGATTACCCGACACTGATGAAAAAATTGGGAGATATGGATGAGAAACATATCACGCTTATGGTGAATTTATTTACTTCCGTGTTACTGGCAGAGGAGAAATCGGCGGAGTATCTCAATGATTTACCTTCGGCGAAGGACTTAAATGAGTTAGCCGAGATGAACGAGAAGAAAGAATTATCTTCTACGGCGACAAAGGAAGTGTTTTTGAAGTTATTTGACCCACAGATGAAAGGACGTGGGACGAAAAATATCGCGAAAGAACTAGGACTGATTCAAGAGAATGACCTGGGGGCCTTGGAACAAATCGTGGATACCGTACTAGCGAAGCCCGAGACAAAAAAAGCCCAGGAAGACTATAGAGCTGGAGAGGAAAAAGTACTAGGATTTCTCATCGGTCAGGTAATGAAAGAATCACACGGTAAGGCAAATCCGAGTGCTGTCCAGCAGATACTGCGAGAAAAATTGAAATAAAAGATGGATTCTAGTGTAAAAATCTAGGAAAGAGTAATTATTGCGAATCAATAAACTGGTTAAGCATAATCAGACCATAAAAAATCCCCGACCTAGAGTCGAGGATTATAGAGGAAATCAACCGGTAACCAGTAGACCGATAAACATGAAAGAGATGAGGCCAATAGCAAGAAAGAGATATTTTTTAAATAAAAAATCTCCGTAATTTGTCTCATTCTCTGCAAGGTCGGCTTTGTAGCTATAATAAAGGCCACTGATGGTAGCTACTAGCGAAAAAATGAACCCGATGTGGAATCCCGTAGCTCGCATAAAGAGCCATACGATAATTAGAACAACAGCAACCCTTAAAAAGGTAGTGGCCAAAAACAAGGAATCATCGTATGCACTTGCCCCAAATTTGCTAGCCTCTAGATTGTCCTGCCCCCACCGGAAGAAGACATAAAGCCCACTCAGTCCACAAAATAAAGCTATGAGTGCAAATATAACCATAATAACCCCCTTAATAGTCTAAATCATCTCTAGGTTCATCAAAATCCGTTGGCGAAGACTCACTTTCCGCTACTGGAGCCTTAGTGTTATGCTTAACGTCCTGAACGTAAAAATAGTTCAATAAAGAAAAAACCGATAAGACAGCAAGGTAGGTTATTATTATGTAGTCTAGAGCAGTCCTCCATTTACACATTTTGCTGTCTTTTAGACGCATAGACGCTAGAAGCATGATGAATATGATCACTATTCCAGACCCTATGATTAGCAACCCTGTTTTCATTTTTCCTCCTCTCAAAGTACAAACCTATAGCTCCCCTAAAGTATTTACAGGTATCTCTTGTAATTATATCACAAAAATCGCTAAAAAGCAAGTGCTAAGCCACGAGCGAGTTTTATCTCTATTCACTTATTATCAATACGGGTTTTAGATACATTAATCACCTGGATTTCGGCTCTTTTATTTTTTTATCATCTGTGCTAGAATGAAATAAATCTGTCTTTATGATGTGTGGAAAATAAGGACGAGAAAATAACATAAATAAAGGAGCATATGGCTGAAATCAAGGATTTGAGCATGCTGCGGAATATCGGGATTATTGCTCATATTGACGCAGGCAAAACCACGACCTCAGAGGCGATTCTCTACCGGACGGGGCTGAAACATAAAATTGACTTAGTGAAGGGCGGCACGGGTGGTGCTGACACGGACTGGATGGAGCAGGAGAAGGAGCGTGGAATCACGATTACTTCTGCCGCTGTGACGGTCTATTGGAAAAATCACCAGATAAACATCATCGACACACCAGGACATATTGATTTTACCGCTGAGGTGGAGCGTTCTCTCCGAGTGCTAGATGGCGCGGTGGTGGTATTTGATGGGAAAATGGGAGTAGAGGCGCAGTCCGAGACGGTGTGGCGCCAGGCGACGAAATATGGTGTGCCGCGCATCTGTTTCGTGAATAAGATTAATCAAATTGGCGGTGATTTCTATAAGTCGCTCGATTCTATTCATAAGCGTCTTTCTAAGAACGCAGTGGCGATTCATCTACCAATTGGCTTTGAAAAAGATATTTGCGGCGTGGTGGATCTGATAGACATGAAGGCCTACACCTATAAAGATTATGCCGATCATGAGCTAACTGTGGGCGAGATTCCAGCCGATATGGTAGAAAAAGCAAAGAATGCCCGCTCGATGCTAATAGAGGAAGCCGTCCAGGCCGATGAGGCACTCATGGATAAGTATTTCTCCGAGGGTGAAGAAGCGATTACGATTCCAGAGCTAAAGGCAGCTCTCAGGAAGCGAGTGCTTGATGGTGATTTCTTCCTCGTGACTGGTGGAGACGGACGTGGGGTAATCGTGGAGAAGGTGCTAGACCTGATGACAGATTATTTGCCATCACCACTTGACCGTGATCAGGGGCAGACAGTCGGTACCGATCCAAAGACTGGCGACCAGATTATTCGAAAAGCTGATAACTCTGAGCCTCTCACAGCGCTAGCATTTAAGATCGCAACAGATCCATTCGTAGGAAAATTAATCTTTATTCGAGTATATGCTGGTAAATTAAAATCTGGCGATACAGTATTAAATGCCTCGACTGGCGATAAGGAACGGATAGGACGACTCGTTAGGATGCACGCAAACGACCGAAAAGACATTACCGAAATCGGTGCCGGTGATATTGCCGCGGTGGTAGGCCTAAAGAACTGTACGACTGGTACTACTCTCTGCTCACCAGCTCATCCGATTTTACTCGAATCTATCGAGTTCCCAGATCCTCCTGTATCCATCGCGGTAGAGCCAAAGACCAAGGCTGATCAGGAAAAAATGGGCATCGGTCTCTCAAAGATGGCTGAGGAAGACCCGACTTTCCGCGTTCATACTGATGAAGAAACAGGACAGACGATTATCTCTGGCATGGGTGAGCTACATTTGGAGATTATCATTGACCGACTAAAGCGTGAGCATGGCGTTGAGGCAAATACTGGTGCGCCACAGGTAGCATACCGTGAGACGATTCGCGGGACAGCCGAGGCTCAAGGTAAGCACATTAAACAATCTGGTGGTCGCGGTCAGTACGGTGATGTTTGGATTAAGTTTGAGCCGAATGAGCCAGGGAAGGGCTTCGAGTTTATCGACCAAATTAAGGGTGGTGTGGTGCCTCAGGAATACCGCAAGCCAGTCCAGAAGGGTGTCGAAGATACGCTGGCAGGTGGTGTGATTGCAGGTTACCCAGTGGTAGATGTGAAAGCTACGCTTTATGATGGTTCATATCATGATGTGGATTCCAGCGAGCTCGCCTTCACCCTAGCAGGATCACTCGCGACGCGTGAAGGTATCAAAAAGGCAAAGCCTGTTCTTCTCGAGCCAGTCATGAAGCTCGAAATTACCACTCCAGAAGATTTCATGGGTGACGTAATTGGTGACATTAATTCTCGTCGCGGTCGCATTGACGAGATGGAAGATTTGAACGGTGGAGCGAAGCTTATCAAGGCATTTTGTCCGCTAGCAAATCTCTTTGGTTACACTGGTGACCTACGAGGTATGACACAGGGGCGAGCTGCGTCCTCAATGGAGCTTTATGCTTACGAGGAAGTACCACCAAATGTAGCGGCTGAGATTATTGAGAAGCGAAATTCAAAATAATCCCTTTACAGATTCGCAAAAATAGATTACAATAATAAGGTAGAGATTTGGAGCTGGTTTTTATTAGTGCTCCAGACGTAAAAAAATAAAGGAGATAGAATGGCAAATTTTGACCGTTCCAAGCCACATATTAATGTAGGCACCATGGGTCACGTCGACCATGGAAAAACCACTTTAACAGCTGCGATTACTGCGGTTCTTGCGAAGCGACTTCCGTCAGAAATCAACAAGCCGGTCGCTTACGACCAGATTGATAACGCGCCAGAGGAAAAGGCTCGTGGTATTACTATCGCGACTTCTCACCAGGAGTATGAGTCGCCAAAGCGTCACTACGCACACGTGGATATGCCTGGACACGCAGATTACATTAAGAACATGATTACTGGTGCTGCACAGATTGATGGTGCTATCCTTGTCGTTGCAGCGAATGATGGTCCTTTACCACAGACTCGTGAGCACGTACTTCTCGCTCACCAGGTGAACGTACCGAAGATTATCGTCTTCCTTAACAAAATGGACCTCGCTGATCCTGAGCTCGTAGAGCTCGTAGAGATGGATGTCCGTGAGCTATTAAACAAATATGGCTACGATGGCGACAACGCTCCAATCATCAAGGGCTCCGCTACAAAGGCACTTGAGGGCGACAAGGACAATGAGGATGCTATCATGCAGCTCGTAGATGCGATGGATGAGTACTTTGATGTACCAGAGCATGACCTTGACAAGCCATTCCTAATGCCAATTGAGGATGTGTTCTCCATCAAAGGTCGTGGTACCGTGGCTACTGGTCGTATCGAGCAGGGTATCATTCACATGAATGATGAGGTAGAAATCGTCGGTCTCCGCGACACACAGAAGTCAGTCGTAACCGGTATTGAGGCTTTCCATAAGACTCTTGACCAAGGTCAGGCTGGCGATAACGCTGGGCTCTTGCTCCGTGGTATTGAGCGTGATCAGATTGAGCGTGGTCAGGTAATTGCTGCTCCTGGTACGATTACTCCACATACAGAGTTTGAGGCCGAGGTTTATATCTTGAAGAAAGAGGAAGGTGGACGCCACACTCCGTTCTCCAAGGGTTACAAGCCACAGTTCTACTTCCGTACCACTGATGTGACTGGTGAGGTAGAGCTTCCTGCCGATAAGGAAATCGTGGTACCAGGCGACCAGGTAACCTTCAAGGTAAAGCTTCTCGCTCCTATCGCGATGAATGCGCAGGATCGTTTCGCTATCCGCGAAGGTGGTAAGACCGTTGGTTCTGGTGTTGTGACCAAGATCATCAAGTAGTATTATCATAACTACGCAAAATCGGGCTAGAGTAAAATCTGGCCCGATTTTGCGTAATCAGGACTACTACCCTTCTGGGACGCCTCCAAAACCGGAAAAGTAAAGTTCAGTTCGGGACAAGTCCTGATAAAAAAGTGAACTTGACTTTTCCGGTGTTTTCCGGGAAATTGTCCCAGAAGGGTAGTAGTCCTGATTGACAATTTTGACATCTGTAGTAAAGTGTGATAGAATATAGATATTAACAAATTAAATATCTATCCTTGGAAACTTATGGACGGAGCATCTAAGACTCCATCTAAGATTGCGAGGAAGAAAGGAAAAATAATGGCAGAAGAAAAGAAAGTTACCGGTGGCGGCCTGACGATTCGCATCCGGCTAAAGGCTTATGACCACAGAGTCATTGACCAGAGCGCAAGACAGATAGTGGAGACAGCTATCCGGACCGGTGCGACAGTAAGCGGGCCGATTCCTCTACCCACCAAGCGTTCCACCTTCACCGTAGTAAAATCACCTCATGTCTATAAGACTGGTGGGGAAGCGTTTGAGATGAAGGTCCATAAGCGTCTTATTGACATCAGCAATGCTACACCAAAGACCATTGAGAGTTTACAAAATCTCTCCCTACCAGCAGGTGTGGACGCAGAAATAAAGATGTAAATAACCTAGATATATTCTCTTGGCTATCACCCCATTGGGTGTACCTCCAGAATTAGAAAAGTCAAGTCCTCTGGAACTTGACTTTTTTGATGTTTTACGAGAAAATGCCCCGGGTAAGGTAGCAGTCCTAGGAACCAACCTCTCTGCTATATTGACAATTTGTCAATAGTGTGATATAATAAGCATAAGGGGTGAGGTCATAAAAACTCACCCAAGCAAATTACGGTAAAAGTTTATAAAAGGGGGAAATGTCATGAAGAAAATCAGAGATGGAATGGATATAGCTATTGGAATAATCGCAGGAGTGGGAGTAGCACTCATGGTGGCTTTAATCGTAATGAGATTATTTTACGCTGTCCATCCGGAGAGAGATGAGATGGATGCACCGCATGTAGAGGTCGTTGATCACCAGGCAGAGACAGTGGAGGATGAGACAAAAGAGGCGAGCTTCACAGTGACGCTGGCGGGATTTGGCTCAGAGTATGCGGAAAACCGTAATGAGACCAAGACAAGTCAGCCAGAACCAGAGAGCGCACAGCAGTCTCTAGCCAATGGCACACATCAGCGCATAGCTGGAAACCTTCTTCCGTTGCCGAAGATGCCGAAGCTGGTCCATGGGGTCACGGAGACCACAAAAAATGGACCAGAGACGGAGACGGAGCCGGATGTTACGGATGATGTAATGACCGTAGCTATGGAAAACGAAGAAGTAGAGACAGAAGCATTGACTGAGACTACAAACACCAGTATTGAAACAGAGGAGCAAACTGAGACACCAGCTGAGGCGGCTACTAATGCTCCTGAGGAGCAAACCGAGTCACCAGATGAGGTAGCTACCGAGGAAGCTACTGGCGAAATACAGACTATCTTCATGGAACCGGGAAAAACTATTGACCCGGTATGTGGCGTGTTCCAGGGGCCATGGCTGAAAGAGACCTATTATAATCTCAATATGAATTATTGTATTGAGATTATGAAGTGGCTCGGGATTGGCGAAACCTACGGATGCTGGGTACGCTCTGACGGTGTCAAGATGTATGGCGATTACATCATGTGCGCCGCAGATACCAATGTGTTCCCGAAGGGATCCATCGTAGAGACATCACTAGGGACGGCGATGGTCGTCGATCATTGCGAAGCCGCCGAATGGTGTCCAGAGTTTGACATCGCGGTCACCTGGTGAACCCCCATTAGAAGAGGGGGGAAACTTTTACTTTATTAGAGAGCTCTCAAATGAGGGCTCTTTTTCTATGATTAGACGAGTAGTGTGTTATAATAGGGGGGTATGAGTGCGGCTAAATTTAAGAAGAAATTTTATTTCGTAGTAGCGCGGTATTTTCAGCATTTTGCAAGGCGAGTATTAAAGAGATGGCAGCCGCGAATTATTGCAGTGACAGGCTCAGCGGGGAAGACCACGATGCTAAATATGCTGGAATATGAGATAGGCGATAAGGCACACTATTCGCATGATGCAAACTCGGCTTTTGGGGTTTCTTTTGATCTCTTGGGGCTGAAAGGAGTAAAAAGCTCTGAGCTAAGATGGCTATGGCTCATTATTGCAGCACCATTTCGTTCATGGTTTCATAATTTTAAGGAAGAATACTACGTAGTAGAGATAGACGGAGAAAGACCTCACGAGGCAGAGTTTATTTCCCAGATGATACATCCAGAGGTGACGATATGGGTTTCTATCGGGCTGTCGCACGCGGCGCAGTTTGAAAACGTAGTGGATGAAGGGAAATACGAGAATCTCACGGAGGCAATTACAGCGGAGTTTGCAAATCTACCAGCAGAGACTACTGGGCGAGTCTATATTGATGGCGATTCTAAGCTGATGCGTGAGGCGACTAAGGGGATTAAGGCAAAAGTTATCCCGATACGCAAAGGTGAAATGAAAAAATACGTCGTCTATCCTGACTCAACTGATTTTACCTACGGAGATACTACTTTTCATTTTGACCGACCGGAGCCGAAGGATTTGTCATTCAACCTGTTCGTGCTGAAAGATTTGATGAAATATTTGAAGTTGAAATTTAACCCAGATTTCTCGGGGATGGAAGTTTCACCAGGGCGGAGTTCACATTTCCAGGGGATAAAGGGAATAGATATTATTGATTGTAGCTATAATGCGCACATGATCTCTATGCAGTCATCGCTTGATATGGCGAAACGGATGCACGCAGAGCATAAATGGCTAGTGATAGGGGACATCGTGGACCAAGGCTCGCTAACAGTAGATGAGCATACGAAATTGGCCTCGCTGATTGCTGAGGTGAAGCCGGAGAAGGTAGTACTAGTTGGCAAAAGGACGAAAAAATACACTGCGCCAGAATTGCAAAAGCTTGGTATATCAGTGGTGGCGACCACAGACCCGAGAAAGGCCCTTTCATATCTTGAGAAAAATATCTCAGGCAAAGAAACTCTATTCTTTAAGGGGAGCCAGTATCTGGAATGGATTATAGAAAAACTATTAGCAAACCCGGCCGATGCAGAGAAGCTCTGCCGGAGAGATAAAGGCTCAGTGGCTAGACGCAAGAGTTGGGGGCTAGACTCATGAAAGGTTGCTGGCATAATAGAGGAGAAAAATGGTAGATCTCTATATTATACATGGATGGACTTATACAGTAGAGCCATGGAAAAATACTTTGAAGATGCTACATGACCGAGGCATCAATGTAAAGATGCTACATGTGCCAGGATTAACGGAGCCATCTAAGAAGGTATATACGATTGAGGATTATGTAGAATGGGCAGATAGCGAGATACCAGATGGGGCTATCGCTCTCGGCCATAGTAACGGGGGAAGGATACTGCTAAATCTCTGTGCTAAGAAACCAGAAAAATTAAAATACTTAATCTTACTTGATGCGGCGGGTATCTATGAGCCATCCGTGAGAAAAAAATTGGTAGAGGGGATTGCTAAAATAGGTAAGCCACTCAAAAAAGTAAAGATCATAGATAAAGCATTTCATAAAGTGACAGGCTCAACAGATTATTCTAGGGCACCAGAAAATATGAAGATTACGCTTGCAAATATGATTGAATCGGATAAGACTTTGGATTTCTCGAAGGTAACTACGCCGTGCTTTATCCTATGGGGTAAAAAGGATACCACTACTCCACCGAGACAGGCGACAGCCATGTATGAGAAATTGCCACATGCGGAATTGAAGTTTTATGCCAAATGGACTCATGCACCATATATCTCAAATCCAGAGGAATTAGCACGAGCCATAGCGACACTAGTGGAGAGGATAAAAAAGTGACAGAGGTAAAAACGAGGGAGAACAGAAAAAAATCGGTAATTCTGGACGCGCTTCTTTATGGAGGAGAGGATAGGTAATGAAGCGGTTTTTTCTCGGGATGGCAGCAAAATACGGAGCCTTGAGGCAAACAGCGCGGCATACTTTTTGCCACGGACGAGAGAGTGACATAAAGGAGCTAAAAAAATACCTGGGCGAGCGTTATAGTGGGGAGGCAATCACATGTAAAAACGGGCGGTCTGGCCTCGCTCTAGCACTCAGGGCATTTTTTAAGAGGGGGGAGAAGGTATTAGTGAATGGCTTTACCTGCTATGCAGTCTATGAGGGAATACAGGCGGCGGGACTAATACCGGTATTCGTAGATATTTCGCAGGAAGATTTAAATTTTGACTATCAGGCACTGGAAAAAGCCGCGAAGGAATCTCAAGCTAGCGGGATTATTATCCAGAATTCCCTAGGAAACCCAGTAGATATAGAAAGAATAGAATCTTTAGCAAAAAAATACCATTTGACCATTATAGAAGATTTGGCACATTCGGCTGGGGTGAAATATGGAGATGGACGCGAGGCAGGAACGGTGGGGGCGGCAGTTGCATTTTCATTTGGTAAGGATAAATCGGTAGATACAGTTAATGGTGGGGCGGTAGTGTTTCGCGAGGAAATGAAACGGAAAGTAGAAATGCCACACGAACGGGCGCGAGTATCGGACACGCTAAGAGCGAGATTCTACCCGATGCTGGCAGGCCTATGTAGAGGATTGACTGCGATACATCTGGGCGGAATATTAATGAGACTACTTGTAAAAATTCACTGGGTAGAAAAATCGGCAGATAATCACCTAGACACGACTCGGCAGATTAGTCGCTTTGAGGCGAGACTAGCGTTGGAACAGTTTCGAGGTTTTAGAGAGGCGGGCGAACGACCAATCAGGGAGTTTGTTCTAGTGAGAGAAAGGGAGAAAGTGCTTGAAATGCTAAAGAAAGCTGGTTATTATTTTGATAGTATTTGGTATAAAAAGCCAGTAGCGCCAGAGAGATATTATAAAAAAGTCCATTTCAATGAGGCAGAGTGTCCAAGTAGCGTCTATATCGCGGAGCATATTATCAATTTACCGACCTATTATAGTCGGGGGGACTTGAAACGGGCGCGAGAAATAATTAAACCATACATAATAAACGAGGGCAAAAATGGAAAAGTGGAATAAGATTATTGAACAGTATCCAGAAGCAAATTTTCTTCAGTCGCCTAGTTATGGAAAGATGAATGAAATCCTGGGGGAAAAAGTCCTTACCGAGGATGTGCATGGGGAGGCCGGTAATTTTGGACGCGCTCTCATGATAAGGAGGGATGCGAAACGCGGAAGATACCTAGAAATACCGTGCGGGCCGCTGATAGACTGGGCAGACGAGGAGATGGTAAGGAACGCATTTTCTAAAATCACCGAAATAGCTAAGCAGGAGAAATGTGCTTTCGTACGGATACGACCACAACTGATGGCGACGCCAGAGAATTTGAAATTAATGGAGAAGTTAGGATTAAGAAAAGCGCCAATGCATCTCGCGGCAGAACATACGGTGATGATAGATTTAACCACGGACGAGGAAAAACTCCTAGCGAATATGCGGCGGCAGACTCGCTATGAGGTGCGGCGAGCGGAAAAACTAGGAATAGTCGTGACATCTTCACGCTCCGAGGAGATATTTCGGGAATTTCGGGAGGTACAGGCCGAGACGGCTAAGAGACAGAATTTCGTGCCACCTTCACTAAAGGTACTTTTGGCTGAGAGGGAAGCGTTTGGGGAGAATATTACGATTTACAAGGCAGAAACGAAGGAGGGCGGGGCGATAGCTTATGGGCTAGTAATTCGCGATGGCCGCGAAGGTGATTATTATGAGGCGGCTTCCACCGAGCTAAATCGCAAAATGCCAGGAGCTTACGCGATTCTCTGGAAAGCGATGCGGGAGCTAAAAGCGGCTGGATATGAGAGATTTAATCTCTGGGGTATTGCGCCACCAGGACAGCCGAATCATCGTTATGCTGGGGTGACGACCTTTAAGACTGGATTTGGCGGAGAATTAGTAGAATATGTTCCTGCGCATGATCTCGTAATATCCAGAGTGAAATATTTGAAAGATTTGGTAGTAGAGGAAACAAGAAAGAAAAAGAGACATTTGTGATATGTTGTAAAAAATACAACTGTGGAAAACTTATAAATAACAGAGGATAGATACGTCATATTGTAAAATTTACAACGGGAATTAGATAAAAAGTTCCAGACAATAAACTCAAAGGAAGGAAATGATGTCATATAAAATAGTTGATATAGATAGTCAAGAAAAATGGGATAATTTCGTAAGCGAGCGGCCAGAGGCAAATTTTCTCCAGTCATGGGATTTTTATGAATTTCATAAGGCCCGCGGAAAGAAGGTGGTGAGACGCGGAGCGATAGATGATGACGATAATCTCATTGCGGTCTATGCGGGCGTAGTGGAGACAGCTCGGCGCGGTACCTATATGGCAATAGCGGGTGGACCGTTGATGGACTATGAGGATGAGACACTAGTACGAGAGATTTTTGACGACATTAAGGAAGAGGGGGGAAAGACGGGGTGCGTGTTTGTCAGAGTGCGACCGCAGGAACCGAAATCGGAGAGAGTGCTAAAACTCCTGGATAACTTAGGCTTGAAGCCGGCCCCGATGTATCTGTCAGTAGAATATGCGGGGATACTAGATCTCCATAAGACCGAGGAAGAAATACTCGCGGGTGCGTCGCAAGGTTTTCGGCGAAAACTACGCAAGGCCGAAAAAGCCGAAATTACCGTAGAGACATCCAATAATCCAGAAGTGGTAAAAACATTTTATAATCTGGAAGTGGAGCATGCAAAAAGACAAGGTTTTGTGGCATTCTCGCAAGATTTTCTATACAAACAGTTTGCCGCCTTCGCAAAGAATGACGAAGTCCTAATGTACACAGCACGAAAAGATGGGGAAATCTTGGCGCAGAATTTTATGATCTTTTACGGTCCAGAGGCGAGCTATCATTATGGTGTGTCGTCGCCGCTCGGCACGAAATATTCTGCTGCACCCTTATTGCACATGGCCGCGATGGAGGAGGCGAGGAAGCGAGGATGCATCAGGTATAATTTGTGGGGAATCGTAGGATTAGAAGAAAAGGAACATAGATTCTACGGAGTAAGCGAGTTTAAGCGGTCGTTTGGCGTGGAAGAACTCAAATATACCCCAGCTCACGACCTGATTCTAAACCCCACGAAATATAAAATTAATAAACTAGTAGAGACGATTCGTAAGAAAAAACGGCACGTGTAATGAATGACGCATGAGTGCGGGGATGTGCAGCCCTCTCGGCGCGAAGGTCAAAAGGGCTTGTAGGATTTAGTGTAGCGTGGTAGAATTAGTTTAGGTTAGTTTTTCTTCTTTGTCCGTTTGGACGAAGAAGAAATTTTTTTGATCTTAATGAGACCAAAGAGGAAACTTATCTCGTAAGTTTTTCTCATCCTAACCTCCTTTCTCTCCGCGCTCATTCTAAAAATACATCCCCGCTGACGTTAAATGTAGCATTAGTCGGTAGATAAATCAACCCAGAGGGTATTGAAAAGATGGCATAAGTGTTTTTTATTTGTAGAAAATGAACTATTCTCACACTCACCGAGGTGAAAAAAACAAAAAATAATTTGATGGGAGCCCTCCGCTATTGCAGTGGCGGCTTCCCATCACTATTTTTTGATTTTTTCAGCCTTTATATGGTTCGCTTAGAGAATAGTTCATTTTTCCAAAATCAGACCGCCACACAACGGACCGAAAAGCCGTTGCCCTTGCGGAGGCCATCCTGCGGGTGGAAGGCGCTGGAGTAGAAGTAGAGGTTGTGTGCACTGGCGGAACTATAGCCCACAGAGGACCAAAAGTAGCCACCCGTGCCCATCTTGTACAGCGTGCCGTCACTCCAGTAGTAGTGGCCGGGGCGATTGAAGTTCAAAGGATTCTGTAATTGTCCAGAATAGCCTTGGGATTGATTAGTCGTAGGTAGGCTATAAGAACCCATTAAAGTACTAAATGAGTAATCGCCTGAGTTAGCTGGTAATCTCCAACCTTTTGGACAAATACTAGTCTTTACTTCGGTTTCGCCACTGACTGCGGCAGCTTGGGCGCCTGTCTGGGCGGTAGCGGCGGCCCAGTTATATAAGACACCGATGCGTTCATAAGGTTCGCCAGTATCTTTTACAACACCAGCATCAGCGATATTCATACCGCCAATGTATTTATCCTTATCCCCACCATACGATTTGGCACCATCACTGGCGTCCTCAGCCCAGACTTCACCAGTAGTAGTTCGAGTGTCATAAGGGGTAGTATAGTTAAAGGTATTGCCAGTAGAAAAGTCGTAAGCGACAACGGTGCCTCCGGCCGTGAATGCATAGTTTAAATTCTCGCGCATCCAGCAGTGTCCATCCAAATATTTCGCTACAGCATAAGTCTGATTGTTACGAGTATCTATGAGAGTCCCAGCACTACCCGTAGCAACACTAGAACAAATGCTACTTGTCATATCCTGCATGGCATAGTATCCATTGGTTTTTGTTTTACCTGCTGCCGCAAAAACCGCATCAAATGTCTCGGCACGTGGTGTCCACATGGCATACAGAATGACGTTATTAGCGCTCGTTGATACGAGATCGTAGGGATTACCCGGCTGATAAGTATCGCCTGGACAGACCGTAGTCATAGTTGGTTTCGTGCACCATCCCGCAAAATCATATCCATCTCTCGTGGGTATATCGCTAGATATTGTAACACTGTCTGATTGTGTGTTTCCAGATTGCGCTGCTGGTAAATCATCCATTGGGTCTTTATAGCTAATATTATAATCATACCCATTCCCAGTAGCAGCTAGGACAAAGGTTTGCCCGTAGGAATCTAATGACATATTACTGCTCACTCTCGCCGCTAAGGCTAGAGTGTAATTTTCGCCAGTAGTGGGGCTATTCGTTACATCTATCGTGGTAGGCGTGGTAGCAGTGGGGGAAGGTTGATAGCTATTATTCGTAATGCTGTTTAACTTACTAGGTAGGAAACCCCACTGGTCATTATGAGCATCAGTATTAAATTGTGATTCTGTGAGTGGAGTAGTAATGGAGCTTAGATATTTAGTAGAGTCATTACTACCTACTAATCTTCCGGTATCATTAGAGCCTGCGATAGTTAGTGTATAGCCAGTAAAATGATCACTAGTTACTGTAGCGGTTTGAGTAGTAGATTTACCAAAGGTAGGGTTAGTATTGTCTTTTAGTATATTTAGATTTACGTTACCCGTGAGTGAAATACTAATGCTACTAGCATAAGTATTACTTACTCCCAGAAATCCTAGAAAAAGAGAGAATAGTATCGCCAGTCCACTAAAAGTACTAGTAGCAGCCGGGAACTCGCTATA
>JAFWHD010000012.1 GCA_017512085.1 Candidatus Saccharimonadota bacterium
CTTATCCGTTAAACGACGGCCCCGTATATATAATATATACTATATATTATACACTATTCTTCGGGTTTTCTCAACTTATAATAGATGGAAGGAGCAAAACGGATGGGGGCAAGGAGCTGTTGGGCCCCGTTTTCCATTTTGACAAGATTATTGGTGCCGAGAAATTTCTTTAAACCACGACTACGAAAATTGGAAACGGAGAGAATTTTTTCGGTCTTGAAACCGACTTTGCTAAAAATATTCTCTACATATTTTGGATGGTAATTATAGAAACCGTCTTTGCTGATTTCTTTGTAATTGGCAACTGACTGGTCAAAAGGATTTATCTTGGAACGACCAGTGACAAAGCGAGCCATTTTTGGGAGAGTGCGCTTATTCGCTACTTCAATAACCGCGGAGCCGCCGGGCTTTAGGACGCGATATAGCTCAGCGATGGCTTTGTCTAAATGCTCAAGATGATGAGTAACACGAACCATCATGAGACCGTCTAATTCGTTGTCTTTAAATGGTAATTTGTAGATGTCACCAGCTCGTGTCTCGATCTTATCTCCGTACATCTCTTTGGCTTGGTCTAGCTCGGTCTTGGAGTAGTCGAAAATGTAAACTTTGCGGGCGCGTTTCAAGTATTCATTCGCAAGGCGACCATAACCGCCACCGATGTCGGCGAATTTTTCCATGCGTTTTGGGAGTAATTTACGAATAGCCATGCGATCGGCCTGGTCCTCGTAAGCGCGGTCGGTCTTTTCCCAGAATTCCGTTTTGTAATCGTAGCCATTATAGTCGGAGACAACTTTTTCTTTACTCATATCTACATTATATCACAAGTATCTTTTGATTACCACTCTGTTTGGTAAGTTGATATTTAAAAAATCGAACTCTTAATTCGTTCGCGGTTGTTTTTATATCTCGTTAATTTTTACAACATTTCACCCAATAAAAAATCAAGTCTAAAGTGATTTTTTATGGGGAAATGATGTAAAAATCACTCAGAGATAAAAACAAATGCTCACTCATTTAAGAGTTCTATTTTTTAATCTTCATCAACAATAATTGCGAGGTGGGATTCGTCGAGTTGGGACTGGTCGACTATGGAAGGTGAGTTCATCATGAGATCAACGCCAGAGCCATTCTTCGGGAAGGCGACAATGTCACGGATGTTTTCAACATCTTCTAGCACCATGAAAATACGGTCAAGTCCAGGGGCACAGCCAGCGTGGGGAGGAGCGCCGTATTTGAAGGCATTGAGCATACCTCCGAAACGGGCCTCAACGTATTCATTATTGTAGCCTAAGATATTAAAGACTTTATACATAATGTCGGGATTATAATTACGCACAGCACCAGAACAAACCTCGTAACCATTCATGACCATGTCGTATTGGTCGGCCTTTAATGCTAATTTATCGGTGTCAGTTTTTGCTTCTTCTAATGCGGCAAGGCCGCCTTTTGGCATACTGAAGGGATTATGACCGAAGTCAAGTTTGTTTAATTTTTCGTCCCATTCGTAGAATGGAAAGTCAACTACCCAGCAATAGGCGACTTCGTCGGGATTTTTTAGGTGGAAATGATTGGCGAAGGAGATACGTAGCTCGCCGAGAACTTTGTTTACTAGGGGACGTTCATCGGCGCCAAAGAATACTGCGTCGCCAGGCTGTGCGCTGGTGAGCTTCTGGACGTTTTTTATTTCGGTGTCGGACATGAATTTCAAGATCGGGGATTTTGGGCCTTCATCGGTATATAATATATAGGCGAGACCGCCAGCGCCGAGTTTTCTGGCTTCGTCGGTAAAAATGTCTATTTCTTTGCGGGAAAGAGAAGCGCCATTCTTTACACAGACAGCCTTCACGCAGGGGGTCTTGAATACTTTAAAGTCGGTATCTTTGAATACATCGGTAAGGTCAATGAGTTCCATGCCATAGCGAAGGTCGGGTTTATCTACACCATAAGTATCCATACAGAAATCGTAGGGGAGGCGAGGGATTTTGGAAGATTTGTTTAGGTAAGCCTTTGCGGGCTCGGAACGGAGGACGAGTTTCTTTTGACCAAAATCAGTAGCGAGATTGATGAATAGTGGCTCAATGGTGGAACGAACAACTTCGCCATCGTCAACGAAACTCATTTCCATGTCGAGCTGATAAAAATCACCGTAGAGACGATCGGCGCGAGGGTCCTCATCGCGGAAGCATGGAGCAATCTGGAAATATCTATCAACTCCGCCAACCATGAGGAGCTGTTTGAATTGTTGAGGGGCTTGAGGGAGAGCGTAAAACTTTCCAGGATGGAGACGCGAGGGAACGAGAAAATCGCGGGCGCCCTCGGGAGAGGAATTGGCGAGAATCGGTGTGGTAATCTCGGTAAAATTATGATCATACATATAATTACGAATGTAACGATAGAATTCGGAGCGGCGAGAGAGGACTTGTTGCATGGAGGGACGCCTGAGATCTAGGAAACGATATTTGAGACGCATTTCCTCGGAAGATTTCTCGCCGTCGTCGTGAGTATTGACGGGGAGGGGAAGGGATTTATTTAGGAGTTTTAGCTCGGAAACGACTAATTCAATCTGCCCGGTGGGGATATTTGGATTAATCAAATCTTTTTCGCGTTTGCGCATTTTGCCAGTGGCCTCTAGGACGAATTCGTCGCGGACGGACTCAGCGAGATTAAATGCTTTCTCAGTCTCGGGGGTGACGACTAGCTGGAGGATGCCAGAGTGGTCGCGGAGGTCAATAAAAATCAATCCGCCGTGATCTCGTCGGGAGTTTACCCAGCCAGCAACGGTAATAGTCTTATCTAAAAAATTTGCTGATTCATTTGCTAAAACTCTATTCATATCTATTATTATATCACAAATTATCGTATTATGAGGACATATCACCTTTCTGGGATGCCTCCAAAACCGGAAAAGTAAAGTTTAGCTCTGGACTACGTCCTGATATGAAAGTGAACTTGACTTTTCCGGTGTTTTCCGGGAAATTGTCCCAGAAAGGCAATATGTCCTCATTTACCGAGTAAATAGCTAAGTAACATTTCCGTAGTAAAGAAGCCGGCGAGGTTGTTTTCTTCGTCTAGGACGAGGAAATAATAGCTATTAGTGCGTTCTATCTCGGAGACTGCGTGAGCGAGAGAGTCGGTGGTGTGGAGATAATGAACGCCGCGATCCATGTATTTGTCGGCGCGTTCGGCTTTTTTTATTTTCAGGCTATTGAGAGCTTCGGTATGAATGACGCCTTTGATGTGTTCTTTGCTGTCAATGACGGGAAAATTGGTAAAACCAGATTTGTAGAGTCGGTCAAGGACGAGAGGGCCGAGAATTTCGGTGTTCTGGACGAAGACGATGCTAGTCTTAGGAGACATGAGGTCGAGAACTTGACGGTCATTAAAACTCATAACGGCGGAAAGGCGAGCGCGATCGGTGTTGTCTAAAATGTCTCGCGGGGTGCGACTGACGACGCCGATAAAATCCTCCAAAGTGCGAGGTGTGTAGGGAGATGGTGAAGGGGATTTTGCGGGCTTGGGCTGGGGATTTTCTGGGTGATGAGAGGTGGAACGAAAGCGGTCTAATTTTGGATCGAGCCAACGAGTGAATCTTTGCATTATTTTATCAAACATGATAATATGATTATAACATGTAAAGGAGTGATATGAAAACATCTAAGGGTTGGATTGTCTTATGGTCGGTGATTGGGGTAGCAGTGCTAGTGCTGCTAGGATTTGCGACTAAAATGATAATTGATAATAATAATAAATACGCAGAGATTGATTTTAATTCGGTGATACCGGCAATGGAAGCAAATGGACAGATTGCGGACCATGTAAAGGGCGATGAAAATGCGCCAGTGAAGATAGTGGAATATGCGGATTTTCAATGTCCTGGGTGCGCATCAATTAATCCGCGAGTGAAAAAAATAATTGATAGTTTAGGTGGAAAATTGGCAATAATATACCGAAGTTATATTCTTTCTTATCATGAGAATGGTACGGCGGCAGCAGCGGCGGCAGAAGCGGCTGGATTACAAGGATATTGGGAAGAATATGGAGATTTATTATTCGCAAATCAGGCGGAGTGGGAATCGGCGACGGGGGATGAGCGAACAGCATTGTTTGAAAAATACTTTGATGAGGTGACGAGGGGGAGAGGCGATAAAGAGAAGTTTGCAGCGGATGTTGCGAGCGCAGAGGTGAAGAAGAAGATTAATTTTGATACGGGAATCGGGAAGAAGATCGACATTCAAGCGACACCAGCATTCTATATAGATGGACAGTATATCAAGTGGAGTGAGGGGAGTAGTGTAAATGTGAACGGCAAGGAGATTACTTGGGATTCGGCGCGTAGTGGGGATGCCTTTGAGGAGCTGATAAAAGAAATTGTGGAAACGAAATTAGGACAAAAATAAACTACTAAAGAATAAATTCCTAAAGAATAAACCCCCGTAAGGGGGTTTATTAGATTTCGATAAACTTCTGCCATTCGGCGGGAGCTATCTCGGGTTCACGACGTCTTTTGGTGTGCGTGGACCGAAATTTTTTGATACGCATGTATCCAAAATTCTCCTTAATAGTACCACCCGAATCGACCTAAATAAATTACATAGATGATTTTAACAAATGATTTTTTAATATGCAAGCATAAATGATATAATGATAATATGAAAATACGTGGGCGGGTGAAAGAAAAATTGAAGAAATTAAAATTTCACCGAGTGAAAACTTGGCAACTTTTGCTTTTGCTTTTGCCTTTGTTTTTTGTGGATGCTACTCTACTCAGATTAAATCATATCCGGATGACGGAACTGAGAGATGCGGTGATGGTGGCGGATGAAGCGGGCGATGATGCAAAAACAAGCGAAGCATTAGAGGAGCTAAAAAATTATGTATATAATAATATGGTGATAAATGTGGTGGATGATAATGGGGCGCAGCGGGTAACATTTGGGACGGGACCGTTTTATTTGGAACATACATATATTAGAGCGGCAAATAAGGCAATTGAGGAGGCGGAAGCAAATCTAAAATCGGATGCGAATCCGAACGGGAATATTTATCAAAAGGCGTCTGATACTTGCAGGACGCAAGCGATAGCGAATGGTTGGACTTGGAGTGATGCGGGATATATAAACTGTATGGTGACGGAAACTTCAAAATATCCAGCGGCGGAGGAAATACAGGATAAAATAACGGCAAGTTTACCATCAACGGAGCTTTACCGAAAAAATTATGCGTCGCCAGTATGGGCGCCAAGTCTGGCGGGATTCTTTGTTTTGATGACGATTGTGATTATTGTTGTAATTTTTATTAGAGCAATAATCTGGGTAGTACTTAGGCTTTCCCTGTTATTTATATAAGAGGTGAAAAATATAAGAAAAAATCATAGAAAACCTCTTGACTTTTTATCTACTGGGTCATAAGATAAGAATATATTAACTTAAGGAGGAAAGCTTAAATGGCTTACGAACATACTAACGGTAAGGGCGTGAAATACTATCTACACAAGTCTGAGGTGACTCTACGCGGTGGTAAGCAGCAAACAATTTATTTCTTTACTAAAGATGCAAACGGTGGCAAGGGCACACCATGCGATTTGCCAGAAGATCGAATGGTTTGTGAGAATCCACGAAATGGATTTTTGACGCTCAAGAAGAAACAATAATTATTCAATTTTGAAAATTTTTATTGGAAAGAAATTAAAGTGGAAGAAAGATTCCACTTTAATTTTGTTTATATTCGTGAGTAAGGGGAAAAATGTGTTATAATGTAATGAGGCGGGGATGTAGCTCAGTTGGTTAGAGCATGCGTCTTATACACGCAGTGTCCTAGGTTCGAGTCCTAGCATCCCTACCAAGCTATTGGGTTTTTTCTTTAGAAAAGAAAAAGTCCCAACGAAAAAGAAAATAGTTCAAAAAAGAAGGCGAAAGTGAATTCCGCCTTCTTTTTGGTTTATGACTTTTTTCTGCGAAAAAAGAAAGGCAGAAGTGAATTCCGTTTTGATTTTTGTTTATGACATTTATAAAAACAATGCTCTCTCATTTTGGGATTTCTATTTTTATTATGCTATAATTATGCTAATGAAAGCTAAGCTTAGGAGACTGAAATATAAGTTTAGGCATGATTTTTTGACGGTGGAGAACGTGGTGCTGATAATTGCGATAGTGCTGTGTCTGGTGTGGACATATCAGTCGGTGGTGGCGATGAGCCGGAATTGGGAACTATCGGAAAAATTGTCGGCGAAAAGGAAGGAATTAGAATTAGCGACACTGGAAGTGGAAACGGCGGAGTTGCAGAATCAATATTATGCAAGTGAAGAATATCAGGAACTCTTGGCGCGGAAGAATCTAGATAAACAATTGCCTGGTGAACATTTGGTGGTGATGCCGGAAAATTCGGAGGCGGCAAAAAATAAACATAAAGAGACGGAGGAAACGAAAGTGGAATCCAGAAAAAGCGATCAGTCTAATTTTGAAAAATGGATGATGTATTTATTTCCTAAATACTAATGAGATTAGTTTTTGTAGTTTATAAAATATCTAAAATGCTTATGGTATAATATAAAGTATGAGGAAGAGTAAACACGGTTTTACTTTGATTGAGGTAGCGTTGTTTTTGGCGGTTTCGGCGGCATTATTCGTAGGGGTGATGGCAGGAATGCAAGGTGCTATTTCGGAACAAGAAAAAAATGATGCGGTGCAGAATTTTGTGGAGTTTCTTCGCTCGGCATACTCACAAGCGGAGAATGTGCAGAATTTGGCGACAGGTGGAAGCAGCGAGAAGGCGATTTATGGAAAATTGATTACTTTTGGGGAAGATTTGAATTTATTAGGAAATGAGAATACTGGTAGGGAGATTTTTATGTATACGGTGGTAGGAAATATAGATAATAAGATGTCGGGGGTAGAATCAACTTTGAGTTTGTTGGAAAAACTAAAAGTAGGAGTGACGGGTGTGGAGGGTTCAAAATTGCAACTTTTGGGGATTTCGGAAGGATATAAGATGCGGTGGGACACGTATTTGCAGCGTAAATGCACGGTGGAAGAAGAAGTGGTAAAGACGTGTGAAGAAGATGCTTACAAACAGTTTGAAGGATCTATATTGATTGTGCGACAGCCAAATACGGGGACAATTTTTACTTATTACTCGCCGCGTGTAGTGCAGGTAAATAAGACAATAAAGAATTATAAAGATAGCTCTTCGGAGACTAATCCATTTATGACTACAGGCGCATTGAATTTGACGGAGGCAAATTATTTAAATGAAAATGGGTTTAGTAATGCAAATCAGGTGGATTTTTGCGTTAATGTGTCGGGGGTTGAGGAAGGAAAAGAACGGACAGACGTAAGAATAATACAAGGAGCAAGTAATGCATCCGGGATAGAAATAGTAGGGAGCGAGGAAAGTTTATGCAGTACACATTAGATAGAAAGACGAAAAAAGGTTTTACTTTGATTGAATTATCGCTTTCAATGGCGATAATCGGGGTACTGTCGGTTGTAATGATGATGATGATTAGTAATGCGGTGTCGGCATACCATAAAGGATTAACATTAAACCAACTGAACACGGTAGGAATGAGTCTAGTGGAAGATATACGAGTGGCAATTCAAAATTCACCCGCAAGATCAGTAGCAGATGAGTGCGTGACGATGTATCAAGGAAGCGAGTCGGGGGCGGATGGGGCGCAAATAAAATGCTCGGCTGATAAAGCGGCGAGTTTTGTGACGCAAGTACGGAAAGGGCAAGTAAAAACGGTGGGTGGAGATGAATATTTTGACATACCATTGGAAGGAGTTTTTTGTACGGGTAAATATACTTATATATGGAATTCGGGATATTTGGTAAACGGGGGAATGGGGGTGGGGATAAGTATGTTGCAATTAAAATATAAAACAAGTGAGGGGGAAGGAATAACGGACCCGAAAGCGAGATTACTTAAAATACACGATGAGAATCGGATGATTTGTAAAACGACGGCGGGCTACAAGGCGACGGGTGCGGATGCGGGTAAACCTTCGGATTATGTAAAAGTAGCGGAGGATCCTTTGGCAAAATATTCAAGTAGTGTTATAGATATTAGTGGATTGACGGTATTGGATGAGGTTCCGGAGGATTTATTAGAAAATAATGGTGGGCTAGCGATTTATGATTTGGAAATAACGCAGCCTGCGACGATAGAGAATCTTGATGTAATGTTTTATTCAGCCTCAATGATTTTGGGGACCCTACGAGGCGGACCGGATATTACAGTGGCGAATGATACCTGTAAAACGCCGGAAGGTTTGAATGCGGATTTTGATTATTGCGCGATAAATAAATTTAATTTTGCGGCGCGTGCGGTAGGTGGGGCGAGCGCAATTTAAAAACGGTGAAAATGAAAAATGTAATATAAGAATGATGGGCGAAAAAGAAAATAATAATGTATAATAGAAAATAGGAGAAGCATGAGGAAAATAAAAAAAGGTGCAGCATCGTTTTATATCGTAACTATTACGACTATACTTTTGATGGTACTTGTGGTGAGTTTTGCTGCGGTGATTTCTTCAGAAATGGAACGGACGACGAATGATGATCTCTCGCAGTCGGCGTATGATTCAGCGTTAGCTGGAGTGGAGGATGCAAAGATAGCGTATTCTCTTTATAAAAAATGCAAGATGATGCCTGAGAGTGGATGCAATGCCATAAAAGATTGGGTAGAGAATGATAGCAAAAAAGTTGATTGTAATATGGTGGCGGGGATTTTGAAGAAGGATACGAGTGGGGGTGGAGTGATGATAGAAGAGATAAATAGTTCTAAGGGCGGAGTGTCGAATAATATGCAACAGTATTACACTTGTGCAAAAATGGAAACGGAATTAGGTGATTATCGTGCTACTCTATCTTCATCGGTACAGACAAAAGTAATAAAAGCATCTTTTGCTGATGGGGTGACCGCAGATATGATTGATAAGATGAAAATTAAATGGTATTCGGGAGAAAAAAACACTTATTCCATGGGGGGGATTGGCAAGTCGGCGGGTAATTTTATTGGAAATAAAGTGAGGTTTCCGCTAATTGGAAGTCAAAGAGCGGCAACTCCGCCTACTATTTCGGTGGCCATGGTGCAGACGTCTAGGTATTTTTATTATCGTGATTTTGAGGCATCAACAGCGGACAACCGAACGAATAGAGCTATGGTTTATTTGGTACCGACGAGTAATTCTAAAGATGGTGGGGAAACTGGGAATTATAGAACGGCAATGTGGGATGGTTCTCAGAATGTATTGTCGGTAGAGCAGGTTGCATCATCAAATAATAAACAAACGGAGAATTTGCCTTATACAGTGAAGTGCGGGGTGGGGGATCCTGAGTTTGCTTGTTCAACTTTAATTTATTTACCTGAGCCGGTGAATAATTTGACCGATTCTACAAATGGGGTACGAAATAATGATACATTCTTGGTGGTGGTGGCTTTGCCATATGGGATGCCGGAAACGGATTTTTCGTTGGAGTTCTTATGTAAGAATGGTAATACGACGTGTATGAATATAAGTGGGGCGGAAGGAATGGAGGGGGGACAAGTGAAGCTTAGCGGGGTCCAAGTAGAAATTGATTCAACGGGGCGGGCGAACGATATTTATAGACGAGTGATAACGAGATTGGAGTCGTCGGCGGATAGTTCGTTCCTTTCAATAATGGGGCCGTTGGAACTATATGGCTCTACGAATGGAACAAACGAAAAGGCACTAGAAAAAAATATTACGGTAACGACACCGTAATTTCTGCTGGACTTGGTTTTGGTTGCGGGGGCTGTTCTAAGCTGGGCTTTTTCTTTAGAAAAGAAAAAGTCCCAACGAAAAAGAAAATAGGATAAAAAGAAAGGCGGAAGTGAATTCCGCCTTTTCTAAGCTGGGCTTTTTCTTTAGAAAAGAAAAAGTCCCAACGAAAAAGAAAATAGGATAAAAAGAAAGGCGGAAGTGAATTCCGCCTTTCTTTTTGATTAACTATTCAAATGGTTGCGGGGGCTGGATTTGAACCAGCAATGCCTTCGGCATTGTTATGGGCCGAATAAAAAAAGGAGCTACCATGCTCTCTACCCCGCGACGTATTTTTGGTTGCGGGGGCTGGATTTGAACCAGCGACCTTTTGGTTATGGGCCAAACGAGCTACCAGGCTGCTCTACCCCGCGATGTAGTATATATTATATATATTATGTGGGAAAAAGTCAAGGTTTTAGGTTGATATTGATGGAGATGGGGGTGGAGTTATCGGAGATGATGACGGGGATGGACTTGGTGGTAGTGGTGGAGATAGGATGAGGTTGTGGGGTGGGAATATGATGATTGGGCTTGGGGGTAGGTGTGGGGCGAGAACTGGGGGTAGATTTTTGAGCGGGGGCAGGAGTTGTGGAAGATTTTAGGGTGAGATTATCAAAGAAGTCAGGATTTTGGTCGTTATCTTGAAGAAGTAGAGGAGTATTGTCGCCTGAAGTAGGAGAGGAGGAACGAGGACGAAGCTTTAGGGGATTAAGTGGAAGCTTGGGTCTAATCTTGATTTTTTGAGCTAAATGAGGCTCAAGATGTAGGATGGGCTTTTTGGACTTTTGGGGTTTTGTTGATTTTACTGGTTCTAAAGGTTTTTGAGCTTTTGATTTTGTGGGACGTGGAGATTTAGCGGGTTTTGGAGCTGGGAGTTTGGCGGGGGCAGGAGTAGGGGTTTTCATGACAATGGGTTTTGGTTGTTTGGCTTTTTTGTTTTGGAGGAGTTCTTTGGTGGCGAGCTTTATTATATAATTATAAGAGTTTTGAGGATGGGGAGTACTGGCAAGCTCGAGAACGCTGAGATTGTGGCGAATGGCGAGGGCAATTTCTGAGATAATAAGCTCGGCATTAGGGGCGACAATGCTAGCACCAAGTAGATGACCGGTGCGCTCGGCGAGGAGTTTAATGAAACCATAATCGAAGCGATGGATGGTACTAGCAGGGATGTCGCGGAGAGGAATGAGGGCGCGTTGATATTTGCGACGTTTCTTAATAAGACTGGATTCGGAGAGGCCAACTGTGGCTATTTCGGGATAAGTATTTATACTTCTGACGAGACCGCTAGGATTTAATGGGACACGGTTTTTATTGATGAGATTAGAAGCGAGACAGAGAGCTTCGAGGGTGGAGCGGTCGGGGGAGGAATTGCGGCCTAGACAATCGCCGATGGCAAAGATATTTTTTGCGGTGGTTTCAAAGAATTTGTTGACGTGGACGCCTTTTTCATTGTATTTTACCTTAACACTGTCGAGGTTTAGATGCTCTATATTAGGGGCGTTGCCAGTGGCGAGAACGATGCAGTCGACGCGAACCATTTTGTTGGTATTTTTATAACTAAAAACGACTTTTTGGCTAAATTCATCTTCTTCGATGGCATGGACTTCACAGTGACTTAGAATGGTAATACCTAATTGGTCAATGAAATAGCGAGTAAGGACTTCGCCGACTTCGGGATCTTCGGCGGGGAGGAGATGAGACTCTTTTTCAAAAAGGAGGACCTTGATACCGAGCTCGGCGTAATACTCGGCGATTTCAACCCCAGAGGGACCGCCACCAACAATAGCGGCGATGCGAGGACGAGTAGTGAGGCGAATGCTAGTGGCGGGAGTAAAATGATTTACGAAGGAAACGCCGGTAATATGGTCGTTCTGTGGGCGAGTGCCGGTGGCAAGGATGAAAAAAGCAGAGGTGTATTTATGACCGTTAATAGAAATGGTGTGAGAGTCCAGAAAAGTAGCAAAGCCCTCAATGCAGGTGATATTAGCGGATTTGAAATCTTCAACGAGCGAATTGCTAATCTTCATAATAGTCTGATATTGGCGAGCGGGGATGGCAGGGAGATTATAACGGACTTCTTGGTTTTTTAACTCAGGGAAGCTGAGGATATGGGTATAGGTATGAGAAAAATCAAGGGTGGCGCGAAAAGGAATATCACGAGTAGCGACGTTATTACCGCCGAAGAAACGATTTTCAACGATGGCGATGGATTTGCCGGTTTTTGCGAGCTCCAGAGCGATAGTGCTCCCAGCGGGGCCGCTACCTATAATAATATAGTCGAAATCGTATTTCTTTCCCATTTATGTATTCTATTCTACCACGAAATAGAGATAAAAAAATAGAAACTCTTAATTCGTTCGCGGTTGTTTTTATATAATCTGGTCACGGTGCTGGAGGTAGAATACAAAATCGGGAGAGTATTTTTTCATTTCGCGGATGAGGGCGCGATTTACTTCGGACTCGGTGGGAGTGGATTTGGATTTTAGGGATTTAACAACTTCTTTTATCGTATGGTCAATGAAGACTTCGGCGGAACCCATGGGGATGCCGAGAGCACGAGCATCGCGAGTGAGGGATTTTTTTAGCGCGATGGGATCAAAAGTGTAGGAGGATGGACTTTTGGGGGACAGGGGATTTTTTGAACGGGAGGATGTTTTTTTAGTAGGAAAATGAGTTTTCATAGAATGTTCCTTAAAATTATTAATAACGCGACGAGGAAATAGAAAAGCGTGACAAGAAAACGGAAGAAGGCCTTATTTTTGAAACGAAAGCGAAGAAGGTCGGCGAGATTACGTCCAGAATTGAAACATAAATGAAGGAGAAGAAGTGGGAGAATAGAAATAAGAACAAAGATGATTAGAAGGCCGGCACGGGCAGGGGGAGTGGAACCGAGATGCGCGACGGTAAGAACGGAAATGATTAAAATTGGTGTGGTAAATAGTAGGTCGGGGAGTAAAGCGGAGAGACCGAGCATAAAAGCATCAGAGCGAGATTTGACGGCATCGGCTTTTACATGGTAACGATGGGCGATGGGGCGGGAGATGAAAAGTTTGGTGCCTCGGCTGGGGCGAAAGTAGATAGTGCCATAGAGGATACCGAAGAAGACGAGTAGGCCAGTAAGAATCCAAGTAAAAATATTGGAATTATAAAAGTTGATAAAACCGAGCGAAACATTAAAAATAGTATAAACGGAAAGAAGAAGGAGGGTGAGGGTGGTTTCAACGCCAAAAATGAAAAACATGGCAAAATCTGAGGCACGACGACGTGACATGCGTCCAAGCAATGAGTGATAAAGAATGAGAAAAATGCCGGACGTGAGACCGGAAAAAGCAACAATGAGGCTCCCGAAAAGCAAAATTCCAATAGGGGTGAAAACGCTCATGTATATATTATAGCATATTTTAAGAAGGTGGGGGTTGATTTGTAGTAAGAAGTGTGCTAGGGTAGGCACCATGAAAATCAAGAGAGTGTTATTGGTGATAATGGGAATAAGTTTAATGGTAATGTGGGGATGTGGATTTGGTGGGAAAATAGAACGAGCTTTGGCGGAAAATCAGGAGGATAGTAGTATTTGGAATCCGCCGGAGTATTATATTAAAGCGGTAAACCCGGGGTATAAGATAGATGGCATTTCCAATGTCGGGGAAATGATAGAAATAGGAAGAAAGAAAACCGACGAAATGAGTTCGCTCGCTGGCCTAGAGCTAGGCTATACTAATTCAAGCGGGAATTACGCAATTATTTATGAGTTTCCCGAGAATGGCTTCATGGTCGGCGAGACTATCCTTCTTAATTTGGCCGGTTCATCTGGTGCTGGGCTGGCCGCTCTAGAATATACGAAGACATTGGCGATGAGTGGAGGACTAAGTCTAGTCCGTGGCGAGGAGATACTGGATACGGTGTGCTGGACGGGAAAGGATGGATGCGAAAAAGCCTTTAACTCTGCGAAACCGACGATACTAGTGAGAAATCTAGAGACGGGAGAGTGGGAGCATAGAGATGATTATGAAACGGGATTTCGGGTGGAGGATTATTACGAGGTGCCGGAAGAAAGTGGTAAGGGTGGAGAGGGAATGGGGACGAGCCATTGTGTGGGAATGGAGTTTTCGGAAATATTGTCATATTATGAAAGCGCTAAGACGGAGCAATTTATAGAATTTTATAATCCAACTGCTGAGCAGATTTCGCTGGATGGATGTAATGTGAGATATAAAAATAAAAACTATGCAGTGATGGGAGTGGTGGAGGCGGAAGGATATTTCGTGTATTATCCGGCGGAGTTTAATTTGACAAAAAATCCAACTAATGTAAATACGATAGAGCTAGTAGAGGCGGATGGGACGAAGGTGGATAAAATGGAATATAGGAACGGACAGAGGAAAGGTGCTGCATATGCTCACATCGGCTACGATAAGGAAGGAGCGGAAATTTGGAAGGTGACTTATGCGCCGACACCCGGGGCGGCGAATAATTATCAAGAGTATAAAACTTGTGAAGATGGGAAAGTAATAAATCCCGTGACGGGAAATTGTGTAAAGGTGACAGAGGTGAGTGAAAAAACTTGCAAGGAAGGATATTTCCTGAATATACTAACTGGGAGATGTAATAAAATACCGCTTGCTACGGAGAAAACTTGTAAAGAAGGGTACTATTTAAATCCAGAGACGAATCGGTGTAAGAAAAAACAGGATAATGACGGAGCAAAGTATGGTCTCGCTGAGGAAAAGTATGAGGAGAATTCGTCTTTCGTGGGGCTCATAGCGGTGATTATCGTGATAATGGTAGGATTAGGCTATTTAATATATGAGTTTAGAGATAACATAAGAAAGACAATAAAAAAGTGGATGGGAAGAAAATAAAACCTTCAGTTTGCGCGCGGTTGTTTTTGTATCTCGTTAATTATCACAACGTTTCGCTTAATAAAAAACAAGGCTAAAGTGATTTTTTCTAAACTGAGCTTTTCTCTTTGAAAAAGAGAAAAGACCCACCTCAAAAGAGAAAATAGTGTAAAGAAAAAAGCAGAAGTCAATTCCGCTTTTTTCTTGATTATTAATTGAATATGGAAATGTCGTAATAATCACTTTAGGGTAAAATAAATGTTCACTCATTTTGGGATTTCTATCTTTTTGTATGCTATTATTAATTTATGGAAGACAAAATTACTACTATTAAGTCATGGCTGGGGACGGGAGCAGTGAATATTTTTGGATTGCCGATGTCTGGCAAGGATACTCAGGGTATCAAACTAGCTGAGGCCATAGATGGTAAATTTATTTCTTCGGGTATGATTATTCGCTCAATGGAAAGTGAGAGACGAGAGAATTATACAAAGGATGGTTCGCTGATTCCTACGGATATTTTTTATGAATGGGTGCTACCATACCTTTCACGTCCTGACCTCGCGGAATATCCTCTAGTGCTTTCTTCTATTGGTCGTTGGTTTGGTGAGGAAGATGAGGTGATGGCTACGGCGCGTAATGCTGGACACGAAATAAAGGCTGCGATTGTGCTTAATATTTCTGAGTCTGAGGTGGAACATCGTTATTATGTGGCGAAATCGCTAAATGACCGTGGTTCACGGGCGGATGATAGGGATTTGAATATTTTTCGTCATCGTTTGGAAGAATTTCGGGATAAAACTCTGCCTGTTATTCGGCATTATCAAAACTTAGGATTACTTGTAGAAGTGCCAGGAAATGTTTCACGGGAGGATGTTTTTGAAGCTATCGTTAATAGACTTTATATAAAAGCGACAACGTCATAATATTAATATGTGAGCGGTTAAACATTTTAGAATTCTACTTTATTGGCACTCTTGCAATATGGGTGCTAATTTTGTATAATGAATTTATGGAATACGAGCAACGAAACACTGATTTGAGTGAGAGACAGAGAGAGATACTTTTTTCAATTATTGAGGAATTTGCGGAGACAGCATCGCCAGTGGGGAGCGTGACGTTGGCAAAGCTTTTCTCCGTGTCGCCAGCGACGATACGAGCAGAGATGGCGAGATTGGAGATGGCAGGGTTAATCGCACAGCCACATACTTCGGCGGGACGCGTACCGACGGATGCCGGATATCGTTATTATGTGAATATGTTGAATAATCAGACGAATGATATGCCGGGGTTGGAGACGGAAGAAAGCGCGTATGAAATTGCCGATAGTGTTGATAAAAGTTATAATGATGCGAGGAAGGATATCCTTGGACAGAGACGAGCACTGGAAAGGCGTTCATTCCAGAGAGGGGCGCACGCATTGACAGTGAGAGTGAATTCACAGTCACGAGCGGATGCGGCGATAAGGGGAGCGGTAGATGCGTTAGTGGAATTGACGGGAAATTTGGGACTGGCGACGATAGGTGGACAGTTATATCTGGCAGGGATAGCGAAGCTTTTTACTCAGCCGGAATTTGTAGATACTTCTAGAGTACAGTCAGTGGCGAAGTTACTAGATAATTTAGAACCGTGGCTGCGTGAGGCAGCGCCGGGGGAGGCTTTAAATATATTTATTGGTCATGAAAACCCGATCGGAAAAAACTCGGAGGTGTCGCTCATTATTTCAAAATTTCGTTCGCCATACTCGGATAGGAGCTATATAGGAGTACTCGGACCGACGCGGCAGAATTATCTCAGAGTGATGGGGCTTGTAAAATATGCAGGAAAAAAATTAGAGGAGGTATTGTATGTTTAATATGGATGGAATGGGGGCAAAGGGGGGATTTGGGGCTGCGCAGAAAAAAATAAAAAAGAACGAAGTGGAAATGCAAGGAAGGGGTGAAAAAATGCAGAGTGGGACAATGGAAACTGGAAATGCTAATGCTAATGCTAATGCTAATGGGGCGCTGGCTTTACAGAAAAAATTGAAAGAAACCGAAGAAACACTTGCGATAACAACTGCAAAAGTGGAGGAGATGACAGCGGATGCGCAGAGGGCACGGGCGGACTTGGAGAATTATCGTAAACAGGTAGAGAAGCGACTGGAAAAGGCAGAGAAAGACGAAAGAGACAAAACTGTAATAAAGATATTACCGCTAGTAGATGATATGGGACGAGCAATAGAAACGTATCCAGATGAACTATCGGCGTTAAAGAAAAATTTCCAGAAGATACTAGAAAAGTTGGAGCTAGTCCGGATAGTGCCAGAAGTAGGAACGGAATTTGATCCGGAAATACATAATGCTATATCAGTGGAAGATGGGGATGGTGAAAAAGAAGTGATTGCGGAAACATTACAAGCAGGGTATATGTATGAGGGCGAGATGCTACGTCCGGCAATGGTGAGAGTGAAAAAGATTTAAAATTTGTGAGATTTTTTACAAAAATAAGCAAAAGTGTGATATACTGAAGGTGCGGTACACTCAATATCGGATTCTTGGTAAGGTCATACTAAGGATAGAGCATTCAAAAAGGCTTTGCTCAGCCATAAATGAGGTAAAATAAAAATGCGAAAATATAATTTTTACAAAATATCAGTGCTTGTTGTTGCAGGCTTACTTGGTAGTGCTATGGCAGGCAAAACAACTTCGGCTGTGACTTATCAGTCTACAGTAACGCCAGAATTTACGATTAACGAATCACTTTCGGTGACGGTGTCAAGTGAAGACATTGCGATTAGCGGGTTGACGTTTGGCCAAAGTAAGGCGAGTGATGCTGTGAATGTTACTGTGGTTACAAATAATTATTCTGGTTATACGCTTACTTCTACTGCCGGTGATGGGAATGCTTATACTGACACAAACCTTATTAATTCGACGGATAGTAGTAGTAATTTTACGAGCTTAGATACAAGTGCGAGCATTGCTGATCCTACTAATTTTGAGTACGGTGAATGGGGATATTCTTTCTCTACGGATAGTCAAGCGACTTGGTCAAATTATTCGGGTTTGCCATACTATGATAATACGGGCGCAACTCTTGTTGATAAGAATACCCAGTCAGCTGCGGATGGCGATGTGGTAAACTTTAGAATTGCAGCCAAGGCTAGCGAGACGCAAACTGCGGGTACATATAATAATGTGATTAACTTTGCCGTAGTGGGGAAATAATTGGTTTTGCTTTGCCATAGAGTAACCTCTTGAAATTTGGAAGAGAAAATGGTAAAATAAGGGGAAGTAAAAGGAAACTATCATGGTAGAATATAATTTGACGCTCGAAAAACGAGAGGTGGCGGGTAAGAAGGTAAAAGAATTAAGACAAAAGGGTTTGATTCCGTCTGTGGTTTATGGTGAGGCTAAGGAGCCGATACTCGCGGCGAGTGAGTATAATCCGACTGAGAAGGTATTGAATGGGGCGGGATATCATTCACCAATTAAACTAGATATAGCGGGAAAGAAACAATTAGTCATCGTGAAGGATGTGCAGATGGATCCAGTTTCGCGTAAGATTTTGAATGTAGAATTTCAGGCAATTTCGGCGAAGGAATTAGTGACAGCGACGACGCCAGTTGTATTAAAGAATTTTGCAGAGTCGGAAGCATCAAAGACTTATCACTTTGTATATACGCAGGCGATAGATGAGGTAGAGGTAAAAGCGAAGCCAGCGGATTTGCCAAGTGAGTTAGAGATAGATGCGAGCGGATTAGAGTCGGTAGAGGACAAATTAACTATTGCAAATATTGTTCTTCCTGAGGGAGTGGAATTTGCAGACAAAGAACTAGATAAAGAGCAGGTGGTGGCATCGCTCTATGATCCAGCAGCTGAAGCAGAAAAACGTGAAGCGGAAGAAAAAACAGCTGAAGCGACCGAAGGAGAAACAGAGACAACGGAAGAGGCTACGAGCGAGGAAGCACCGACTGAGGACGCGGAATAGTATTATAGTTGGAGAAATAAGCGTGAGTGTTTATAGATATTCACGCTTATTTTATGCTATAATAAAAATATGAATGTATTAGTGGTGGGAAGTGTAATAAAAGATGTCTATCTAAATATAGATAGTCGGGGGGAGAATTTTGAAGTGGATGCGGAAGGGGTGAAGTGGCTAGACCTTGGTTTCAACGCGTCGGAGCATCATTTTTTCTCGCAAGTGGATAATTATGGTGGGGCGGCGGTGACGCTGGAAGTACTGCAGAGACTAGGAGTGGAGGCGAAAATCTCGGGGTCAGAGCTTGATTTTTTGCGTGAAGAAGATGGACGCATGGGGGGAGATGAGCAAATTTCACATAGATATGTACTCATCACGGACGAACAAACGTGTTATTTGGCACCGAGCAGATTCCAGAAGGCGACATTCTCAATGCCGAAGGAACCAACAGATTATATTTTTCTGGATAGGTCGGCGGTAATGACGGAAGTGGTGGAGAGGCAAATAATCGAGTATCTAAATAATTCGCCGCGAACGAAATTGGTAATATATGCGCAAAATTTACTAGATAGGAAATGGGATAGATTACTAAGGCGGGCGAGTCTAATTTTCGTAGAGAATCAAGATAAGATAGCAGCAAATCCAGATACGCCGGGAAAAAAGACGACGGAGATGAAAAAAACGGAATTTACGCGAAGGTTGGAAGAATTTGATAAGAGAAAGCTGGTATTTTTGTCCGATCGGCAAGTATCATATCTGGATATAAGTGAGAAGATTTCAGTGAGACGAGTGGATGTGATGACACATTTATCGGCATATTCTATCGTGGCGGGAACGGTGTTAGGATGTTTCATCTTGGGACTTAGTGTGGAAGAAAGTTTGAAACTAGCTAGACTAAATGTAGAAAATGCAAAACTGGATAGTAGCCTCAGCTTAGCGAGATTAGAAGAAATGATGGAAGCGGAGAAATTGGGGGAAAATCTGGAGTTAACCGCGGCAAGTCTGGTGCATGGAGAGAAAGGAATACTGGCGGCGGATGAGTCGGGGGGATCGATACACAAGAAATTTGAGGCGATGGAGATACCAGATGATTATGAAACGAGACGAGAATATCGCGAGATGCTAATTACGACGGAGGGGCTAGGCGAATATGTGAATGGAGTGATATTGTTTGATGAGACAGCGAGACAGAGAGTGGGGACGGGGGAGAATTTCGTGGATTATTTAACACGGAAGATGATAATGCCAGGTATAAAAGTAGATCAAGGGTTAGAAAAAATGAAGGAGTCGCCGAATGAGACTTATACGAAGGGACTAGAAGGGTTAGGAGAGAGATTGACAGAATATCATGAGATGGGGCTAAGGTTTGCGAAATGGCGGGCGGCATTTAATATAACGATGG
The DNA here is from genome assembly GCA_017512085.1 of Candidatus Saccharimonadota bacterium. Taxonomy (GTDB): domain Bacteria; phylum Patescibacteriota; class Saccharimonadia; order Saccharimonadales; family Saccharimonadaceae; genus Nanosyncoccus. The sequence goes on from JAFWHD010000012.1 coordinate 19,989, forward strand.
ATGAAAATGGGGGACTCATGACACCAACTAAGAAAGCGATGGTGCGAAATGCCGAGATATTAGCGGAGTATGCGGATGAATGCCAGAAACATGGTATCGTGCCAATCGTGGAGCCAGAAGTGGTATATGATGGTGAACATTCAATTGAGACTTGTGCGAGAGTGACAGCTGAGGTGCTAGATGTGCTATTTGATGAGCTAGAAAAGAAAAAGGTAAAATTAGAAGCATGTATCTTAAAGGTAAATATGGTGCTCGCGGGAAAGAAATATGGTAGGGAATCTACAGCGGAAGAAGTGGGAGAAAAAACAGCGGAAGTACTAAAAACGCATGTACCGAGAGAATTAGCTGGAGTGGTGTTCCTATCGGGAGGACAAACACCGGAGCAGGCGACGGAAAACTTAGCGGCGGTAGAGAAAAATGGACCGTTCCCGTGGCCGGTGACATTTTCGTTTGCGAGAGCGCTGCAGGGACCGGCACTAGAAAAGTGGGCAGGAAAGGAAGAAAATGTGGCGGAAGCACAAGAAGCGTTCCGCGAGAGGCTGATTGCGAATAGTAAAGCGCTGTCTATGTAAGTGATTTAGCTACCACCCCATCTGGGACGCCTCCAAAACCGGAAAAGTAAAGTTCAGCTCTGGACTGCGTCCTGAAAAGAAAAGTGAACTTGACTTTTCCGGTGTTTTCCGGGATATTGTCCCCGATGGGGCGGTAGCCCCACACTATAACTCCCCCATGACTATTTTTAAAATTTTTTAGCTTCTCTACGGTTCGCTTAAGGAATAATCCATTTTTGATACTATCTAAATCACACCTAAGATGCCACGAAGTGCGTAGGCGGTGTCTTCGTGATTCCTGACGGTAATTGTCTCGATGCCCATTTGGACGACTGGGTAATCGTTGCCGCCGGGCTGAGTCATGTCGCCGAAGTAGAGGATGTCGTCTTTCTCGACTTTTAACTCCTCCATGAGGTGAGTCATGCCGAAGACTTTATTCTTGCCAGGGACGAAAGCGTTGATGGAGGTAGTGCCGCCGATTTCGTAATCAAACTCGGGGGCGAGTTTTTTACATCTTTTGACGATTTGTTCGCGTTTATGATGGTCGGGATCCCAGGCGTATTTGGCTTCGGTACCGGCGTGTTGACCGAGGGCGGAAAAAGTGACTTGGCTGAGGCGATTCTCAATGATTTCGTCGCCATCTTTTAGCTTATCTGCTTCCCAGTAACCGAGCTCTTCGGCGGCGGTCTGAATGGTGCGGGAGATTTTCTGGACTTGTTCGTCGGTCAATGGGTAATTGTAAACTAACTCCCAATCATTATTGCGATAGCGATAATATTGAGTACCCTGAGCTACGAACAGATGTAGATGAGATAGTTGCTCGGGAGTAGGATGCGGCAGGCGATTAACTATCTGGATGAGGAACTGGTCAAATTTTTGGCCAGAAATCGGGCAAATCTCAAAATGGTCCAGACACCTTACCAATAAATCGGCAATCTCGTCTGGAATAGGTGTTTTTGCTACGTTTAATGTTTGGTCGATGTCAAATGCTAAAACTTTTTTCATATTCATATTATACTATAACAATGCATGAGATAGATAAAAAACTCCAAAATTCGTTCGCGGTTGTTTTTATATCTCGTTAATTATTACAACATTTCACCCAATAAAAAATCAAGTCTAAAGTGATTTTTTATGGGGAAATGCTGTAAAAATCACTCAGAGGTAAAAACAAATGCTCACTCATTTTTGGAGTTTTTTATCTTTCTATGTGTGATATAATAAAAACATGAAAACTTATGTCGTGGGCAATTGGAAATTGAATTTTACAGTGGGGGAAGCATCGATTTATCTACATAAGCTATTGAAGAGACTACCGGTATATCGGGATGTAGAGGTGGTGGTGGCGCCGCCATTTATTGCTTTACAATCTTTATCATTGCAGATAGATAGACATAAGCTGAAACTGGCATCGCAGGATGGATACTATAAAGATTTTGGGGCCTATACGGGGGAGACGTCTTTTTCGCAACTTCGTGGGTTAGTGAATTACGCGATAGTGGGGCATTCGGAGAGAAGATATGTTTTTCATGAAGATGATAAGACGATAGCAAAAAAGGTGGCGGCGGCGGTAAGAAATAAAATCACGCCGATATTATGCGTAGGAGAGACGGAGAGTGAGAGAGCTTTTGGGGAAATGAAGGATTTGATACGCGATCAGGTGATAGGGGGACTGCGCGAGGTGGCGGATGATAATCTGGATAAGGTAGTGATAGCGTATGAGCCAGTGTGGGCGATTTCGTCAGTGAAGGGAGCAAAATCAGCTTCGCCAGAAGAAGTGGCGGAAGTAATTAGATTAATAAGGGAGACACTAGTAGATGCTTATGGGCGAAATGCGGCGGAAAAGGTGCCGGTACTATTCGGTGGGAGTGTGAATAGTGCGAATGTAGGAGGATATCTTACTATACCTGGAGTGAATGGAGTGCTGGTTGGTGGAGCGAGTTTGATTTTACAAGAGTTTACTGATATAATAGAGATAGCCAAAAGAGTGCGAGTGTAAACTAATTTGAGGTAAAATAAAAGGCAGAGACATGAAACAGCGATACATGGATTTTGTGCCAACGGCAAAACGTCAAGCTGGACAGATTTCGCCTGCTCGGAGAATGGTGACGACTACGGGGACGGCGCCACTGAAGAGAGTGGCGGGATGCGTGACTTCGACCAAGAATGAGCCAGAGGGGGTGAGGCCGATGGTGGCGAGTGCAGAAATGCGGACAAAGAGTGGGGTGGCTAGGGCGTCAGCCTCATCGGCTAGAACGACAACTCCATCGTCTAGAGCGCGTGCGGTTAATTCGGTGACGACAAGACAGGCGAAGATAATAAAGCCAGTAGGGACAAAGGTAAAAGCGACAACGAAACCAGTGGCGGCTAGAGTGACGAGGCCACAGACAGCGACGAGACCGGCAGATGCGGCGACTGGGACAGAGGTGAAGCAAAAAGAAGAAAAAACGAAAAAGACAGAAGAAAAACCGAAAGGACTGAAGAGGTTTTCGCTTCGGAGGGGTGAGAAAAAGGCGGAAAAGAAACCGATGTTGGGGGAGGTGGAGGATTGGAGTAATCGGTTCGTAAATACGAATGTGCCAAAACGTCCACTCGCGGATGCAAACCAGACGAAACGAGGGGTAGCGACGACGCAGACTAGACGTGCGGCAGTGAAAGAGACGAATCAAATGAGGCGAGGGGCGATTCCGGCGGCATCTGGGCCGATGACTAGGGCAAATAAAATGATGGTGGCAGGAGCAAGTGGGGGGAGAAACTTTGTTTATCCCCAGAAGATTGAAAAACGTCCACTATCGGGGACGAATGTTTATGGAAAAAAGCCGATGGTAACGAAACCGATGTCCAAGGAGGAGCCAAAAGGTCCAGTGACAATAATTTCAAAACCAGAAAAGCAGAATCATGTAGGGATTATTGTGGCGATTATTTTGACAATTATTCTAGGGGCGGCGGCAGGAACGGTGGCTTTTCTTATTTTGCCGAAATAATGTGTTGGGTGATATATTGAAATAATTATTGTAAAACAATATCTACCCAAGTGAGAAAGAATGTGTTATAATGATGTTATTGCGGGTGTCGTACAACGGCTAGTATATAAGTTTTCCAAACTTAGGATAGGGTTTCAACTACCCTCACCCGCACCAAGTTAATAGGTGAGATTAGTTTTGTAGTTTGCTTTGTTTGGTTTTAGTAACAGGGAAACTATAATCTAATATGGTGAGAGTAGCTCAGTTGGTTAGAGCTCCTGATTGTGGTCCAGGAGGTCGTGGGTTCAAGTCCCATCTCTCACCCCATGGGATTAAATTCGGTCAGTATATGACCTCTTTTTTATTTTTAGAAATGTGATATAATGGTCTTTGGCTTTTAAAAAGTAGTAAATTAATAAGGAGGGTTATTGAATGGACAAGAAGGTTTGGCTGATTACGGTGGCTGCAGTGGTGGTTATTGTAGCATTAACGATTGTAGGTAGTAGTACGGCAGTGGCGGCAGAGTATGGTAGTGCTGATACGTGGACGTGTGTCTACATCGACCTCAGTGAACAATGGCTAATGGTGGAACAAGGAGGGGATGTAGTCTTTGAGGCGCCAGTTGTGACTGGTACAGCGGGGACATCCAGAGCTACACCGACGGGAACTTATAGTATATACAGTAAGGAAACTTGCCAAGTACTTAGAGGCACTGACTATGCTTCGTATGTAGATTATTGGATGCCATTTAACGGTGGAATAGGGATACATGATGCTACGTGGCTAAGCGACGATGAATTCGCCTATGGTGGGGAGACCTATCTGTGGAACGGTAGTCACGGTTGTATAAATATGAGGTATGATGATGCGGCAACTGTGTATAGTTTGGTCTCTGTGGGGGATAGTGTTTTTGTCACGGAATAGCTTTCTTTAGAAGTGTTTTATTAAAAACAGGCACATTTGTTTTAAAGCTCACTAGGTAGTGGGCTTTATTTTATTGTATAAACATTGACTTTTTATGTGAAATGTGCTATAATTAAAGAAGTAGTTTAACATTTTGTTTTTGTCTATCTACAGATAAGGAGGGGACATATATGTCAAAAGAAGCAGTAAGAAAAGAGATGAGTATGGTTGGTCGCGATCGTGTGAAGGAGGAAAAGGAGAAAGAGAATAAACGGAAAGAAAAGGAAGAAAGAGAGGCGGCCGCGTCATCGCAAAGGAGTCTTACGCGGATATTGAGTGATTTGCGACAGAATAATACCAAGACTGAGCGCCCAGCGAGTCCTAATGATGAGAGACAGACTGGTCAAGCGAAGGCTGATCGGGATGTAAAAAAGGCCGGAAATGATACGAAAAACGTAGAATCAATTTATTTTATGTGGGCCAGATATATGAACGAGAGGGATGCTGAGTTCAGAGAGCTTCGGAGGCAGGTAACAAATTTACAGGAGATTGTCCAGAAGTTGGGAGGGATGGTGACTGGTCTCAAGTCAAGCAACGCTGAAATCAAAGAGAAAGTCGCAACCGTGGAAAAAGAGCAGATGGCAGCTTCGGAAGCCCTGGAGATTATTATTAACGCAATAGACAAACTATAACTACAGAACATTCATGGAGGCACGCCCCGGCGTGCCTTTTTTATGACGTTTTTGACATAAGCGAGAAATGATGTAAACATATTGACAAAAAAGCGAAAGTGTGATAAAATGTAATTAGTCTGAGTTTTGGGAGAAAAAACGGAAGACCATTAACAGTCAAATCATCTCAGGTTTCTAATGGAACCTGAGTTATCTATGCACAAGAGTCCCGCAACTGAGGGGATAATCCCTCAATATTAAAAAGGAGGTGCTCGTGGAATGAGCATGTTGTTTAGTATTATCATCAGTATTATCCTTGCAGTTGTAACGGTGGGGGCCGCAGAGGCGGCAATCATCTTGTTTGGTAGAGGAGACATGGTACAGGCTATCTGTGCTGGAGCTATTATTGGGGTGATAAATTTTTACTCTCCAATAGTGGAGAAAGGCGCAACATGGCTAGGACCGGTATTCCTACTTGCAATGTTGGGAGTCAGCGTAGTGCTGATAATATGGTGGCACGTAGAAGGGAGCGATTTTAAGGAAATGATTCCCATACTTGTGCTGACCGTATTGACGTTTTTTGTAACAAAAGCGGCGGCGTCGGCGACATGCGCTCTTATCCCTAATGATTTTTTTAGATCGGTGATAATGACGATTCCAACGTTGGTGCTGATTGGAACTATCGGGTTTTATTTGTATGATTTATTCCAATTTAGAAATGAATTTGGAACAGGGAGGGAAAGAAGATATGAATAACAGTAGAAGAATGATTCCAAGGATCGTCGCAATAGCGACGGTCATAGCAATGGTGATTGTGGCAATATTTGGTGTGCGGTGGAAGTCAGCAAAAGAGGCTTTCATTGCATCGCCAAAAATTGAGAAGACAGAGGTGGCAGAAGTTGATGAGCAACAAGCGGTGGATATCAAAACTCCGGTTGATACTGAAGCGACGACGTCTACCGTACTTGGAGCGACGACTTCTATACCTGAAACGACAGTTGCGACGGCAACGTCTACGGATGTGGCGACTACGACGCCGGCTGCAACAATTCCTGCACAGACTACGGTGGTGGCGGAAACTTCGGCTTCTACGCCAAATACGGCGACGGCTACAGCGACGACGGCTGATAATACACCGATTACGGTAGTGGTGCAGATGCCAAATGAAACTGCTGTGCAGCCTGCTATGCAACAGCAAGTGCAACCGCAGACGGAAGCACTTGACACAGACGAAGTACTGGCGAAAAAGGCATTGGCTGCGACCTGGATCCATTATTATGATATGGATATCCAGAGTAACGGGCTGGCCGAGGACGATTTTAATTTCGGTCCAAACCCCATTACGGACAATCAAGTAAGGGAAGCATCGTATTATGATGCGGTACTTCGCGAACGTCTCAAATGGGATCCAGCACTGGCGGCAGCTACTACAGCTTGGGTAGATGCAAATGTGGGCACCCGATATCTCGGTGTGTTCTACGAGACCTGCGAGCACAATTGGGCGACGACGATCAATAAGGCGAAGCTCAAGTTCGCTGCAGATCAGATGGCGTATTACAAGAATCTCGATGCACTTTTTGCATTTATGAACTCTGCAACAAGTGTAGAGGTGAGACCTTGTCAGGGTGTGACGGATCAGATGTATATGAATCCATACACGCCTGATGGTATTCCCGATGTAATCGTGATGGAGACAACGGATCAGACTGGGTATCAGTTGGTCTATAAATTCACCATAAAGGGTGACAGTTCGTTTGAGGTGGCTTTCCGGATTAATTGCGGATTCCAGCCGACGAACGTAGCGAAACTGATGAAAATCGCTCCTCAGCCGGAACCGGCGAGAACGACAATCCAGCCGACACCGCAGAATACGACTCCAACTCCACAGACGGAGAAGGACACACCGACTCCAACTCCGACTCCGCAAACGGAGACGGATGCACCGACACCGACACCGACACCGGAACCAGAGCCGACGCCGACACCAGAGCCGACACCGACACCGACACCGGAACCAGAGCCGACACCGACACCAGAGCCAGAGCCAACTCCGGAAACTGAGCCGACACCGACACCAGAGCCAGAGCCAACTCCAACTCCGGAGACGGAACCGCAGAAAGATCCGAGCGAGCAACATGCGAAGAATGCTGAGGCGAATGATAATCCTGGACTTGGTCAGGATACCAATAATGGTGAAGGAGCAACCGAATCAAAGGCGGAGCAGCCGGAAAATTCTGGTCACTATGAGTCGTATGACGACTATGTAGATACGACACAGAATTTGGAACAGGTGAATGAGGAACAGAAAGTGGGAGGAGACTCGAATGAGCCTTCTTATACTCCGGAAGTAGCACCGGGCGAATCTGTAAGTGCGGATAATAATGGAGATGCTGGTAATTCTGATACGGGCGGTGCTCCGATTGATAATCAGGCTCCGGTAAGTGATCCGGCTGTTGCGGCTAACACTGATGCACCGATTACTACCGAACCTGGCGTGGCTTGGGACGGCCCACCAGACTAAAGCATAGATAACTAAAACGGATGAGGTAGGGGGACCTAGCACATTATTTTATGTGGTCCGGCATTTTTGCCGGGCCTCATCCCAAGAAATGATAGAAATTTGAGACGATTTGACTGTTACCAATAATTATAAAGAAAGGAATAATTTAAATGAGTAACGTTTACAAAACATTACTTGGAATGACGGCAGTGGCGGCAGTAGCGGCTGTGTCGGTAGTTCCTGCTAAGGTGATGGCGTGGGGTGACTCTGCTAATGGTCGTCCTAGCTACACTCTAGACCAAATCAACAAAGATAGGGTACTTGACAAAGATAAGGTCATTACCTTCAACTCTATCTCCAATAGTACGATTGGTGATGAGAAAAATTTCGTAGGCGCAAAGGTAGCAAACACGAATGTGAGCACCTGGAATGCGGATACGATTAAGGTACAGGATGGTCAGACCTATACGATCCGACTTTATGTACATAACAACAGTCCTCTGGGTGAGGGCGCGATTGCGACTGGTGTGAAGGCGAACTTTAGCTTGCCAACAACCGTAAGCAAATCGCAGACGATTATTGGCTATATTAATGCTGATAATGCGGCCCCAAAGACGTATTGGGATGAGGTAACACTTACTTCTGACGATAATTTCTACCTAGAGTATGTAGGTGGTTCGGCGAAGTATAATAACAATCTTGGTACATTTGCTATCTCTAACGATGTGATTACCGCAAATGGTGCTAAGCTTGGTTACGAGAAGATGGATGGTAACATTCCTGGATGTTTCAAATATTCTGGCGTACTTACCATTGACGTAAAGGTACACAAGTCTGTATCTACAAAACTAACTAAGCAGGTACGTATCAAAGGTACGAAAGATTGGAGCGAAGTAGTAGATGCAAAAATTGGTGATGAGGTAGAATACCAAATTGCTTATACGAATTTACTAGCGGCTCAGGTTGATAACGTAATGATTCGTGATGTGCTTCCTACGAATGTAACGTATGTAGCTGATTCAACTTACCTTTATAATTCGAATTATCAGTCTGGCGTACGTTTAAAGGATAACACCGTAGTGTCAAGTGGCATCAACATTGGTTCTTATGCGACTAATGGTAACGCTTATGTACGATTTACTGGTAAGGTAACCGATAAGACTCTTGCTTGTGGTAAGAATCAACTCGTGAACTGGGCAAGTGCTACAGTAAACGGTGAAGTTTATAAGGATGACGCAAGTGTAATGGTGGTAAAAGATGGTGATGTATGTAAGGAACAGCCTGTGAATCCACAGCCAACTCCAGATAATCCAACACCAACTCCAACACCTTCGGTAACCCCAGCTAGTACTCCAACTACGATTGTGAATACTGGTGCTGAGTCAGCAGCTGGCGTGGCCCTTTCGGCTGGTGGGATTACCACTGCTCTAGGATACGCCGTGAGCGCAATCAGGAAGAAACTTCACTAAATAGTGAATTGACCGCTTCATAAGTAAGAAATCGAGTCGGAAATATTCCGGCTCGATTTTGTGCTATAATATATGTATATGGATGATGAAACGACGCCAGGGACAAGTAGGAATCCGGGGGTGGAGGATTTGCGTGCTTCGGAAAGGGCGGGGATACGAGGAGATGGTGGTTTTGAGAATCCAAATCAGGTAGAGAATTTGACGGACGACATAGAAAAACCGAGCAGGTCTGAGAAACTAGCGGAGAGAAATGAGAGTGGGGCGTCATCGCTAAATGATGCGGAAAAAAGCGCATCTAATGGGAGTGGGCTGTATAAAGGTCGTGGTCTTTCGGGGGTGAAGGAGGGGGAAGAAGCACCGCGAGGATTTTACACTAATAATAGTAAACAAAAAATAACAGGCAAATCAAAAGGTGGAAAGAAGAAAGTGGGGCCGTTTGTGGCAATTATTCTTTCGATTTTTGGTTTTGGTGGGGTGATGTTTGGAGCGCAGATGTTTCAGCCATTTTCGTTGGTGGCGAATTTTATGCAAGCGTTTAACTCTATGCATATATCCGCTAATGCGAGATCGTCGTATTGGGTGAGGTGGCAGCTGGGGGGCGTGGATGCTGGGGTGAAAAATCCGGTGAAGGGAAGTATTTTTGGTGAGGCGAAATTTAAAATAACGGATAGTCAAAAGGTTAATCTGGCAAAACAGGGAATAGAATATGATGATTCGGCGCGAATATTGAAATATAAGGGGGAGGATATTAGCGCGGATGAGTTTAAAGCGAAATATGATTCGGATTCAGAATTTCATGAAGCATATAATGCGGGGTCGCAGACTTGGCGAGGACAATTTGCGAACTGGTTTGGTTCGGCGACGATAGATTTCTTTACGAATAATCGGCTGACGCGGAATATGTTTAAAGATTTTCGGCAAAAGGTGGATGAATCGGGAGATAGTTCAATGGCGGTGCTGAAGTCAATATTGAAGCAGCGAATAGATGGTGGAGGGGGAGATGGGGGGGTAAGAGCAGTAGGAAAGAAAGAGGCCGAAGAAGATAGTGAGGGTACTCATGCTACCCGTACAGATGCTAATGGCAACGTGACTGACACTGATGATAATGGAAATAGAGTAAAAGGTGAGCTGCTGGATAGTGGTGATACGACAAGCATAAATAGAACAAACATTGCAAATAAAATAAGCGATATATCATCTAAATTTGGTTCGGCAGCGAATATTTATTGTGCGCTTTCGTCTTTTGCGGGGACGGTGTCGGCGCTTGTTGCGGCGGCGCAGGCGTTAGAAATAATAAATTTGACAACTGGTATTTTTGAATCTGTAGATAAGGCGAAAGTGGGATATGGTGATGATTCGCCGATAAATGATTTTGCGACAGCATTAAATACGAAGACGGAAAATGTAAATATAGTATTAACTGATGATGCGGGGGCAAAATTTGGTAGTGCTGTAGATAGTGGAGCGGAACAAGTAGATGGTGCAACTGAAGAAGTAAAAACAGAAAAGACGGCGATGGAATCTGAGGGAGTGAACTCTCTTTATGGTGATGGAATAGTGAATCCTAATGATCCTAGTGTAAAAAGTTTTAATTTAACTAGTTATTTACCGAAGATTTTTGGTGGGATTGGAATGTCGATGGCATCTTTTACTAGTTGTGCTGTAGCAAAAATGGCTACAAATGCGATAAGCGCCGTGGCGTCGGCGGCGGAAATTGGTGGATGTATAGCGGGTTTGTTAGGGGCGGCTTTTACATTTGGAACTACCGCTGCGGCTGGATGTGCACCTTTAATAACTAGTTTGGCTTTCGGGTTTGCAAAGACTGTAGCAATTGGATTAGCAGTGGCGGCATTGGCTTCAATAATGACGCCAATAGCAACTAATGCGTTAACTAAGGATTTAATGGGAAAACTTTCGGGTGAGGATTTTGGGAATGCGATAACTTCGGGAGCAAATATGTATCAGGGTTCAGTGCATCGGGGGAATGGGGGATCGCTTGCGACGGAGGCTAAATATACGGCTTATGCGGCAGAGCAGCGGCGAATAATAGCGGATGATGCGAGGAATGAGAGAGAGTCGCTAAGTCCTTTTGATCCAACATCGGATAATACATTTATGGGAGCATTGCTTAGGAATGTGGCAACGATGACTTCGGGGACGGGCTCTATCATGGGGACGGTGACTTCGACGAGTTCAATGCTTTCGAATTCTATCACTGCAATGGCGCCGGCGGCAGTAGCGGATGGTATTAGTGTGAAAAAGACCTTGATAAGTGATTATGAGGATGTGTGTCCGTATCTCGCGTCGATCGGGGCGGTGGGGGATGCCTACTGTAATCCTTATATGATTACGGATACCAATACAATACCATTGACACCGGGAGAAGTGATAGATAAGGTGATTGAGATAGATGCAAATAATTTTGAAGATGAGGAGACCAGTGAAGGAAATGTGAAAATAAAAGATGGTTCACCGTTGGCAAAATATATTGTTTACTGTGATCAGAGACAGTCACAATTTGGAATTACAGATTATAATATAGCAAATAATGTTGGGAATTTTGGTAATACAGGATCGACGACGGGAAATGTAATAGTGGGGGCTATCCCAATAATAGGGGATGCACTTGATGTGATAAATTCAAAAGTGCAATTGGATAATTCTGGCTATATCAGCGGTGAATCATGTGTGGCGGGGAATAATATAGGTACTTTTGTTTCCCCCAATTGGAATACAGGGCAATACTATCAGCGACTAATTGAGGATCAATCACTGGCGGAGTCGACGGGACTAATTACGGAGTCGGCGGTAACGGCATATCTCCGGGAGTATTATGAAGAAAATCCTCTAGATAATTCATACGAGGGGATGCTGGCAAGATATTCGGGACTTACGACGGAGCAGGTGGCGGACGTAATAGATATGCTGTGGTATGCGGAATATATCCAAAATTATGATCCGACGGAACGATATGCATTTGATGGAGCGGAGTTAGTAGATAAAGAAATGGCGCCAGTGGAATTTGATAATGAAAATGTACTGGCGAGTGATGATATGCCTCGTACGTCAATAGTTTATGCGGATGTGAGAAATCGTAGTTTTGCTGCGTAAAGGATGTAATTTATTTTGTGATTTTTGAAATGGTTATGGTATAATGGTCGTATATGATGCGGTCATGCAGAAATAAAAGGTGGATGGAGAGAATTCTGGTTTGTTTTGTCGGGGTCATTTTTGTGCTTTTGGGGAGTGTAGGTTTATTGGGAGCATCTAGTGATAATGTTTTTGCAGCTGGAGCGACAGTTCGTGATTGTGCCGAGTGGATTAAGGGAGGGATGGTGGAGGATAGTGTGGCGTATTTTGATGGTACATCTTTTGAATACATTAATAAGGAGATTTGTTCTAATAGTAATTTGTTGAAGATTTGTCCTGATGTGACTAATGGATGGACAGAATGCGCGGAGGAGCATGGTGACGATATAATATCTTCCACTACTGAGAGTGAGAATGGTGAGACAGATGATGGTGGTGAAGGAGGGAAGGAAGCTGCGGATTGTATGAATTCGGGGGCGGCAGGGACGCTGGGGTGGATAGTGTGCCCAATACTTAATTGGTTGGGAGATGCTGCTGAAGGGATATATAACGAATATGTAAAGCCGGCTTTGCAGGTAGAGCCTGTATTATTCACTGGAGGAGATAATGCAACATATAATGGTTGGGAAACTTTTCGGAATATTGGGAATGGGTTAATAATTATTCTGCTGTTATTCGTAATTTTCTCGCAAGTGACTGGAGTGGGGATAGATAACTATGGGATCAAAAAGGTTTTGCCGAAATTAATAGTGGCGGCGATATTAATGAATTTGTTGTATTGGATATGTATCATAGCGGTTGATTTGTCAAATATCCTCGGTAATGGTTTGCAGGCTTTGTTTGATGGGCTTGCTGGACAGGTGGCGCCTGGGGGTAATGTAGAGGTTAGTAGCATTGGGGCTTCAGTGGGTTCTACTGTAGTGTCTGTGGGGATATTAGCAGCATTTATTGTTTCTACTGGTATGGCAGCTCTGTCGGCGGCAGGAAGTCCTGGAGCAGTGTTGTTGATGCTATTTGTTGGAGCCATTTCAGTGCTTGTGTCTATCATAACACTATTTATCGTATTGTCAGCGAGGCAGGCGGCGATTGTGATATTGGTAGTATTGTCGCCACTGGCGATGGTGTGTTATATGCTGCCGAATACGAAGGGATTGTTTGATAAATGGGTGAGATTTATGCAGTCATTACTTTTGGTTTATCCGATTGCTGGACTCCTAGTGGGGGGTGGAAATTATGTTTCTGTGTTGCTGCTATCAGCTGGGTTTGGTAATTCATTATTTGGGGCTTTGACAGCGATGATTGTGGGGATTATACCGATTTTCTTCATTCCGTCGGTGCTAAAGAGGTCGCTTGCGTTTGCTGGGGATATTGGCAATAAAGTATCTGGTGTGGGGAGAAATGTGGGGCGGAGATATACTGGGAATCTGGATAGGGGAGTTCGTAGTAGCGAGGCGTTTAAGAGATATCAGGAAAGGGCGGCAAATCAGCGGAGAGTGAATAGTGCTAGAAAGGTAAATGCGAGGATGCGAAATAAACAAAATCGAGGACGAACATTGACTGCGAAGGAACAGGATGCGATGGGGCAGGCGCAAAAGGTTCTTGCAGCGCAAAGGTCGCGTGAGAACGAGAATAGAAATTTGTCCGATGTTTCTTATTTGCAAGCGGATAGGCGGAAACAAGATTTACAAAACGAAAATGCAAGGCGAGATGTGTTGATGTATAATAATGCTGATGTGGTAACTTCAACATTAACCAAGGCAGAGAATCAGCGTCGTCAACAATTAGTGGAGGCGCATGATTGGTCGAATGTGGCGCATGTGGCGGCGATGGAGAATAAGCAAGATACTCAGCACGAGATTGCAGAGGGTGAGCTGATGTTGCATTTGAATCCAGTAGTGAATCAGGCGGAAATAAATAAGGCGGGTCAGCAAATCCACCAGAAGTTGAATGAAGCCGGAAATTGGACTGATGATAGGTACATACAGGGACAGCAGGCGAAATCAGATCTTGCAACAGAAGATGACTTGAAGAGGACGCGAATGTATAGTCATGATGACTTTGTGGAAGGCACTAGAAAACAGCAGAGGATGCAGCGTGGCGAAGCGTATGATAATGCCGTACTCTACACTGGAGAGGATGGAAATAAACTGGTTAGAGCTGAAATGCAAAAGAGCGATAATGCTCGGGCGATGAAGATAGGTGAGGCAAGAGTGGGCGTTAGACCTGTTGATGTGGCAGAGTCTGAGAAACTATTCGGTATTCAACGCAATACTCAAATGATGAAAGATTTTCAGTCTAGGTTGCAAACTGGTGGTATAAATGAAGATGGGACAACTGGTGCTATTTCTCCTGCTGCCGTCGCTGCTGGTATTAAAGTTGTAAATGGTAACGATATGAGTTCGGTGGGTAAATTTTATGAACAAGCCATTAGACGTTATAATGCTGCCACGACGCAAGAACAAAGAGATACGGCTATGACACAAGTACAGGCTGCGCAAAATATTCTTTCTCAAAATGATAAAGGTCGCACCCAGATTAGTGATGTATTAACAAGATCAGTTACCGATGCTGCCGCTTCAGGTACGGCAGGTGCTGATGCTGGCGCAAGAATGGCAGCCAGTCACTTACAGACAAATTATGCTGAAACCTTTAAACAGAAAGATCGAGGTACTGGTAAGATGATTGAAGAATTGGCTTCTAATGTATCACTAAGTGATATTGATGCGAAGGCAAGAGCTGGTAGCACTGCGCCTGGAAGATATTCTACTTTTGGTGTTGAAAAATATTCACCACAGGCTTTGGCCAATGCGGATGATAGGGTGATTGATAGATTTATTGCAAACGTTGGTACTATGAGCGCAGCTGATCAGGCTGTATTAAAGGGTACTATCAACGATGCATTTGATGCTCGATCTAAAGGTACATTGCAGATGAAACCTGAGGTTGCTACTAAACTTACTAATTTGAGAAGCATGTTGCCATAACATCGTGCTGTCGATTGTTTTTACTTACTGGCGGCGGTGATGACGTGGTCGAAGAGACAGGTGATGGTCATGGGGCCGACGCCGCCGATGATGGGGGTAATGGCGGAGAGATCAGTGCGGGAGCGAATATCTGCGGCAAGGTCGCCTTTCAGGACGCCATCCTCGGAGGCGGTGCCGGCATCGACGATGCAAGTGCCTGGGGCAATCATCGCGGAAGTGATGAGACCGGGGATGCCGGTGGCGGTAACGATGAGATTATAATCTCGTAGTTTCATGAGGTTGTCACCGTGATGAAAAATAGTGACATCATAATGGGAATCTGTCCACATTTTATAGAGTGGGGCGCCGACTAATTTGCCGCGGCCGACGAGGGCGATTTTTTTCTGGGCGAGATTTATATCGTATCCAGTGAGAAGCCAGTGAATGGCGGTGGCAGTGGCGGAATCAAAAGCGGCGTGCTCGCCGAGGCCGTCAACATCTTTTGCGGGAGGGATTTGATTGCAAAGTTCATTGGTAAGAGATTTATCTAATAATGGTAATTGAATAATAATCCCATCGGCATCTGTGGTTTGCATTTTTGTAATGATATCGTCTGTTTTTGAGGCGAGATAATCTTCAACATCTATGCCGATGTTTTCGCCATAACGTTTTTTAAGCTCGACATATTTCGTGATGACGGGATTATCGTTATCGCGAATGATTAAAAGCTTTGGTTTTTTTGACATGGAACGGATTTGGTGTGCTTGACGTTCTTTAATAAAACTAGCTAATTCGCGACCATTTAACTCTTTCATAATATAATTATATAAGATAAAATATAAAAAGGCAAATGATAATGGATTTATCACCCTATCCAGGACGCCTCCAAAACCGGAAAAGTAAAGTTCAGTTCGGGACAAAGTCCTGATAAAAAGTGAACTTGACTTTTCCGGTGTTTTCCGGGGAATTGCCCTGGATAGGGGGGTAAATCCATTATTTATACAATTTCAACAGGCTCTTGCTCTAGCCAGTAACCAAATTTGTCATAGACGGTGCTGATGATTTCGGCGCGGGCGGCGTCAAGGTCTGCGTAGGAAGTGGCGGATTCGTTTAGGAGGACGAGGGGAGCTTTCGGATTGACACGGAAACCATGGATGAGTTTACCGGAGAGACCACTGTGTTCGATGAGCCAGGCGGAACTAATCTTATATCCATCATGACCGCGATAGACGGGGTAACCTTTGTCCTCGGCGAGCTCTATGCCAGCATCGTCAAGATAAACATTTTTGAAGAAGGAACCAGCACTGGGACGCTCTAAGGGATCGGGAAGTTTGTCGGCGCGGATGGCAGAAATGATGGTGCGAAGTCCCGAGGGGCTGAAATCTTTACAATTATGGTCGTCAATGTATTGCTCGACGGAATGATAGTAAGGACGCGGCATCTCGCCTGGATGAAGCTCTAGAGTAATAGAAACGACGAAATAACGGTTTTTCTCGGTGGTGTTTAGGAGACTTTTGCGATAGCCGAAGTTAAACTCGGACTTTACGAGAGTCTTAAACGAGTGGGTAGTGGAATCATAGACATCGGCACTGACAAAAGTGTCGGCTAGCTCCTGCCCGTAGGCACCAATATTCTGGACGGGGGCGGCGCCAGCGAGACCAGGAATGCGACTGAGTGCTTCAATACCAGTAAGACCACGACTAGTGGTAAACTCAACGACGCGATCCCAGAGCTCGCCACCCATGACAAGGAGACGGACTTTGCCGCGTTCGGTAGGGATTTCGGAAATGCCACGCATACGATTAATAATAATGACGCCCGGGAAACCTTCGTCGCGACCAATGGTATTCGCACCGTAACCGAGAACAAAGGTAGGGAGATGCTGGAGGCCAGCAAAATTGTAGGCATACTGCAAATCGGCGGGAGACTCAACTTCAATCACATAACGAGCGGGGCCGCCGAGACGCATGGTGGTTAGACTTGATATCAAAATATTTTGATTCATCCTCATAAGATTAGTATAACATAGTTTGGGGGATATTTTGATTTTTTGCGGAAGGTTTGAGTGGTGTGTTTTCGGTAATTGTAATATGTGGGGTAAAAGTTTTGCTCAGGGTAATTTTTGGTAGTTTCGGTATGAGAAAGTAAAAGTTAGGCTGGTGCGCGATATATTACGCAAAACGCTTATGTATGGGTGGCGAAACGCTTATGCGTGGGTGGTGAAACGCTTATGTAGAGGTGGGGGGTTGAAATATTTTTCGAGTTGTAGTAAGGGGAGGGGCTGCTTGATTTTAAGAAAGAAAGCTGCGGCTATAGGTGGGGGTTGATTATTATTTACTGGTATGATAAAAGGGGTGGCAGAAAG
>JAFWHD010000013.1 GCA_017512085.1 Candidatus Saccharimonadota bacterium
AGTATATGAAGATACTTATGCTTGGCTGGGAGTTACCACCCCATAATAGTGGAGGACTTGGAGTGGCATGTTTGAATCTCACTCACGCTCTCTCTCGCGCGGGTGCTAAAATAAATTTTGTCATCCCCTACACTGCTGACCACCCCGATATTGACTTCATGCAAATTCTTCATGCCACTAATCTGGATCCTATTTTTCGTTACGGTGGCGGCAGTTACGCTTCCATGCAAATCTTTGAAAAAATCATTCCAGGCTTTGATTCCAATGCTCCAGTTTCCATTCGTGACATTCAGCACGAATATTGCGCATATATAGACCAATATCTCGCACATCATCATCCCGACATCGTCCATGCTCATGATTGGCTCACTTTTGAGGCAGGGCTCATCGCTAAAGAAAAACATGGCACACCGTTAATTGCTCATGTCCATGCTACAGAATTTGACCGTGCCGGCATGCATACCGGTAATCCCATTATCCATGAGATAGAGTATCACGGCCTCACGGCTGCCGATCGCATTATTGCTGTCTCAAATTATACCAAGAATCTTATTCACCGGAAATACCAGATTCCCTTATCTAAAATTGACGTAATCTATAATTCATTAGACGAAAACTACCGCCAGAGCGCTTATCATTTTGACGACGAAAATTACAAATACGTCGAACACCTAAAGGAAAAAGGCTATAAAGTTATTTCCACGGTCGGCCGATTTACTATCCAGAAAGGTCTCCCAAATCTCATGGAAGCTGCCAGCCTCGCAGTTGCGAAAAATCCTAAATTATTGTTTATTTTCGCTGGTGATGGCGAGGAACGTAACAAACTCATAGAAATGTCTGCCGACTACGGCATCGCAAAAAATGTCGTCTTTACTGGGTTTATTCGTGGTCGTAAATTACGCGATATTTATGCTCTCTCGGATATCTTCGTTATGAGCTCTATTTCAGAGCCTTTTGGCCTTACGGCGCTAGAGGCCGCATATCATGGAGACGTTCTGATTCTCACCCACCAATCGGGCGTGGCCGAAATCATCTGGTCAGCCCTCAAATATGATTTTTGGGACACCGAAAAGCTCGCCAACGAAATTCTCTCTGTTGTCAATCATCCTGCCCTCGCCGAGTCACTCAGCCACAATGCCACCGACGAATATAACAAATTAAACTGGGACAAAGTTGCCAAAAAGTGTCTAAACGTGTATAATAAAGTTAAACGTAAGAGGAATTAAGTAAGAGGAATTAAGTGCGAGCGATTTGTTTTTATCTTCACATTCATCAACCAATTCGCTACCGCGAATATTCAATTTTTGATGTTGGTCGCACTAGTGATTATTATAACGCCCCTTACGATAGTCGTGAATCAAACGAACGTATTTTCCGTAAAGTTGCGAAAAAATCCTATCACCCCATGCTAGATTTACTAGAAAAAAATATCCATCTGCATCCTGATTTTCATTTCAGTCTTAGTATTACTGGCACTTGGTTAGAGCAAGCCGAAGCATGGGATTATTCTCTTATTGAGCAGCTTCGCCGCATGATAAAGACTGGTCAAGTTGAGATAGTTGGTGAGACCTATTATCATTCACTGGCTTTTTTCTATAATCTTGACGAATTTACCTCTCAGGTTCAAATGCACACCGAAAAAATCCAAAAATTATTCGGCGTAACTCCACGTATTTTCCGCAATACTGAGCTAGCATATAATGATGCCCTGGCGAAGTGGGCTGAAGAAGCAGGTTATACTGGTATTCTTGCTGAAGGCTGGGACAAAGTTCTCGGTTGGCGTAGCCCAAACTATCTTTATCGTCCCGCTGGTTGCGAACATATTAAGTTATTATTAAAGAACTATCGTCTTTCGGACGACATTGCCTTTCGTTTTTCTAATCGCGCTTGGAAGGAATGGCCACTTACCGTCCCGAAATATCAAAACTGGCTCAATAACGACTGTCTTCGTGGCAATATCATAAATCTATTTATGGATTTTGAGACTTTTGGCGAGCACCAATGGGCGGATACTGGCATCTTTGATTTCTTTGACGCACTTATAGATAGTTGGCTTAGCATTTACGATAATAAATTTTTCACCCTCACAGAAGCATGTAATAGTGGTGAGCCTGTAAGTGAGCTCTCCATGCCAAACACTGTCACTTGGGCAGACACCGAACGTGACCTTTCCGCTTGGCTTTCCAATAGAATGCAGATCAGCGCCATGGATGAATTGTACCGCTTGAGGGATGACATTCTTGCGACTGGTGATCTTGGTCTCATTAGCGACTGGCGTAAACTCACCACCTCGGACCACCCATACTCTATGTGTACTAAGTATTGGAATGATGGCGATGTCCATGCTTATTTTTCGGCCTACGCTTCACCCTACGAAAGTTTTATGTATTTTATGAATGTCCTCCGCGACATCGAGTACAGATTAAGCCAGAAATGACTTTACGAAAATAGAACCCCTAGATGAGTGAGCATTGTTTTCGCCAAAGAAAATTTTTAGAAAAAGTAGGAAATTTTGCATATTTGCCCTGCGGCAAATAGATTGTAAAATTTCCGCGACCTTTTTCTAATAAATTTTCCTGGCGCAAAAACACCGCGAACGAATTAGGGGTTCTATTTTCGTTCGCGGTTAAACTTTCCGAGTTATTTATCGCTTTTTCTCTTTTACTTCATTCCGCCCTAGAGACTTCTTTGTCTCAGTAAATAGAACATGCTTCCGTAATACCGGATCATATTTTTTTAGCGATAGTTTATCGGGAGTATTCATTGTGTTCTTCTTCGTATAATACGCTCGGACACCTGATTCCTCAGAAACTAACCCCACCAACTTTCTCTTAGTATTATTCTTCTTAGCCATATTACTACCATTTTATCACACTTAAAAGAAAATGGCAAGGATTTTACTCCTTGCCAGGTGCTGTAGCGGATACCCGCTACGTTGATGAGTTACAAAACCACTTACCACAATGTCAGAATGAAAGAAGTATAATGGTAGAAGCAATCTATTCAAAAGAGGTGTCCGTAGTACTGTTTTACTTTTTCTACGGCCTCGCCGCTAACCACATGACCTTTATCTGTGAGACGCTTAATCTCGGTTGCTGCTTTCGCATAATCTTCCTTATTGACACCGAAATCCTTGCTCTCACCGGTCGTTTCATCTCTTAAAATCAATCATCTCACCCCCTGGGATGTAAATACGGAATCACGTAGTTCCTACCGAAATCAAACTGCTTTAGTAGCATGGGGTACCCTATTCCGGTAGAATACTACAAATGCTTACTAATCAGCCGATAATGGTTTTATTATGTATTATTAATTCTAGAAGATAATCGCCCCCTTTCTCCAAACCTGCAGATACTCTAAAAATCACCTCCTTTCAGCGGTTAATCCTCCAGGTGTTAATTTTCATCACCCCCTTTGATTAAGCTGCAGAGCCATTAGACTACGTTAAATCTCCTAGATAATAATCATCTAGCCCAACGGTATCACCTCCCCTCGGCATGAAACAATTAAGCGTATCGTCTCACCCAGCTAGATTTTACAAACCATGATTATATAATGAAAACTCATCAATGCTAAGGTGCTATACAATCCAATAGCCGCCCTCCCCTATTCAAGCCATGGCTGTAATAGTTATGTACCGTAATGGCACATATTAGAGTATATCACCTTAGTAACTCTATTGCAAGCATGAGCACTTATGATTATTCATCTTTATCTAGCAATTTTGCCACAAAATTCAAAATATCCTTTACCTTGAGATTTTTATCTGCCTCCACAAATATATCTGGATTATTCATAAAATCAAGTGAAGAAATCTCACTATATACTTTCTGCATTAGTAAAACTAATTCTTTTTCGTCTTCGGGCTCGTAAATATATTCCTTGTCATATACCTTATCCTCATCATCAGGTGTCACGAATAATATATGGGCTTTTTCTACTTTATATTTTCCATACTTACGCGAATTATTTAGTAAGATTTTGTAGAATAACAACTGTAGCATATATTTATATAGCCCAGTCTGTGACTTCCATTTTTCTTTCTTATAAACACCAGTTTTAAAATCATAAACTTCGATTGTTTTTGTGTCTTCATGAATTATAATATGGTCTATTTTTCCAGTCACCGGCACTCTTGCTACTACCAGGTGTTCTGGCCCGAGATTTACCTCCGCCTCACCCTGCCGGATAATCATGCTAAACTCTTTTAGTGCGATCCCGAGATCCACTACTCCTTTTTCGCAAATCTTCTTTTTTTCTTTGTCTGGCAAATCCAATTTCCCAGCTTCTTCCAGAAATAGCTCTGTCGCTTGTTCATCAGTGAGTTTTTTCTTTGTTACCGCTTCAAACACCGTATGGACTAGCGACCCATAGGCTAACGCCTCTGTCTCAGGTTCCCATGGTGCCTGAAGAATATGTTCCTTAAAGAAGGCTACTGGTCCCGCATAGACAATATCTATAAAAGATGTCAAAGAAGATGCACTCATTCGGTAATTCCGGACGCGCTCCTTATAAAGCGCTCGCATATCGGGAGTTAGCCTGGTAAACGGCATTAAATAGTGATGTAGATTTTCCGTTGCAACCTCATCTTTCGTCGCCTCATATAGAGTATTCACTTCCTTTTGCGGCAAAAAGGGCGAGATTACTTTATCATCATCCACATATTCCTCTAAATATTCCAATCGGTCCGGCGATTTGTCTTCAAAATCTCGCAGCGAATTAGTAATATATAGGTACTCTTTTGCTCTCGTGAGAGTCACATATAATATACGCAACTTTTCACCATCTGTCGTACCCGTATGACGGATTTGCATCAAATTCTTCGGCAAACTCAGCATATTATTATTACCCTTACCTTTACCCCATGCCGAATGGTCCGTTGCTACGACAAATACATACGAGAACTCCAGCCCCTTCGCTTTATGTGCCGACAGCAGCTGCACTGCCTCATCGGCATCCTTATATGGGCTAGAAACATTCATCGCCATATCCGCCGCATTATAATCATCCACCATATCAATCAGGTCTTTTAGCCGGAGCGGCTTTTCGCCAAAATGTTTCTTTAATTTACCGCGTAGCGATGCTAAGTTTTCATACAAGGAAAAAGCTTCAAACTCCCCCTGGCGCGTATAGTATTCTAGCAGTGGACAACGATAAATTTTTTTCTCACCCATACCACTATTCTGTTTTCCGGCAAAATTAAGCGCGCTTCCATCATGACCTTCATTGTACTTTTCGGTAATTCTAGACGCGCCTCCTATCTCTACCTCACAGGCTCCTATTAATTTATCCAGCCACATCTCTAGCGGTTCTGTATAAGATTTCGCCACCATTGTTGCTAAGAATTCCCCTACGGTTTGTAGTTCTGGAATTCCCGACGCGCATATTTCATCAAAGACCGAAGTTTTATTCCGTCTTGCTCGCTCGGTTAGCTTAATCACCTCCACCATAGACAAATTCCAAAAAGGATATGATAAAATCTCCAGTGCGCTCGTATCCACCCGTGTCTCATTGGCCAGTTCGTAAATATATTTAGCCAAAGTTAATATTTGATGTATGACTTCATTTTCCAATAAATTATCCCGCCGCTCGTAGGCAATTTTTATCTCAGGATATTTTTGTAAATATGGCAAAAGTGGCATGAAATACTTATGCTTACAAGAAATCACCGCAATCTCGCTCTGGCTCACCCCCGACTTTATTAGTTCATGTATTTTTCTCGCTACCCAGGCGTATTCCATGTCTGCTGCTAGAAATTCATACCGATAGATTTGTGACTTATCTGGCTCTGGCCGATGCGCGATTAATTCTTTATCTGCAAATCTATCACCCGCCTGACTAATCACCTGACGAGAGAAATCCAAAATCTCCTGCGTGCTACGATAATTTTCCGTCAATGGAATCACGTTCGCGCCGTAATAATTTTGAAAATCAATCAGATTCGTAGATAGTGCTCCTTGGAATTCGTAAATCGCTTGGTCATCATCTCCTACCGCCATTATATTCGGTTTTTCATAGTCGGTCAGTGCCTTGATGATAGAAAACTGTGACGGATTCGTATCTTGAAATTCATCCAACATGATATATTGGTATCTCTCCGAAAGTGTCGCACGAAATCCCTTATCAGTATTTAGCACTCGCACCGCTTCCTGTATCATGTCATCATAATCAAATAGCCCCTCATTTCGTAGTGCCTTGTCATACTCATCCATTACTTTCGCCACGGAAGCAAGTTTTTTATTGGCAATAAAATCCTTCAGTCGATAATTCCCTTTATCATCCTTCTCAAAGAATGAATCGCGCCATTTCGTCAGAGGCTTCACCGAATCAGTTGATTCCGCCTCTATTATTGCCTCGCGTAATCCCCTCGCTAGCACCCCAATAGACCGCTCAATGTTTTTTGTGATTACGGGAGCCTCGGTGTATTTAGAAATCAAATCGTAGATGGGGCGATACGCATTTTCGAGAGATTCTTCATACTTCCGCGGGACGACCTGGAGCAGGAGCGGAGAAATCTGTTCGGACAGTACTCGCGAGTCGCTCATATTCTGCTCGGCAATCAGTCTCAAATCTTCTGCCGTCAAATTTGCTGACTTTGCCGACGAAATCACCGAAATAATATCCTTTACATTGTCTTTTTGCAGAATATCACGTGCGGGGAGATCAGATTGGATTTTTTTCACTAATTTATATTGTGCCACCTCGTCTATCGCCGAATCAAGCTTTCTGTTAAAGTCCTCGGCGTAATTTGCGTATTCTGCCAGTATTTCCGAGCCAAAAGCATGATAGGTATTTATATTCACCTTCGCAGCCGCTTGACCACCGATCAAAGTCTTTAGCCGCTCGCGCATATTGCTCGCCCCCGTCTCCGTGAAGGTCATGCAGAGGATGTTTTCTGGCCCGATATCTATGTTTTCTAGGATGTATTTTACTTTTTCGCTGAGGAGTTGTGTCTTCCCTGTCCCGGGCCCTGCTAGTACTAATAGCGGTCCATCCAAGTATTCTACTGCCTTTTTTTGATTTGCATTTAATTTTGCCATTTTACCTCCCTGTTCTACTATATATTATATACTCTAATTCACCTATTTGCCCTTAGTTATCTCCAGGATTTCTTCTAGTATCGACAAATTATCGGGGACTTTTATTTCTCCGCGCTTTATCCGTTTAATGGCTGATAATCCCTCCACAGTACACTCAGGTAGATAATCGGCGTTAGAGCTAAGTTTATAGCCAAACATATAGTTCCTGGACTGCGGCGCACAAGTTAATTTTAAATCCCCCACACCACAAGCCAATTCCACTGTTTCAGGTTTTGCTCCATTTATTTCTAGCAATTTCTTCATTTCCTCTGCTACCATCTTTAGATAGAGACTATTCTCTGGACTTCCCGGCTTCAAATGCTTATAGCCAGCAAGTAGAGCATAGACATTTTTTAAAGCTCCACACATCAGCACCCCTCGTTTATCTCTAGTTTCGTCAAATTCCATATAGGGCGCCGCGAATAATTTCTTTACTCTCTCGTCCGTCACTGTCAATAAAGTATGTTTCTTTTCCTTAATGTCACTTGCAAACCCTGGTCCCGATAGCACCATCCAGTCTGCAAACTCTGTGAAATAATCGTCTGTCAGTATTCCCTTCGTTGCAACAATTAGTGGCTTATCTTGTCTTATATGCGGTAATAAATATGGTGCCACCTTAGATGGGACGCATAGTATTATATATGTCGCCGACACTAGATTCTCCGCCAAATTCTCTTTCTCTAGCGTAGAATCATAATAATCTATATCATATCCATTCCCCGCCAGGATTCCACCGAGCGCAGTACCAAAAGCCCCCGCCCCTAATATTGATATTTTCATTTTACCCCTTCACTATATAATATACATTATACCACAAATTCAATTCTGTCCCCTCTTATTCTTACTTGATATAAAATAGTTCAAAAACAAAAACGAGTTGGAATTTATTTCTAACTCGTTTTTATACATTTTTCTCTTTTCCCTGACACTTTTCTCTTTTTAAGAGAAAAGTGTCACTAAGCTAGACCGCCACACAACGGACCGACAAGCCGTGGCCCTTGAGGTCACCACCCTGCGGGTAGAAGTGGCTGGAGTGGAAGATGAGGTTGTGCGCGTTGGTGGAACTATAGCCCACAGAGGACCAAAAGCTGCCATTCGTACCCCTGCTGTTCAGCGCGCCGTTACTCCACTTGTAGTAGCCGGGGCGATTGAAGTTTAGTGGATTCTGGAGTTGGCCAGAGTAGCCCTGTGATTGGTTAGTAGTGGGCAGACTATAAGAACCCATTAAAGTACTAAATGAGTAATCACCTGAATTAGCTGGTAGTCTCCAACCTTTCGGGCAGATAGAAGTAGAGACTTCGGTAGTTTTATCCTGAGGTTTGTCACTCGCCTTCTGTGCAGTAGCGGCAGCCCAGTTATAAAGGACACCAATTCTCTCATAAGGTTTATTCGCATCACAGGTAGTACCAGCACCACCTGATGTGGAGATGTCTGTGCCGCCGATACAGAGATCCTCATCTCGGCGGAATGATCTAGCACCATCACTAGCGTCATTATTCCAAACGATACCAGTCTCTGTCTGGGTGGAGTTGTCTGGTGTATAGTCAAAAGTATTGCCAG
>JAFWHD010000014.1 GCA_017512085.1 Candidatus Saccharimonadota bacterium
CGGAGTAGAAATAATGTCTCGTTTATTTCTGCTCTTTTTACTACTAGTACTTTTACTAGACTGGTGTGATATTTTACTATATATATTATATATAGTAGCTCCCAGACTTGCTTGTTTAATTTTTCTTCCACTCATCGCGAGATCCTTTCTATTATGTTGACACTGTTCTCGCGGAGTCATGTACAAAAATGGCACCGCGAGGTGCAAACATCTTAGCTGTCACAGAGCGTTTCCGCAAACGGCATCGAATCCTCACGGTGCCGTTTTTAACAATTTGCGAAAACAAACTCTGTAAAAAATTTCTGTAACTTTACCAAGATGTTTGCAGTTTCATTATAACACACGCATTTTATTTTTGTAAATAGTTTTGTCGCGTGCTATAATCAAGATATGTACGATAAATTTGCGGAGTTTTTAGAGGGAAAAGAAAAAATATGTGTCATCCAGGCGGAGAATCCTGACGGTGATTCGCTGGGGAGTAGTGTGGCATTAGATTATCTGCTAAGCGATAAAGACGTAATTATGTACTGCCCAGTGGATGTGCCGCATTATTTACATTATTTCGGTGATTGGTCCAGAGTGACGAATGAGTTTCCATATAGGGCAGATGGTTATATAATAGTGGATACAGCGGCGACAGTGCTACTTTCCAAATTGCTAGACGATGCCGCGATAAAAAACCGTCTATACTCGGCACCTGTTTTTGTAATAGATCATCATGAGACGGGGGATGATTTGGATTTTCCGCATGAGGCTATTATCGAGGTAGAGCCTTCATGCACGACTGTAATATATCACATCGCGAAAGCATGCGGAATGGAGATAGATAAGTCGGCGGCAGAAGCGATATTTCAGGGGCTGCTGTCGGACACGCTAGGATTTACTGGTGGTGGGGTAAATGCAGAGACTTTTGAAATCGCGGCAGAGCTCACGAGGCTAGGTGTGGATATAGTAGAGCTAGAGGACAGGCGACGTGAATTTATGAAAAAATCGCCGCGTATCCTAGACTATAAGGCAGACCTAATTAAACGAGTAGAATACTCATTAGAGGGGAAGCTCGTAACAGTTCATATTCCTTGGGACGAGATAGAAGAATATTCACAAGAATATAATCCAAATGTCCTCATCCTAGAGGAACTACGTATGGTAGAGGGTGTAGAGGTAGCGGTCGCGATAAAAACTTACCCAGATGGGAAGGTGACGGGAAAGATACGAGCTTCGTCAACTACGCCCATAGCCGATAAAATCGCGGAGTATTATGGCGGAGGTGGGCATCCGTATGCGGCAGGATTCCGGACTTATGATACGTCATACGAGGAGGTGGTGGCAGATTTGGTGAGGGTAATACCAGAGTTGACCGCCGCTTATATGGAGGCAGAAAATAAATGATGATGGATTAGGAAATGTATTTGACTATCCGTCAATAATATTATTTAATAAGGAGAGCTGATATGCGTAGTAACCTAAAACTAACTAAAACAAATGATTTCGTAACCGACGGAAAAGCAGAAGTGACGGCGATTTTTCTACATGGGATAGCGTCGGATTCTAGCAGTTTCAATACGTTTTTCGAGTATTTGCGAGAAAAGAAAATACCTGGGGTAAGGGTGGTATCTTATGACCTACTAGGTGTAGGACAATCGCCGAAATCAGACGAATACAATTATGACCTAGACGAGCAAATGGCGGCGATAGAAAATTCACTAGCGGAGCTAGATGTGGATACGCCAATAGTAATCTGCGGACATTCAATGGGGACGATGTTAGCGGAAAGGCTAGTAGATAAGTATATTCGCATAGGTCGTGGCCACATGATAGTGACGGGCACCCCTCCCGAGGAAAGTGGAATGCTCGTCGAGTCTAAGGTCGCTCCTGCTGGGACTATTCTCCGTATGGTTCTCATCTCGGCGCCAGTCTATACAGCCGATGACATCAAAAATCCGATTTTTGACATTGCGATGGAAAAATTCTGTGAAGCGGTAGCTGAGAGGGACGCAGAGATAGTGAAGTCTAAGGTCTTCCAGAACGAACTGGAATCTATCATCAAGAATCCAGAAAACTATCAGTATCTCGTACAAGCAAGCGTGCCGACCACGATGATTTATGGAAAAAAAGATAATATCATTGCGGCCTTTAACTATCCAGGTGTCTTAGAAAAAAATCCACTTATTAAGGCAGTGGAGACCGAAGGAGCACATGGAGTGTCGCCAGAAAAATTCACAGCAATCGTAGATGCGATAAAAGGAAAAACGGAATGACGCTAAAAATATATAATACTGCGACAAGAAAAGTTGAGACTTTTAGACCATTGTCTGGCAGTGGCGAGGTAAAAATATACACTTGTGGGCCGACGGTCTATAATTATCAGCACATTGGAAATTATGCGGCGTATATTTATTGGGATTTACTAATCAGGACTTTGCGGGCGGATGGCTACAATGTGCGGCGCGTGCTAAATCTGACTGATGTGGGGCATTTAGTGTCCGATGGTGATGATGGAGAAGATAAGCTTGAAAAAGGCGCGGCGCGCGAGGGAAAGAGCGTGTATGAAATTGCCGATTACTATATAGATGATTTTCTAAAAAATTTCCGTGCGCTAAATCTAGCTGAGCCAGAAGTAATCGCTAGGGCGACAGACTACATTGAAGCAGATATGAAGGCAGTGGATCTCATGAGTGGACATGGTTTTACTTATGAGACTCAGGATGGGGTTTATTATGATACGGCAAAATTTCCTGGCTATGCGGATTTTGCAAAATTGGATTTAGGTGGACTAAAAGCGGGGGCAAGAGTGGAATGCTCGGATGAAAAAATTAATCCGTCCGATTTTGCGGTATGGAAATTTATTAAGCCAGGAGAAAAACACGCGATGCGGTGGGATTATTTGGGGCGTCCTGGATATCCTGGTTGGCACCTAGAATGTTCTACTATCATTCATGAGGAACTGGGTGAGCCGATAGATATACACGCGGGCGGAATAGACCATATCCCAGTACATCACACGAATGAAATCGCGGAAACCTATGCAGCCTACGGGACGGAGTTAGCAAAATATTGGATACACGCGAATTTCATTACGATTGACGGTGAGAAGATTAGCAAATCACTAGGGAATGTGTATTTATTTAATGACCTAGCCGCAAAAGGATTCTCGCCGATGGATTATAAAATGTGGGTGCTGTCGGGACATTATCAAGGGACACGGAATTTTACCTTTGAATCTCTCGGCGCGGCTCAGGCACGGAGGCTAAACTGGAGAAATAGAATCGCGTATCTGTATCAAAAAGAGATAAGTGACGGTGACGCATACACGTCAATACTGGATGCAGTAAATAATAATCTAAATTCGGCGGAAGC
This sequence comes from Candidatus Saccharimonadota bacterium, assembly GCA_017512085.1. Lineage (GTDB taxonomy): Bacteria > Patescibacteriota > Saccharimonadia > Saccharimonadales > Saccharimonadaceae > Nanosyncoccus. The sequence goes on from JAFWHD010000014.1 coordinate 3,358, forward strand.
GTTTTCGCTTATTGACAATTCTATTTTGTCTTTGGATGATTGGCGGAAGGTGGACGAGTTATTTGGACTAAACCTCATCAAAGATACACCAGATATCACTGAAGAAGTTTGGCGACTAATTCGTGAGCGAGAGCAGGCGCGAGAAGCGAAAAACTATAAACAAGCGGATAACCTGCGTGATAAACTGGCAGAAAAAAATATAAAGGTGAATGATACAGCTGACGGACCCATCTGGGAATACTTGTCATAAAGTTCGAATAACTAATTTAAGATGCGGTTCACTCGCGTCAAGAAAATTTCTCAAAATTTTTTACGGAAAGATTCGCGTCTCACGCCGGGTGGGGGTCTCGCTACGAATTTTTCCTAAATTTTTCGAAATTTTCGTTGGCTCGCTCAATGCACTTAAATTAGCTATTCGAACTTTTATAATACCTATCCAAGAAAGTTCGTTTATATTTTTCAAAAGTATCGTCCATGAGTGACTGGCGGATATTATCCACGGTGGAGACAATAAAATGCTCATTGTGAATACTGGCGAGGACTTTCGCGGTGATTTCGTCGGTCTTAAAAAGATGGTGGAGGTAAGCGCGAGTGTGGTTTTTACAACATTCGCAGTCACATTCTGCATCCACTGGCGCAGAGTCGCGAGTGAATTTCGCATTTTTGATATTAATGCGCCCATCGTGAGTATAGAGAGTACCATTCCTGGCCATGCGAGTCGGGCCGACACAATCAAAAGTATCAATCCCATACTCGGCGCCGATGAATAAATCGCGCGGCTCCTGCCCCATGCCGAGGAGATGGCGAGGTTTATTCTCGGGAAGAATAGTATTCACCGTCTCCAGCATTTCTGCCATGCCATCTGCGGTAAAGACACCGCCGATACCGAAACCATCGGGATTTACACTAGCACAATAACGAGCCGACTCGGCGCGAAGGTCTAGGAAAGTACCGCCCTGGACGACAGCGTAGAGAGATTGGCTATAAGCAAGTGGCATTTTAGCCTGAGCATTGCTCCTCGCGCCTGGACGCTCGCTTCGCTTTGCTAACGCGTCCCAAGAGATGCTCGTTACGGGGCCCGTCGCCTTCGTTCGCTCCCGTTGTCGCGAAAGATCCCCTTCTAGAAGTGCCACTTGCCCTGACAATCTCCCGTGTTCTGCCACGCAGCGATCTAGCCAACGATGTGTGCGAAGCATGGCTTCTTTCATGTCGTCATAGTTTTCCGATTTTGCAAGGTGGTCAAAGGCCATGTGGATGTCGGCGCCGATTTTCCATTGGTCTCGCATGGATGACTCGGGAGTCATTTCTAATTTCGCACCATTGATATGAGATTTGAATTTGACGCCTTCTTCTGCAATTTTTGCACTGGGGAGGGAAAAAATCTGAAAACCACCAGAATCAGTAAAGGTCGGCCCGTGCCAAGAACTGAACTCGGCAAGACCACCAAATTCTTGAATGAGATCTGAGCCAGGAGCGAGGATAAGATGGTAGGTGTTCGCGAGGATTCCCTGTGAACCCAGTGTACGCATCTCACTCATGGTTAGAGATTTGACGGTGGCACGAGTAGCGGCGCCAATAAAGGCTGGTGTTTTTATGTCGCCGTGTGCTGTATGTATAGTGCCGACGCGAGCGAGACCTGTTTTCTTTTTTATATCAAACTTTAACATATAAACATTGAATCTCCATAACTGAGAAAATTATATTTCGCAGTGACACAGTGGTCGTAAGCAGCATGAAGATGCTCCCAGCCAGCAAAGGCGCTGGCGAGCATGAGAACGGTGGATTTCGGGGCGTGGAAATTTGTCAGGAGAGCGTCAATAATTTGAAAATGAAAACCTGGATAAATAAAAATGTCATCTTCGCCAGACACCTGACCAGTCTGTGCGTAATATTCAAGAGTGCGTGCGACGGTGGTACCGACAGCAATAATGCGAGGTGAAGCGAGAGAAACAAAGTGTTCCTCGTCGGGATTTTTGGTCGCATGAGTCGTTTCAATGCGATGGAGTTCTGCTTTTACATTTTTGATTGCTTCTATGGTGTCGTCTGGAATATGAAACCACTCCGAGTGCATTTCGTGGTCCTCAACATTGTCGGTACGAATGGGGAGAAAAGTCCCGAGACCGACATGGAGAGTGAGATATTTAATAATCACACCTTTCTGCCTCAGGCGGGAGAGAAGCTCGTCCGTCATATTAAGCGAGGCAGTAGGGGCAGCGGCAGAACCCATTTCGTTAGCCCAGACGGTCTGGTAACGAGCTTTATCGGATTCTGTCGCATCACGATGAAGATAGGGTGGCAAGGGAACGGTGCCATATTTCTCAGCTAAATCAGCTAGAGGTATATCCGATTCCACCTCGGCGATACCATTACCGAGAATGTGAGTAATCTTAACGCGAGTATCGTGTGAACCTTTGACAGCCAGGACATCTCCATCATGAAGTTTGCCACGGTACATTACCCGCTGAGGGGAGTCGCCGTGTTTTTCCAAGACGACAAGCTCACGCTCGCGACCATCTGGCAAGGTGCAAAAAAGTCGCGATTGCATGACGCGGGTATCATTCAAAATCAGGACATCGCCAGCATGAAGGAATTGATCTAGGCTACAATAATAAGAATCCTGATATTCGCCAGTCCGACGATTTAAAACCAACATCCTAGTAGAGCCGCGTTCCTTAGGCGGATATTTCGCGATGCGCTCTTCTGGTAAATTATAATCAAAATCTGAGACTAACATATTATATATATTATAGCATTTTTGAGATTATTAGTCCAATAAGGTGTTACAGTGAGGTAAAACTCTTAATTCGTGAGCGGTGCTATGACAAAATAAAACTCTTAATTCGTGAGCGGTGTTTTTGGCGCCATGATAATTATTACAACATTTCATCCAATAAAAAATCAATGTTTGGGTGATTTTTTATGGAGAAAAGTTGTAATAATGATACTGGGCAAAAACAATGCTCACTCATTTAAGAGTTTTATTTTGTTCTGTTACCATTCTAACTTCTTATCTCTAGCGATTTGCTTCGCGTAGCGGTCTGCCTCGGAAAAAATACAGCCACAATACTTTTGCATATAGAGACCAGCGGTGCGAGCTTTTGCTTGACCTTCGCGATAGCCGACGCGAAAATCGCGGTAAAGAAAATCCAAATCCGAAAGAGCTGAGAGTTTTTTGCAGATATTTATAATTTCATCGTGCTTTTGATAGGGGGAATATAATAAAGTAGTAGAGAATGTGTCGTAATCATGCGTGGCAGCGTAACGCACGAGTCGGTCTAAGCGGTGAGGATAGCAATAATTCACACAGCGACCTTCTAAATCATTGACTGCGTGCCGACAATGTTTAATGAGTCCATATTCCTCGTCAATGATAAGCTTGACATTAACGGATTTCGCGTATTCCTTTAGACAGTCACGGCGGGCTTTATATTCTTGGTATGGATGAATATTAGGATTATACCAAAAAAGTGTCGGCTCAATACCTTCGGCACGGAGAGAGTCAATACAATATACGCTACACGGGGCACAGCATGCATGCATGAGTAATTTCATTAAGATTATTATATCACATTTTCTAAAGTATGATATAATGGAGGTATATTAGGAGGTCTATGGCGAAGAATAGCGAGAGCGACACATACAAAATGGTAAAGTTCTGGATGATTCCAGTAGTTATCGTGTTGGTGTTTATATTAGTGCAGAAAGCAGCGACTGGATTAATTATAGTCGGCATTTCTTTATTCCTAGCATTAGCGCTAAGACCACTAGTGAGAAAAGTAGATAATCTTTTTGGACGACTTTTTGGCACGAGTAAGAAACACCAGACCGCGTCCGCAGTGATGGCCTATGTGATAGTGGTATTAATAATAGGAGCAATAGTGGCAATAGTAGGGCCGGTAGTGGTAAATGAGACGGCGAAGTTTGTGGAACATTTCCCACAGACGTTCCAAAATACACTTGGCGGATGGGACGGAGTGAATGCCTTTGGTAGATCAATTGGCATAGCAGATTTGCAGAGCCAGATAAATACTGGCCTTTCGGATATTTCCAATAATATCCTGGGGTTTTTGGGGAACAATTTAATGTCTAGCGTGGGTGGGATAGCGGACGTAGCGACTAAGATTGGTTTATCCCTCGTTCTTACTTTGCTCATGCTTCTCCAAGGCCCGGAGCTTATGAATCAACTCTGGAACGGCTTGGGCCGCAAAGATAATAAGAAAACCGTCACGGTAGTGCGGCGGGTGGTTTCGCGAATGGCTGGTGTGGTATCTACCTACGTATCAAAACAAGTAACAGTGGCGATACTTGATGGTGCGGTGGCGGCAGCATTAGTTTTTGTCTTGTCACTCATCTTTGGCTTCTCGCAGTCCCTCGCTCTACCGATGGGGATGATTACGATGACATTTTACCTAATTCCTATGTTTGGACAATTTATCGGTGGGACTCTCGTAACGCTCATACTGGTCTTTTCAAATCCAGTAGCGGGTGCGGCGTTTGGCGTAATATATATAATATATGCACAAATAGAAAACAATGTAATCGCGCCAAAGATTCAGGGCGATGCGTTGCAGCTGCAAGCACTAGTGATACTTGGCTCTATCGTGATTGGAATGTATATGTTTGGACTGCTCGGGGCAATCATCTCAATACCGATAGCAGGATGTATTAAAGTATTGATCGAAGAATATCCTAATATCCGGGCACTGCGCGAGTAATAAATGACAGAAAACAAACAAAAATTTGATAGCCCAGGTGAAAAGAAATCTGGAGCGAGGATGAATTGGAAAGAGTTTGACTTGCGGCTGATACGAAAACCTATTCTTACCATAATTTTCATTCTGCTAAATGTGGGTGTAATAGTAGCGACCGCGGTGGCAGAGTTTGGTAATTCAAAAAATGCCGCTGAGCTCTCAACTGTGCATATAGAATGGGGTTATTTAGTACCAGCGACGTTATGTTTTATAATTGCGATTCTACTGGAAATATATAAATATGTACTAATGATAAAAAGAATGATGCCGAAAGATAAGAAATACAGCCGAAAACATATTTATAAAACAGCAGCGAGACAATATCTACTCGGGCGATACTATGATAATATTACGCCAGCAGCGATTGGTGGCCAGCCATATCAAATATATTATATGCGGAAGCATAGTGGGCTACCATCTGGCTCAGCGACTGCTATCCCTATGTTTGGCATGGTGGCAGGACAGATTGGCTTTCTTATCATCGCAACAATTTGTTTTCTAATCGGGAGCTATACGATAAATAATGCGGCGCTCATTGGAACGGCATGCTTCGGGCTGATATTTTATGCTTTTTGGCCGGCGATAGTTGGCATAGCGATGATGTTGCCAAAAGGAATGACAGAAATCATTAACAAGTTCGTGAAATGGTTAGCCAAAATCCACATCGTAAAAAATCCAAAAGAAACCTCGCGGAAACTAGAAAATGAAATCGCCGAATATACGCGAAGTATTCGGCAAATCACAAAATGCAAAGGATTGTCACTCAAGGTAATAATTTGCTCGGTTATTTTTCATATATTGATTTCGATGATACCGTTTTTCGTCTTGACAGCGTTTGGCGGGAATATGGATTTCTTACCATGCTTTGTAACTACAGTAGCAGTAACAGCCGCGGTATATTTTATTCCTACTCCTGGCAACTCGGGAGCGGCGGAAGGAACATTTTTTGTAGTTTTTTCTGCTCTTTCTACGGGATATGTGTTCTGGGCGATGCTCTTGTGGAGATTTTTCTCATATTATATTTATATTTTGATGGGACTTGTGTTATACTTGATAATGCATTTGGAAAAGAAACGACGAAAAAGGCAGGTTTAATTTTAGATGTTCAAATTATTGAGATTTCTAAAACCATATTGGTGGCAAGTAATACTACTCCTCGTAATGACGGGCGGTCAGGCTTTTTGTACGCTGATGTTACCGTCAATCATGGCGGACGTAATCAATAATGGTATCGTACCCAATAACACTGATTATATTTGGCGGCAAGGACTAGTAATGCTAATGATGACAATCGTAGCGGGGGCTTGCTCGCTCGGTGCAAATTATTTCTCGGCGAGAATCGGGGCCAAATATTCACGAGATGTGCGAGCAGCGATTTACGTAAAGGTGCTTTCGCTAAACCTAGAAGATACCAAAGACATTAGCACCGCTTCACTAATTAATAGGACGACAAATGATGTGACACAGGTGCAGCAGGCTATTATGATGATGCTGTCACTAATGCTATTCTCGCCAATGATGTTTATTTTTGCATTGGTGATGGCAATACGGACCGCAGTGGAAATGAGTTGGATTGTCGTGGTAGGTGTGACGGCAATCGTGATTGTTGCAACAATTATTCTCACTTTAGTAGTGCCGAAATTTAAGATTTTTCAAAAGTTAATTGACCGAATTACATTAGTGACACGGGAGAATTTGACTGGACTGAGAGTAATTCGCGCGTTCGGTAACGAAAAAATTGAAAAGGAAAAATTTAGTGGCGGTAATAATAAACTAACTAAACTAATGATGTATCTAGATGGAATATTGGAGATGATGGGGCCAGTAATAAATCTGATTTTTAATGGGACGACGCTTCTTTGTTCGTGGGTAGGGATTACGCTTTTAGATGAAACAAAAAATTATGCGTATATTGGAAATATGACAGCCTTTGCGCA
>JAFWHD010000015.1 GCA_017512085.1 Candidatus Saccharimonadota bacterium
AATGCCTGTTCATTACGGAATTTCGCATTCGCACCAAAAGCCAAATGTTCTACTAGATGTGGAATCTCATATACTTTTTTACTTTTCGCATAAAGCATCCCCGCGCGGAACTCAAATCTCATCGCCATCACACTCGCCCCAGGAATATGGATGAGAAGCCCCCGCGCACCCGATTTTAGCACTACTTCCTCTACTGAATGTTTCACCATCAAAATCCCCCATTTATCGCACCAATAATATACCTCGCTCCTGACACTTTCCCCCTTACCTATTACTTACGTTTCTTATTCTTCTTCTTTCGCTTTGAAGATGACTTCTTCGTCGCGCTCCGTCCAACACCAGACGCTCCTCCCCCAATCGTTCGTACTGTTACATTTGTCTTATCGCTCTTGCCACTCGGCTTTTTAAACTCATTGTCAAGGTTTCGGTCTCCCTTTGAGATTTCATTTACGCCTTTTTCCGTTTGCGACTCTGCCATCTTTGTAAGTTCGGAGTCATACTCCTCACCATCAGTTATCTTTTCCTCAGCCGCCTCAGATGGTGTCACCGTTAGTAGTATCTTTAATACTTCTTCTCTTAGGTTCCTCTGCAAGTTGTCAAACAGTTTCTGTGATTCCGAACGATACTCCACTAGTGGATCCCTCTGTCCTACACTTCGCCAATGTATTCCCTCGCGAAGATGTTGCATATTTTCCAAATGTTGCATCCAGAGCACATCTAGCACCTTCAGGTAAACTTCGCGCTCAATTTTACGCATCGTCTCCTCACCAAATTCTTCTTCTTTCTTTTGGTAAGCTTCTTTTACCGCCTCGTATGCTAATTTCGCTCGTTCCGCTTCCTTTCGCTTTACACCTATCCCATGGATTAAATTCTCATCAAAATCAAATACCGCCTTAAATTCCTTATCAAAATTCTTATTCACGCGCGACGAATCAGCCGTTAGCATCTTTGTCTCATCTCGCATTAGTCTCTCTATCTCTGAATGAATATCCTCACCCATGAGAATTTTTCGTCGCATTAGATAGACTACTTTACGATGCCTGTTAATCACATTATCATACTGGACCACATTCTTTCGCGAATCAAAGTTAAATCCCTCTATTCGCTTCTGCGCCGCTTCCAAAGTCTTTGATATTGATTTCGTTTGAATCGGCACGTCATCTGGCACCCCCAACCTCATCATCAACATCTTCACTCTGTCGCCCTGGAATATTCGCATTAAATCGTCTTCGCACGATACAAAGAACTGCGTCGTCCCAGGATCCCCTTGTCGTCCACCACGACCTCTTAGCTGATTATCTACTCGTCTTGAATCATGTCGTTCAGAACCAATCACCACGAGACCACCAAGTTCTGCCACACCTTCACCAAGTTTAATATCCGTTCCTCGTCCAGCCATATTCGTCGCTAGAGTAATCGCTCCTTTTTCGCCTGCCTTCGCAATGATTGCCGCCTCGCGTTCATTATTCTTCGCATTCAAAATCTCATATTGTATTCCCTCATGGTCCAAATATCGCGCAATCTCTTCATTGTTCGCAATAGAGCCAGATCCCACGAGCACTGGTTGTCCCTTTGCGTGGTATTTCTTTATTTCTTCTGCAATCGCTTTTAGCTTTCCAGCCTTTGTCTTATAAATCAAATCATCCTTATCTACCCGCTGGATCGGTCTATTCGGCGGTATCTGTATCACGTCAAGCGCATAAATCTGTTGAAATTCCTCCGCTTCCGTGAATGCCGTACCCGTCATACCAGATAATTTCTTATACAGCCGGAAGAAATTCTGGAACGAAATCGTCGCGAGCGTCATAGACTCTTGTTTTACCGCTACTCCCTCTTTCGCCTCAATCGCTTGGTGTAGCCCCTCATTATAGCGTCGCCCCTGCATGAGTCGTCCTGTATGTTCATCCACGATTACTACATCGCCCGAATTCGTCACCACATAATCCTTATCCCGCTTAAATACAATTTCCGCCCGTATTGCCTGTTCCAGGTGATAGACTAGACGCGTGTTCTTCGTAGAATAAAGATTATCTACGCCAAGCATTTCTTGGACTTTTTCTATTCCTTGATCAGTCAATGTGACTGAGCGTCTCTTTTCGTCAAATACATAATCATCTGGCGTAAGTCTTGCTGCTATCTTTGCAAATTGATAATATGCTTCTGGATTGTCTCCCGCTGGTGCGGAAATAATTAGCGGTGTCCTCGCTTCATCTATAAGAATGGAATCCACCTCATCCACGATAGCAAAATTCAGCTCTCTCTGCCTTAGGTATTTCACCTCACTCGTCATATTATCTCGCAGATAATCAAAACCAAATTCATTATTAGTCCCATAAGTCACATCTGCCGCATAGGCCTCTTTTCTCGTACAGGGCCTAAGATGCAAAAATCTCTCATCTGCGTGTTCCGTATTCTCAAAATCTTTATCATAGATAAATGACGCATTATTAACAATTACTGCTACTGTAAGCCCTAGGAAATCATACACGGGCCCATTCCACCCCGCATCACGTTGCGCCAAATAATCATTCACCGTCACCACATGAACCCCACGTCCAGTGAGACCATTCAAATATGCCGGCAACATCGCCACGAGCGTCTTTCCTTCGCCAGTTTTCATTTCCGCTACCGCCCCCTCATTTAGCACCATTCCGCCGATTAATTGTACATCATACGGTCGCATACCAAGCACCCGCTTAGATGCTTCTCTCGCTACCGCAAAAGCATCTGGTAAAATCTCATTCAATATTTTAGTATCATCTCTCTCGCGAGTTTTCTTTTTTCGCTTATGTTCTTTATTCTGTCCATCCGCGTCCTTCACTCCTTGCGCTAAGGCCTTCTGTATTTTCTCGCGAAAAATCACCGACTGCTCTTTCAGCTCTTCATCACTCATCGCCTCATATTTCGGCTCAAGCTTACCAATATCTTTTGCTCGTTTCCAAAGTCGCTTCAGCACTCGCTTCTGTGCATCCCCAAACACACTCTGGAGAAACTTCGTGAGTCCCGACCTATCTGCTAATTTATCCGTCGGTTTCTTCTCCTTGTGTGGTCTCTGCTGCGAAACCTTTGCTACCGACTGAGATGTATTCTCACGAGACTCCCCATCGTCCACGTCAAGAGCATCATCTTCCAAGTCACCCTCATCCGCATCTACAACTTCTTCGTCAAGAACCTCGGTCTCCTCCCCCTCAGTAACTAAATCATCATCTTCGTCCAGTTCTACCAGACTTTTGTCTCCTCTACTCATCATACCCCTATTATATCATACTATTTTCTCTTAATAAAGAGGTCTTTTAGACTTCTTTTTTGGCGATGCGGCTGCATTTCAAGTTTATATCTTCGTATCTGCCCAGTTAGTTTTGCCTCAATAAGATCCACCCCTGCAAGCACATTCGTGCACTCATCCTTCGCAATCATTTCCTTACCACCTGTAATGTTCATAGTCGCCGAGATTTCAAACTTATCCCCCTTATTTTTGGTGCCAATCTTTGTCACCATTAGTTTTATCACTGCGTCTTTTTTCATCCCCCGCGGTAAATATCGATCCAGCTTAGATAGTCTCTTGTTTACATATTTCGTAAACATCTCATCGACCTTATATCCGCTCCCCTGTACCTCTATTTTATCAATCATGTGTATCTCCTTTCATTATATCACATTTTATCGTTTTTGTCAATCTAAATCTCGTCCTTATCCCCTAGATATGGCTTCAATACTTCAGGTACTTTCATCTTGCCCCCAGCTACAGCATAATTCTCTATCACAGCCACCATCGTCCGTGCCAGTGACACCGCTGTGCCATTCAAAGTATGAAGCACTTCTACCTTTCCATCATCTCGTCGCACCCTAATATTTAGATTCCTCGCCTGGAAATCCGTACAGTTAGAGCAAGAGGTCAGCTCTCGATATGTCTGGTCAACTGGCGACCAATATTCCACATCATATTTCTTCGCCGCTGGCGCCCCTAGGTCCCCTGCCGCAATATTAATCACATGGTACGGAATCCCGAGACTCTGCCAAATGTTTTCCTCTACCGAGAGTATCATCTCATGCATTTCCTTTGACTTCTCTGGCAAACAAAACACATACATTTCTAGCTTATTAAACTGATGCACACGAAATAGCCCTCTTGTATGCTTCCCCGCCGAGCCTGCTTCTTTACGAAAACAAGCTGAATATCCAGCATACATTAGCGGCAAATCCGCCTCATCAATAATCTCCCCCATATGGTATCCTGTAAGTGGAATTTCCGCCGTCGCAATTAGAGCCAAGTCCTCCCCTTCCACAAAATACTCATCCGACTGCTCACTCGTCCTCGGGTTAAAACCAGTCCCCTCTAAGACCTTTGACGATACCAGATCTGGCACTGTCATCGGTTTAAAACCTTTCTCTATTACTTTCTTTAGTCCAAACTGCACCAGTGCATTTTCTAGTAATACTAATTCATTCTTCAAATAATAAAACTTCGTTCCCGCCACCTTCGCCCCCTTTTCAAAATCCACCCAGTCACGCGCCAAACAATAATCCAAATGATCTACGCCCTCTTTTTTCTGTTCACCCCACTTTTTTACCTCTACCGAGCACTCCTCACCCCCGATGGGCACATCGTCAAAAATTACATTTGGAATCGCCTTTAGAGCTGATGCGCATTTCGCCTCAGTCTCAGATAAATCCTTTTCTAGCCCAGCCAGTTCTTCCTTTACCTTTTTCCCAGAAGCAATTAAATCCTCCGAGGGTTTACCACCCTTCATTTTTGCCGCTATTTCATTTCTCTCGCGCCTAAGCTCCTCTACTCGCCCTAACTCCTTTTTCCTCTTATCATCAAGCTCTAATACCTCCTCTACGTTTATCTTATAGCCTTTTTCTCTAGTTGATTTTTTTACGAGTTCTAGATTATCCCGTATAAACTTCACATCTAACATACCCCGATTATACCATAGAATCCCATAAAAACACCATAAAACAAAAACGAGCGAATAATACGCGAAATTTATTTATTAATAATTCGACTTTTCCACAAGCATGCCATTTTTCCAAAGTTTTTTATTCGCAATAAAAAACAGAGCAAAAAACCAGAAAACCGAACAAAGTAAGCTGTTCTTCAACATCATGTTGTAATTAGTCAAATCATTTTACACCATCAAAAACACCAAAAATCAAGGTTGACATTCAATGTCCCTATGCTAAAATATAAGCAGTTCGGGTCGAGGTTGAGATCGACCGGAACAAGTAGGAGGTATCTAGGACGAGTGTCGAGTTATTTTGGTTAGATATATACTCTACCTAGAAATGAGCTAAATTCACCCTTCACGGGGTGAATTTTAAGTTTTATTAGCAAAGCCTATCATTTTATACTTAAGTATGATATAATAACATATATGAAGCTATCCCATAGATTCGATAAAGCTTTAATTATTCTTATTACAGCAACATTTATCCTCCTTTTTGCTTGCGTTATAAAAGCTACCACCATTCGCACCTATGCTGCAGGCGACGGTAATAATACTTATGAAGCAGAAGGTGATAAATATGTTACTTTTTATGATGACGGCGACAAACTCACCGTAAAGACCGATGCTCACACTGTAGGTGACGCTTTGGAGCGTGCTGACATCGTCTTAAGTAACGGCGATAAAGTAGAGCCCACTCTGGATACCATCATTGACGCAGATAATTACCATATAAATATATACCGTGCCCACCCAGTCATCGTAAAAGACGACACAGCCGAAAAATACTTCATGACCGCAAGCTATGACACTGCCACCATCGCTCGCGAAGCTGGTCTCACCATTTACGATGGTGATGAAATTAAAAAAATCCCCAATAACAATTTCTTAGAGAGCGGCGCCGCCGAAGTTTACAAAGTTGTCCGCAATGGTGGACGCACCCTCACCGTTGAGGAAGAAATCCCCTTCACCGAAGAAATCATCAAAGACACAAATCTCCCCTCTGGTACCCGCGAAGTCCGTAATCTCGGCGAAGTCGGCACCAAGAAATTATATTATAATGTCTATTATATAGATAATGTTGAAGTTTCTCGCGAGCTAGTAAACGAAGAAGTTATCCGCCCAGCTATCCCCAGAGTTGTCGCCGAAGGTGCGAAATCCTCTATTCGCCCCGAGCAAGCCACCTGTGCCGCCTGGGCTCGCGAAGCTGGCGTCAGTGAGGCCGACCTTGAATCTGCTATCGCTCTTATTTATCACGAATCCGGCTGTCGCCCCGATGCTGCAAACGCTTATTCTGGCGCCTATGGTATTCCTCAGGCCCTTCCTGGCAACAAAATGGCCTCTGCTGGCGCCGACTGGCAGACCAATCCCGTCACGCAGATTAAATGGATGTCCGGTTACGTAAGTCGCTATGGTGGCTGGCAAGGTGCTTGGGCTTTCTGGGTTGCTCACCACTGGTATTAAAATGAAAAACAAGAAATCCCTCGGCCAAAACTGGCTGAATAATCGCACAATTCTAAATCATATCGCTGACCTTGCCACTCGCCCAAATCTCTCTCTTTGTGTTGAAATCGGTCCAGGTCTCGGTACTCTCACCTCATCGCTCCTGAGAAAATTCTCTAAAGTCATTGCCATAGAATATGATTCCAATCTCGCCCAAAATTTACCAGGTTCTTTTCCTGGTAAAAACCTCACTGTCATAAATGAAGACATTTTGAAATACGACTTTTCATCGCTTAACGAAGATTACGTCATCGCTGGCAACATTCCCTACTACATCACGAGTCCCATCATTGAAAAAATCCTAACGTTAGATAATCCCCCCGCTCGCATCGTCCTTCTCATCCAAAAAGAAGTCGCCGAACGTATCGCCGATAGTAGAGAAACCGTCCTTTCCCTTTTTGTCAAAAATCATGCCACCATTAGCCTAGATTCCGTCGTCGGCAAAACTGAATTCACTCCACCACCAAAAGTTGATAGTCAAATCATTGTTCTAGATCCTCATCCGCCTATCATTGACGACAAAATTTTCAAATTCATCAAATTAGGTTTTAGTAATCCACGCAAGAAACTCATCCATAATCTTTCCAGCCTCAAATCAAAAAACGACTGGGCGGAAATATTCAATCGTCTAAATCTCAGCCCCGATGCTCGCCCTGCGGATCTATCTCTTAACGACTGGCAAAGATTGTCTAAAAGTTGAATTCTTTTCTCTGTTTGTTTCATAATTCGATCGCGACCAGAGGACATAAAGGCAATCGGGTTTTTTGCGGAGTTGCGAATATTATTCGCGGCGCACGTAAAAAATCCGTAATTGCCGCTGTAGAGGCGGAGCGACGTGGTAAAATTACTTACCACGTCGCGTAGCTCCGAAGGTGCGACGAATTATGAAACAAAATCCCAGATGAAGTGATATACTCTATCATAAAATCTGTTGCGAATTATGAAACAAAATCCCAGATGAAGCGATATGTTCAATATATAAATCTTTATGCTATAATTAGATGTATGAACTGGAGGAAATGGCTTGACGAGTTTATCTTAGCTGGTAGGGGCATTCTGCTCGCGACCAAGGAAAAACGTTTCTGGTATGGCTTCGTCCCGAGTTACTTCTTGTTTGGCTTTCTTATGGTCTTTTTCTCCGACACTGCCAATTTTTCCATGGCTAGCGCCATCGGCTTTCCTTTCATCCGGGAGAAATTCCTCGGTATTTTCGGCTTCCACTTAGCCTTCACAGACTGGCTACCTATTTTCTGCATCTCATTATTACAGAGCATCCTCATCGGTCTTATTGTTCTCCTCTGGCACAAGAAACGTAGCAAATCTCAGACCACCAATGCCGAGAATATCGGCTCCGCTAGTCTTATCACTGGTCTCATCGCCCTTGGCGCTGGTTGCCCCACTTGTGGCGTCACTCTCCTCACTCCAATCATTGGTATGTTTGCCTCAGCCGGCACCGCCCTCATCGTGGGTGCCGTCTCTCGCATTATCACCATTATCGCCATCATCATCGCCATTCTTTCATTAAAGCGTCTCGGTGAGGAAGTCTATGTTATAATAGTAAATGAAAAATATCTCGCCAAGAAGAAGGCAAAGACCTCAGCTCCCGCTGAATCCACCCCATCTTCTTCCGCAATCAGTAAATCAAAGACCAAAGACAAGGAGAATCATGGAAAAGCGTCGCAAAATCAAAAACATTCTAACCGTTAGCGGTATTATCATTTTAGTCGCATTGATTTTTGTGGGCATTATTAGTACTACCACTTCCAAGCCCTCATTAAAAGAACAAATCTGGGACGAAGCCATGACAAAAGGCAACCTTAACGCCAAAAACTACTATATTATATACTCCGATCTCGTTTGTCCTTACTGTATTGCCTTTGAAAACTCTCTCGTTGAAAACGAAGAAGATTTTGAAAAATATCTCGCCGACAATGACATCCTACTAGAAGTTCGTCTCGCAGATTATCTATACGAATTCGGCGACAGTAATCCTATTAATTCTCGTTACTCCGCCGAAGCCACTTTCTGCGCCAAAAGTGAAGGTAAATTCTGGGACTATTACAATAAAGCCGTTTCCAGTGTCTGGAACGATTTCTTTAACGAAGATGGCAAAGCTGGCGTCACCGCCATGTCAAAAATTAATAAAGACTATTGGATTAACATCGGTAAATCCGTCGGCCTAGGAGATAGTTTTGAGACTTGTGTCCGCGAGGATAAAAGCCTTGACGAAGTAAAATCTGCCGCCGCCCGCATGGCCGAAGCCCGCGTCGGCATGCCCTATTTCAAATTCAACAAATTCACCCAGAGTGGCTACAATCTTATCAACAATTATGGCTACGTAAAATCATTACTAAACGAAGGCCTCAAACCAGAAAATAAATAGTAATATTTAGCTACTGCTCCATCTGGGACAATTTCCTAAAAAGTCGTAGGGATACGGGTTTGTTGATAATTTGTGTAGTGATTTTTGTGAGCATTTGTTTAGCCCTGCTATTCTTACAACATTTCCTCATCCGAGACGAGTAGCTATGTGATCGAGGCGAGGATTGAGTGAAATGTTGTAAGAATTACCAGGCGCGTAAACAACCCGCGAACAAAAATTACTACCAAATTATAAGTAAAACTAATTTTTCCACCTCCCGTTGAGCGAAAAACGGTTTATTTTTCTAATTTTTATATATTTTCTCGTCTTTTATCGCATCCGGTAAATAATTTTTATCTAGGTGAAATCCTGCTTCCCACTTTTGCCCCTTCCCATAACCTAAATCCTTCATCAATTTCGTCGGCGCATTTCTTAACCATATCGGCACCGGCTCGCTATGTGTCTGTCGCGCCAGTGTCAAAGCTTTATACCACGCATCCGCTGATGACCGATCTTTTTTTGATTTCGCGAGAGCTACTGTCGTATGTGCGAGAATCAATCCCGACTCTGGCATCCCCACTCGCTCCACCGCCTGAAAGCATGCTGTCGCGAGCGAAAGTGCCCCATTTCCAGCCAGCCCTATATCTTCGCTCGCAAATATCACCATTCGCCTCGCGATAAACTTTGGATCCTCTCCCGCTTCCACCATTCTCGCCAGATAATAAAGCGCTACATCCACATCCGAACCTCGCATCGACTTGATAAATGCCGAAATCGTGTCATAATGTTTATCACCTTTTTTGTCATATCCAGGCAATTTCCGCCCCGCCGCTTCCATCGCTACCCGAATATCTATTTTTTCTGCTAGCGACAACGCCAATTCCAAATCCCCCAGGGCAGACCGCGCATCCCCACCCGATAACTCTGCAATATAGTCCAGGGCCTCCTCCGTCACTCGCTCTTCTGCCCCTTCTTCCTTTACCGCCCGTCTCAATACAGTCAATATTTCATCCTTCGTTAATGCCGATACCACCACCACTCGCGACCGACTAAGGAGCGGAGAAATCACCTCAAAAGACGGATTTTCCGTCGTCGCCCCGATCAGTGTAATTAATCCCGACTCCACATGCGGCAAAAAAGCATCTTGTTGCGCCTTATTAAACCGATGTATTTCATCCACGAATAACACTGTTCGGATTTTTAGGTTCCAATTCTGCTTCGCCCTCTCTACTACTATTTCGACATCTTTTTTGCCAGCTGTCACCGCTGATATTTCCACAAAATCTGCCTGAAATTCCTTTGCTAGTATTCGCGCCAACGTCGTCTTACCTGTCCCCGGTGGTCCCCAAAAAATCAAATTCACCGGCTCTTTCTTCTCAGCTATCTCCGTCAAAATCCTTCCTGGCCCGATTATTTCATCCTGCCCCACCACTTCCGCCAGTGTAGTCGGTCGCATCCTCTCAGCAAGTGGCACTCTGCTCATTCACTTATTATAACATATTTCATTATTGACTTTTTTTCTTTTTTTATGTTAAAATTAAGGTATAAATAACAAAAGGAGTTATAAAAATGTTTAATTTCGCGTCAAATTATAATTTAGACACGACTTCTAATGGAGATTTGTATTCAAATCTATATACAAATTCTTCCTACGATGTATATGCAAACGTGCCTCAGGGCTTGCAGATTTGGGGTATTATCGCCTTAATCCTAGCTATCATCGGTGGCATACTTATTTACTTCCTCTTCATTCGCAGCAAGAATCCTGTCAAAGGTAAATTCGCCAAATGGCTAAAGGATTTCTTATCCTTCAAGGTCATGTGGATTGAGCCTATTTTGAAAGTTGTTTATTACGCAGCTACTATCTACGTCATGCTTCTTTCATTCAGCTTCCTCGGCATGGGTGCTGGCGGCTATGGATTCCTCATGTTCCTCATCTTCCTCATTGTCGTTCCTATCGTCATTAGGCTTGCTTATGAGGCAGCCATGATGTTCATCATGATTTGGCGAAATACTCGCGACATCGCTGAGAACACCGAGAAAAAGAAATAATCACAACGAAAGTCGGGCTGGACTAATTCCAGCCCGTTTTTTTGTTACATTCTCTTATAAATTCTAGTGTTTAGTTTTTTATTTTATATTATATTCTTTTATTATCCCCAACACACGGTTTTTTACCCCTTCATTTCCGTCAATAATTTTCGCATTCGGGAAACGCTTTTGAATCTTATTCCTGATTAACGAATAATGTGTACAGCCTAGCACCACTACATCTGGTGTGCCATATCTAGCGTCTCTATCACCGCTCTCACTTCCGTCTAACACCATATCTAGTATCTCATCTACATTTTTATCCTTCTCTATCGCATCTGCAAGACCTGGGCACGCAAGCAATACTATTTCTTGTCCAACTCTTTGATTATCCTGCGCCAGTTTTTTCGTACGCTCCGCAGCCACAGTCCCCGCCGTTGCCATTACAAGTATTCTAGTAGCACCACTTTCCGCTGCCAACTTTACTGCCGGCTCAGTGCCCACAAACTTAATTTCTGGATACATCTCCCGTAATCTTTTAATACACCTCGTTGTTGCTGTATTGCATGCTATCACGATTATTTCCGCCCCCCATTCCCGCAATGTTTCCACATGTCCACATACTATCCGCATTAGCTCCTCATCCGTCTTATCTCCATACGGACAATTCGCCGAATCGCCAATATAGCGATATTCCGCTCCTGGCAAAGCTTTCTTTATCTCGGCCAATACCGTCGTTCCACCCTTCCCACTATCAAACACTCCAATTTTCATCTTTCCATTATAACACAGATGTGTTATAATGTATCTAGTGTGGCTCTGTAGCTCAGTTGGTAGAGCAGAGGCCTGAAGAGCCTTGTGTCACTGGTTCAAGTCCAGTCGGAGCCACCAATTCGCTTCGCGAATTATACGAGACTTTCAGTCTCGTTTTTTAATAGAAAAGTCCCCGACTTTTCCCACACTGATTGTGCGAAAGCCGAGGACATAATATATGAATGTTTACCTACCGACAGATACTCTCCGCCACTCCGCTGCTAATCCAGAATCCGTAATCTGCTCACCATTACTGAAAGGCACAAACAAACCCGATTTCTTAAACCCAGCCCGATGCAACTCTTTTATGATCCAATAACCACTGGCTACATACGTATGCCCATCACGATAAACAAAGACGACCACTCCATTATTTACGCAATAGCGTCCAAGTTTGTCGATCACGGCACGATCCACGTAAAACTCATTGCACGCAGGGTAATAAGTGCTTTCGTAATTCGGGTTCTTTATCGGCACACCGCTACGCGGGATTTTAAAACAACGACGCATAACATCCTCACTCAGTTCGCCGATGCCATATTCATCACACCACTGGACAGAATCTCTTTCATAGTTCCTATAATAGGATTCGTCCGCCAGCTCGCGCAGATGCTCCCACTTACACTTCTCGTATTTGGGATAATCCCAATTAGAAAACGGCACATAAAAGTGCTTCTTTACCAAGCCAGCTTCCTCAAGAGTAGCAATCGCCTCGCGGGTATAATGCGTCACGTAGACCTCATGGTCAGCCACGAAACAAATCACCGAATTGTTCACCGCATAGCAGTTATTAAACTCATTCCTAGTGTTCGTCACATCAATGACTGCCTCCTTTTCACCATACTGTGGCCAGCACGCCACGATAGTACCGTTGATGTGAATGCTGTTTTCTTTCAGTTTTTCCATAGATTTCCTCCTTGCGTTTATCGCCCGCCGGCAAACATAAGTTCCACCGCAGGTTATTCCGCGGTTCGGTCTAGTTATTTTTGAAGAAAATACATACACCGAACCGCAGAAACACGTCAAAGTCCATCTATAGCATTGCAAACATTCTCAAATGAGCTTAGTCAGGGCAAACCACCCTAATCTATACCCTTATTATACCACACATGCTTACATTTGTCAATATATACCTCATCTAGACAACCCCACCAAAACCGCACCATTAAGGTCAGCGCATTCACCCAAAATACAGACGCACCCCAGGCTCCTCACCTATCCAATTCTTATTTCTTTAGCATCTTCCAGATTTGCTTCGCTTTTGAGAAATTCTCGTAGTCATTTTTCACGTTTTTATCGTATTTTTCTAACTCTTTATAGACATTACGAAAATCATACTTCCCACAAATCCTACTCACTTCATCCACGCTCTTGTTCAATTCCCTATACGTCCGCCCTATATTTTCTTGATAGTTTTTCCAATCACTAATATATAAAAATAGTGGTTTGTATTTTATCCACCCTAAACACGCTCCATAGAAACGTTTCTTTACCAAATCATCTCTCGTATAAATCGGATCTAACTCATCCGGTAATCTCCCCTCCGTAATTCCCGTATACCCCAGGAATCCATCATGAAAATGATAAATCGGTACCTTCATTACTTTACATTTATCCAACCCGAAAGAAAAGAATGTATCCTCCCCTCTCGCTGCTTTTGGACTATAAAACACCGGAATTTTTTCAAAATGCTGTAAATTAATACAGAGCGTTGAGCCCGCCACAAATTTCCGCCCATAAGTCAATGGTACTTCATATCCGCCTTCCCCTGCTGCTATCTTTGGATCCGCAAAAGTAACCCCATTCGTATTTTGATATTTTTCCTTAATACTCTTCCATGTTACCAGCTCGTTGCTAATCCCCTCTATAAAATTCGCAAATATCTCTTCATCTTCCGGATTTTCAAGATTCACATGTGGTATCGGTGAAACATATCCACAATGATATCCAATCGTTACATCGGCATCTTCACTACGCATTGTTTGTATATGCTTTACCACATTATCCTGACGTTTCCAAGTTACTTTTCCCTCTCCTGCCTGTAGACACGCCAACGGATACTCGTCATCATCCCAAAACAATAAATAATCCATTCCATCTAGATAAGCTTTATATAGCAAAGTATTTCGCCCCTCTGCATGTCCATAGCCAAACACGAAATCTAGCTCCGACTCTGCCACCCCATAATCTCGTTTTACCCCCTTTCGAATTTTTTCAACCTCACTCGCATCTATATATCGCACTTCCATATTCGGCTCAGCATTTATCGCCGGATCAATATTCATAAAATCTTCCGCTTTTGCCCCCTGATAATGCAAATCATACAACACATAAAAAACCACCTGAAATTCCTCCCCCAGTTCCAGCATTTGCCTCTTTACATCAAGATAAAAAGCATTAATTATCTTACATACATTAGGCCTACCAGCCACGAAACCAATACCGATTTTTAGAATTTTCTGCATAATACTCCGCACTTATCCAAGTGTTTCATCTTATCCTTATCTATATATTATAACACAAGATTTATAATAAATCAAGACATGTCTATTATGTTTAGCGTCAATCCGCCCTCTTGAGCTCCCCTAATCCACATTCTTCCCTCGCTTCATTCCTCCATCATTATTTATTGTTCCAATACTTCATCCCAGTTTCTCAAAATCTTTTCATTGTCATATTGAAAACCTCGCAGATTTTCCTTTAACTCTTTCTGCTGAGAAACCACCTCGTCCAGCCTCGACGCATAATCTTCATCCATGTATATTATCCCATTCACGCCATCTTTTATCTGTTCGTCTTCCGGGCCAAAATCACTGCAAATACATGGCACATCTAGGATTTTTGATTCTGAGACCACCAGACTCCAACTCTCAATCTCACTTAATACCAATGTATAATCGCACTTAGACATATATTTATATGGATTTTCTTGCATTCCCAGCATCTCCACATTATCTAAATTTGAAAATGTTTCATCCATATATTTCCCGTATTCCAGATGATATTCATTCGCATCACCAATGATAAATATTTTAAAATCTAAATCTCTCTCCACGCACGCATCATAAAATTTCTTCACTCTATCGTATCTTTTACTCGGTGCAAATCTCGCCACCACGATAAAATTTAACCCGCTAGAAAGTTCCATTTCGCATGATTCTTCCGCCCCCGCCCGCACCATTTCCGCATCTACATAATTATTGATCACTTTTATCGGGCAAGGCAAATTCCATTCACTGAGTCCTTTCTTGCAAAACTCACTCACCGTCACTATACCATCAAATTTCGTCGCATGCTTTTTTACAAACTCATTTATTTCTTTATCAAAAGTATGAAACCAAAAATATGTCTTTTGTGATTTTATTTGCTGAAAAATCCCCTCATCCGCCATATATGTTACGATGATTTTTACATCTGCTACAAATTCTTGCCCCTTTTCAAGAAACGTTACATTTGGACGCACCTTCTCCACTATCCGTGGATCACTATACTCATGGTCCTCATAGTACACGTAAATATCGTATTTCTCATGGTCCATCTGCCGAGTCAGCTGCATGAGAGCTATCTCCGTCCCGCCATTATAGAGCCCCTCCAATATAAATACGATTTTTCGCTTCATCTTACTTTTATTTTACCAAAACTTGGCATTTTTCGCAATCTATGATACAATAACCTAGTAATCATTTTACATGGGGCAGTAGCTCAGCTGGTTAGAGCACGGGCCTTTTAAGCCCGGTGTCGAGGGTTCGAGCCCCTCCTGCCTCACCACAAGTCGAAACGAGGAAAATCCAGAATTTATTCTGGATTTTTTGAGTGAGACGTAGTGGAAGACGTGCGAAGCACGGCTACCATATATAAAAATAATCCCTTTAGGGATTCTTTTTATATTGATGACATAGAGGGGTAAGAACCCGTAGGGTTCGACCGGACGACGAAGCGAATAAAAGTCGTGAACTTGTTCATGACCTTTTGAGCGAGGAGGAACGGAAGACTTTTGCGAAGCAAAAGTCTAGTCCCTCCCGCCTCACCAACAGGGGAACCTGTGGAAAACTCGGGTTCTAGACGCAAATTAAATGGTGATTTAATCTCAAAAATCACCCTTTTTTATGCATCAATTTTAAACAAGGCTTCGTCGTCTCAAAAAACTATCTCTGGCTTACTTTGTAATTTCTTTTACCCAAGAAATAAAGTTGGAAGTTGCGTTGCCGGTGCGTTCGGCTTCGGTGTGACCTTTACCCCAAATCATCGCAAAGTCGACATCTTCTACTGAATCAAGTTGGTTCAAGGCAAGTTTTAGATTAAGCTCGGTCGTAAGAGCCGTGTCACCCTGTTCAATGCCAGAGCGAATACGCCAATACTTTGCCACATTTGAGGCACCGTAGCCATCATAATAATCATCTAAGTAATACATCGGGTTATACATATCTACGCGAGTTTTAGTTGATACGCCAAGTGAATCGGTTGCGGTGAGATCTGAGCTAAATGAGGATGGGTAGCTTGAATCCCATCCAGAAAGAGTAGTGTATTTTTCTGAGTTATTATTAATGAGCTCGGATTCAAAAGTGTCAAAGTGTTTGTATTCCGAGTTACCATCACCAAAGACGTTGTTTTCAGTTTGCTTGCCCTCGGGAGAGTCAAAAGCGCCGACGGTTTTGGAAGCGGATTTATGGGCTGAAACGAAATCTTCCAAGCTGGTCGGTTTCGTTGCAGAAGAACCGGAATTATCGCTCAAATAATTATTATAAGAAGTGATGATTTCATTCATGAGATAGTCATAATATGAGCCTTTGAGATAGATACCATCGCTGGATTCTTCAAGTTTTAAAGTATTGCCGTCTTCGTCTTTTAAGCCAAGCTCGTTAATATATTTTGCAAACGCTTCGGCGAGGTCATCGGAAAGCGCGCCGGTGAAAGTGCTGTCAGCTCGGGTGTTAGAACTTGCAAATTGCCCCATGTTCCATTCGTAAGCCGCATCGGCAATATCTAGATTTGTAATTGGACACCAGTCCATTGAGCCATAAATAGCATCAGAGATTAGGTTGCCACTCGTATCTTTCATGGCGGCGCCAAGAGAAGTCAGATATGGATAGTAAAGAGTGCTGTCGCCAGAAGCACCGAGGATAGCAGACTGCGCGCCACCACCAGAATGGCCAAAGGAAATCATCCTAGATGCATCACCCGGTAAACTTTTAGAGTTAAAACGATAATAGTGCACGGCGGCTTTAAGGTCGGTGACGCCATATGGTGCGCCACCAGAAGCGGATTCGGAATTATCACTAGAACTTGAGACGGTTTCGCTAGAACTATCAGAGTTCATACTCGGACCATTACCAGAAGGCACTTCGCCAGATGGCATTTCTCCAGATGGTTTCTCGCCCGAAGGCATTTCTCCAGACGGAGCACCACCTGATGGAGCTTCGCCACTTGGCGCATCACCAGAAGGCGCTTCACCACTTAGTGCATCACTAGAAGGCGCTTCGCCAGATGGTGCGCCGCCACCATTTCTGCCCTCCATGCCAGCGCGACCACGGACGCCTGGATAGAGATAAATAAAGCCGGCATCGACATAGGAGCTTATAGTTTTATAGCTATATGTTGACGGGGCAGATTGAGCTGAGTAGCCTGGGGTATTAACTGGGATAACAATTGGTGCAGTCTCTGCTGTATAGTCGCCTTTCTTGCCAGTTTTATTAACCTCGCAGGAGTACAAATTATCATCGGCTTCTTTGCAACTCATGTATTCTTCGGGAATATAAATGCCGAGAGTTTCGTTACTGGACTCTGCATTTGCAAGGTAAGAAACCCCGATTTGATAATAAACACCGTTTAAACTGTCATAAGACCAGTTACTTGAATTTAGTGTTAATTTCTCATTGTCTTGGCTATAGTTTTCTAGGAGTTTTAATCTTTCTTCGTCGGAAAATACCGAAACGACATTATCGCTTGATGAATTCGTCTTTGTTAGATTTATAATTAAAAATGTCGCCACGACAATGAGCAGAACTGCGGCGACAGGAATGACGATTTTTAGAACGTTTTTACGATTTTGTTTCTGGTTATCTTGTTCAGCGGCGTCCGTAGACATTGCTGGAGACACAACTCCCGGCGAATTTGAATCCATTTTTTCTCCTATTTATTAACACTAGTTTTAGTATATCATGTAAACCGCCCCGAAGGGCGGTCTTGCAGCAGATTATTCTTCAGAAGGAGCTTCCGACGATGAGTCTGTTGGGTGTTCGCCGTTTTCGAAATCCGGCAACTCTGGGTGTTCACCAGATTCAGAAAAGTCAGGACGTTCACCGAGTTCTGGTGGATTAGCGCCTTTCGGCTTGTGATTCTCTAACCATTCTTTTCTTTCCTCGTCGGTCATAGCATCGAGCTTTTCTTTAAGCTCAGCTATTTTCTGCTCCCACTCCTCATCCGTTAAATCGGCCGGTTTTCCTCGGTTTTTGCCGCGTTCTGGTCTTTCGCCATCCTTTGGCTTGTGACTCTCCAACCACTCCTTCTTTTCTTCTTCGGTCATGGCATCTAGTTTGGCTTTGATTTCGGCTTCCCTTTCTTCGCTCAACTCTGGCTTTTTATGAGTTTCACTAGATTCGGATTGTCCATTGTCGTTACTAGTGGCATTAACCATTTGGTTGGACGCCATTGCAGCTCCGCTAGCCATAGCGCCAATCACGAGCGCGGATGCAACAACTTTTTTTCTACGATTCCTATCTTTCATGTAATCCTTTCTTTAACTATTGTGTTTTTTATTTTATCAGCCAAAGCTTAAATAAAAATGAATTTTTCTTATTAATGGCCGGCTTTCTACTTCATTGACATTGATATTCTTATTTTTTCTTTATTGTCATTGTTCTAGGCCTCTACGGATTCAGTTAAGCCATATTTCCTTAAAAGCTCGAATGGAGTGCGAAGCGCGCCTACCACAAATCAACTCCAGTAAGAGTTTTTTTGTTTTTAATAAAACATAAACATTTCGTGATATAATAAAAATAATAATAGGTCACATAATTGAAGGAGTATTCATGTTTTTAGTTAAACATAAAAACAAACTA
>JAFWHD010000001.1 GCA_017512085.1 Candidatus Saccharimonadota bacterium
GCCCTATATAGCATAGCGGCAATTTTAGCATTATCAAATTTCTATATTCCTAGCACCTCCGCCGCCGAACAGTATTTTGCCGCGGATGGCAGCACCCTGAACCTTAACGAATTAGACACGACCGAGCCAGACCAACGCCTAGGCCTAGTCTCGGTAACCCTAAAAGCCGCGCGCGAAATGACTATCCACTCTCTACATGGATATTTTACCCCCATCAGCGACGAAGACGAAGAATTAGAAAGATATATGAGCTGGATGGATTATTCTTCTGGCATCAGTCAGCTCTGTTACTCTACGGGAGATGGCGAGTTTGATTGGAATACTCCAGATTGCGAGGATGATGTTGTTGGTGAGGAAGGCATACATGTTCAAGCCGGCGATCCTCTCATATTCGTCACCTTTGAAGTAAAAGACAGTGTTGAAGTTATGAAACGCAGTATGCCAGTAAGCCTAGAGCTCGCCGTCATTGACGACGGCACCGAAATCGGCAAACAAATACGAAATGTCACCATGGATGCCTACGTGAGAGCCGGCCACGAACTCTCCGTATATAAATATATAACTGGCAACGGTACTCTTGATGTTCCAAATATAGTCATCGGTGGCACAGACGTAGAAGTCGGTATAGTTCCAGAGCCCGAAAACGAATTAACATACCTAGAATTAAACGGTCAAGAAATCACCGACCAAGTAAAAGACAATATCTACACCGTTACTCCAGGTACAGAATCACTTACTTTCTATGCTACTTTTCGCCGAATCTACCAAGTATTAGAAGGTGATGGAGGTGAGCATGTCTTAGGGAGCGATGAGACTTTATCCTTCAAAATTGACAACGATGTCACGGACTTTTGTGACACTGGCCTGCTTATAATTGATGACGAATATATGGATATGAGGACCTACTGCGTAGTAGATCCAGACAATCAGACCATTGTCCTCCCAGCCAGTCTCCTAAATACACTTGGACTGGGCGAGCACAGCTTTGAAGCGTTCTTTACAGAACCAGATAGTGGAAGTGCCCGAGCTAGCTTCACGATAATAAAAGAAAGCGACGACGATGATAATGACGATGACGAAGAAGATATCCCAGTCCCAGATACCGGTATATTCACTGGTGAGGGCGGCAGCACAAAAATGACGAGCGACATTACTCCTATTATAATTATCGGGTTTGCCATAGCTGTAGGATTTTTAGTAAAAAAGCAAAAAGCAAACAAATAAAGTAGTAATTCCACCTAGAAAATCGCCCACATGGGCGATTTTCTATTGTCATTCCTTAGTTGTCACCTCACTTAATATATTTTTTATCTTCCATATTTTTATATTCATCAAAAAGTTCCAAACACATCTCCCGACCACCTTCCTCCATAAACCCCTCTGGTAGTCCAGACCTTCCGCCCATCATTTTATCCTGTATCCTAAATCTCAAATCATTCCATGCTATAATAATATATATGTCACAAACGACAAAAACCAAACGCGAAAAAACCGTCATTAAGACTAGTATTGTTAGCATCATTGCGAACTTAATTCTTGTAGGATTCAAAGCCCTCGTCGGCTTCATGTCAAATTCCATTGCCATCATCACCGATGCCATTAACAACCTCAGTGATGCCCTATCTAGTATCATTACCATCATTGGCACCAAACTCGCCAACAAGCCCCCCGATAAAAAACATCCTTATGGCTACGGTCGCATTGAGCACATGACCGCCTTCATCGTCTCCGCTATCGTCCTCTACGCAGGCGCCACCGCTCTCATTGAGTCCATCAAGAAAATCATCCACCCCGAGACGCCAGATTATAATACCGCGACCATCATCATCCTTATAGCTGGTATCATCGTAAAATTCATTCTCGGCCTCTACGTCAAGAAAACTGGCAAAAAGATTCATTCCCATTCTCTGGTCGCGAGCGGCGCTGATGCGTTTAACGACGCTTTACTTTCCATCTCCGTCCTCGCTTCCGCTGTTATTTATATGATTTGGCAATTTGACATCGAAGCCTATGTCGGCATCCTCGTATCTGCCTTCATCATCAAGACGGGTATTGACCTCATTAGGGAATCTGTTAATAATATTCTCGGCACCAGAGTAGAAAGTCACCTTTCCCGCAAAATCAAAAAAGAAATTACCAAAGAGCCACAAGTAGAAGGTGTCTTTGATCTTATCCTCACTGATTACGGTCCAGACAAATATCTCGGCTCCGTCCATATAGAAGTTCCCGATACCCTCACTGCTAACGAAATAGATAAAATGTCTCGCCGCATCACGAAAAATATCATGGAAAAATACGGTGTCATTATTCATACGATTGGTGTCTATTCCATAAATACCAAAGATAAAGGTAGCATCGCAGCTCGTAAAGATATAGAAAATATTGTCTTTTCCCATCCAGGCATCCTCGAAATGCACGGTTTCTATATAGATAATGCCGACAAAGTTATAAATCTGGATATTATTATTGATTTCGCCGTCAAAGATCGCGAGGAACTCTATCGTCACATCTACAACGAAATCCAGTCCCAATATCGGGATTACAATCTTAATATCACCCTTGATGTAGATGCCACCGATTGACCTCATCTAATACTTTTCATCTACGATTTTTCGTGATATAATAAATGTATCGGGCGGTTAGCTCAGTTGGCTAGAGCGCGTCTTTGACGTAGACGAGGTCAGAGGTTCAACTCCTCTATCGCCCACCACATCAGGGCTCCAGTGGGCCTTTTTTCGTTGGGAACCTCTGGTGCGTCCCAAGGGGCAAACAGAGGTTCGACTCCTCTATCGCCCACCACGAAGAATAAAATAATTAAAACCTTGCAAAACATTATTTACAATGATAAAATAAAATCATAAATGGTTCTAGATTTACTAGAAATCTCTAGAACCATGGTGGCGATCATCACCTAATGGTGATGATTTTTTCTCTTGAATAGTTTTCTTACGTCAAATGAGACTGTAATTACAATATGAAATATTGTAATCCTGAGTATTCTGATCATAAGATTACTCTCCTTTCTTTCTGGAAAGTTAAACTACAGGGAAACCCTCACTACTATCTAGTATTGTAGATGATGTCCATGGTCAACATAAAAATATATGCTCCCGCTTTTACCGGACACCATAATGTCAAGATACTTACCACCGACATCAGACTATCACGGTTCGCTCCAGAAATCAACCCCCTACCTATAAATATGCAGAATCAATCCTGCCGGCTCAAATCCCCACAGGGGTGGCTGTGGGGAGGGGGTGATGGAGATAGGGGGTGGCTCAGACTACGGACGAGCTATGCAACGGACTGAGTAGCCGTAGTAGCGATCGTTGTCGTACTGGGGGAATAGGTAGCCATTCGCATTGAAGTACAGGATGTACGAGGCGAGCGAATCGTAGACTACGGACGACCAGTAGAGGCCGCCTGAGCTAAGGTAGCGCGACGAACCGCCCCAGTACCCGCCATAGACGAAATAGGGAGGTGCGAGGTGGATATTACCACTAGTACCAGCAGTATACCTATTATTCACTAAATTATAGAATGAACCAGAGCCAGTCTTCTTCGGTAGCATCCAGCCAGCCGGACAGATGGATTGATTTACATCTGTATTATCTTCAGTATAGCTACTAGAGTCCGCCATCGCTACTGCCGCTGTCCAGTTATAGTAGTTTCCTATATGATAATGATTTGGAGCAGTAGCGAGTGAGGCGCAAGCTGTAGTACCGGTATCGATAGTGGCAGTAGTGGTACTAGGTGTCCCATTCCAGCATCTATCACTCGGATCGTAGGATTCGGGGGCTGTAACGGAGTAATTCCAAGTAGTCGTGCCGGTAGAGTAGGTGCTGGTGAGGCTATCACTCCAGTTCGCTGGGACATCAGTATTACTACTATTTATCGTAGCACTACCGATATTGAAGTCTAGATTCTGTGTCATCCAGATATTACCATCGAGGAGTTTGGCTACATAATATTTTTTTCCATCTCTCTTATCTACCGCAATAGTCTCATCTCCTATATTTGGTAGCTCGGTATTTTTCCACTCTGCTATATCCTGCATATACAATGTATTATCCTTCCACACCGCATACACACTTCCACTCCAAATCGCACTAGGATTTGCTATTACATACATACTCCCCGGATGTATCATCGTCCCAGAGCAACTTGTAATATCACTTGCATTATCCACCGTACACCACCCTAGGAAGGATAGGTTCGTATTTGTATTTATAGGTGTAGCATTGGATATGGTAAAGGTGCCGTCTGTCGTGGTCCCAGTCTGTGGATTAGGGGAAGGCATAGTGCTGGACGATACTGTGCCACTCCTATCTACATAACTTAGTGTATAATCCACCGTCTGTATCTTTGGTATGCCTATAAAATTAATTACATTGGTATAAGTTCCCGCGACTTGGGAGTCTGATGATTTTGCCCCAATCTTAAACTTCACCGTAGTAGCATCCGCGGAGCTCGTATCCGCTATTTTTACATCCGTAGCATGCGAAACATTATTGTAGAGTGGCATGATACCATAGCCGGTGTTGGTGCTACCAGCACTGCCATACACCCAATTGCTTGCGGTGTTACAATTCGCCGCACTACTCGTAGCATCGCAATAGCTATATCCCCACTTACCACTACCAATGTCATTCAGCGTCGTCACTGGCGCGGGTAGCACAGCAAATTTATTCACATCATCCGTACTAACTAAGCGTAAATCCGTATAATTATTATCAGCATCCCCCACATTGGCATATAATGTATAGCCGAGCGATGAATTCGCTCCAGCTGTGACCGTAATGATATTACTATCCGCCACTAAGCCAGGTGCGAGATCATCAATATTTAGGTCACCAGATACTGTAAGAGACATAGCAGGATTAAAAGTAAAGAATATACTTTCCTCGGACTGATAAGTGACAGCGGAAGTCATTTCACTTCCCACCCCCGTCAGTATCCCCATCGCCACTAGTAACGCTACGCCCAGTATTCCATTAACATTGCGAGACACTCTATTATTACTTTTTTTGCCTAACATTATAAACCTCATCATGTTACCATGATAACATAAGCTCATACATAAACGCAAGTACTTTTATCGCCATTTTCTCGTCAATCAGCATCCCATGCTTCATTCCCCCCCTTCCAATCCATCATTCATACACCAATTTCACCCAGCAGAATCTCATCACATATATTATTGCTCATTTCTATTTCTAAAATCCTACAGTAATGCTATAATTATCTTATGAAAAAGCTCAACACTTCCCCGATTTCGGGTGCACAGGAATTATTACCAACCGTTCAGGCCACCTTTGATAAACTCAAAAATCGCATCATAAAGGTCTATAAGCGTCACGGTTATTTCAATATTGAAACTCCATCTATTGAGCGTCTTGATGTCCTCACTGCAAAGGCGGGCGGCGACACTGAGAAGCAGATTTATAATGTCATGAAGACTTCCGAGAAAGTTGAACACGCCTCCGAAGGTCTCCGTTTTGATCACACCGTCCCTCTCGCTCGCTATGTTTGTGCCCACGAGAACGATTTAGATTTCCCATTTAAGGTCCAGCAGACCGGTCTAAACTATCGTGGCGAGCGCGCTCAGAAGGGCCGTTTCCGTGAATTCTATCAATGCGACATTGATGTCGTCGGCCGCGGTAAGCTCAGTCTTGCCTATGATGCCGACGTCATTATTACTATGTTAGATGCTTATTCTACTTTTCATCTTGAGACTCCCGTCCTTGCCCGTATCAGCAATCGCAAGATTCTCACCGGTCTCCTCGCCGCGCTCGGGCTAGCCGACCACACGAATGAGATTTCCCACATCATTGACCATGCCGAGAAGGTTACCCCCGAACAGACGAAGCTCAGCCTGAAAGATCTAAAACTCACCAAACCTCAGGTAGAGACCATTCTTAATTTCATAAATCTCCGCGGCTCGCGCTCCGATGTTATCACTGCCCTAAATAATCTTGAAATTAATAACGACACCTATCAAATCGGCGTTGAAGAGCTTGACCTCGTCCTCGGGCTACTGGAGTCTTTAGGACTTGGCGATCAGATTTCCGCCGACATGCAAATTATCCGCGGGCTTGACTACTACACAGGTACGGTCTTTGAGTTCGTTTTGCCAGAATATAAAAATATCGGCTCCATTGGTGGTGGTGGTCGCTACGATAATCTCACCGCCTACTTCAGTGACCGCCCATTTCCAGGCGTTGGTGGTTCCATCGGCCTCACTCGTCTCTTCTTCGTTCTTAATGAAAATCATTTGCTAGACACCTCCTCCCAGAGCCTTCTTGATTACGCCATCATCCCTTTGTCAAACGATGAAATAGAATATGCCTATAACGTCGCTCACGACCTCCAGTCAAATAATTACAGCACTACCGTTATCGTTACCGACAAAAAACTAAGCGACAAGCTACTCTATGCCGCCAAAGTCGCTGGCGGCGGCATCGTCATCGGCGAAGACGAGATAAAGACTGGCGAGCTAAAGGCAAAGGACTTCGACACCGGCACCACCTCAGTCATCACCTTCACCTCCAACGACGCCCCCACACCCGCACCAAAACCTGCCACTAATGATGATCACCCTACTGTGAAACCTGACGAATTCTTCTCCGATGATAATAAATCGTTTTTGTGAGTTTGAATTACCACTCCATCTGGGACAATTTCCCAAAAAAACACCGGAAAAGTCAAGTTCACGCTTCATAATAGGACGTAGTCCAGAACTGAACTTTACTTTTCCGGTTTTGGAGGCGTCCCAGATGGAGTTGTAATTCAAATACTGTTATATTGTGATTTTTGTCTCAATAAGTTATAATTAATCCATAACAAGGAGATATTATGGCAGATTTTAACAAAATACTCACTCCGGGGAATTACGAAAAAGGCGAGCTAAATGTCGTCATCGAGATTCCTACTGGTAGCAATCATAAAATTGAATGGGACCGCGAGCATGCTTGTTTCATGCTTGATCGCGTAGAGCCGATTGCCTTCGCGAAACCATGCAATTACGGTTTTATCCCCCAGACCATCGACGAGGACGGTGACGAGCTAGACGCTCTTGTTATTACCGACCAGCCTCTCACGACAGGCATCTGGCTAAAGACTCGCATTCTCGGCGTCATGAAATTCGTTGATGATGGCGAAGTCGATGATAAGATTATCTGTGTTCCAGCAGATGACCGCAATAATGGCGACCGTTACCAGACCTTAGAAGACCTCCCGAAGCGTCTCATTGAGCAGATAGAGTTCCATTTCAATCATTACAAAGATTTGAAAAAACCCGGCACCACCACGGTAAAGGGTTTTAAAGACGCCAAGGAAGCGAAAAAAGTCATCACCGCCGCCATCGATCGCTACGATGAAGCTCATCCCGAAAACAAAATGAAAAAAGACACCGAGAAGTTCATCAGCGACACCAAGAAAGCTTTTAGTGACGCCGCGAAAGAATGGAAAGATTCCCTAGAACAGCAAAAATAATCCATTTCTATCAAAGCCAAGAATATCCCCCACTACGGGGGATATTTGCTATTTTTAAATCCTTACTCCGTAGGCGTTGCGGACTCCGGAGTCCCCGTAGCTTCCGTAGTCTCTGTTGTCTCTACGGTTTCTTCCGTCACAACATCAGCATTATCATCTTTTACCGTGGTCTCTTCGTACATCTTTTTCATGCTCTCCACGAATTCGTGCTCAGACTCCACTTCATTCATCGTCATCTCCCCATATACCGCATTTGATGCTGTAATGATAATGTATTTCCCTTTTGTTTCCATATTGTCATAAGCCACTTCCTCCAAAGCCTCTTTTAATGGCTCTATTTTTTCGCTCGCCACAGTCGCATCATCGTATTCATAATACATTATCTTCCCATTTACCTTATCGCCATCATGTTCATAAATCACATAAACTCTATTCGGCGTATAATCCATTTTTACTGACTCGTCTTTAAAAAACTCCTCCGGATATTCTATTACATATCTCGTATCCGTAGTCGCAAAAGTATCCCCACTCACCCCACCATTCGCTACCGACACAACCACCGTAATCACCGCCGCAATCACTGCTATCACCGCCAAGCAAACCCCAATCACAGTTCCCTTATCTTTTCTTTCGGTTTGTCTATAATTACCCACTTCTTTTTCTCCTTTATGCTTTTATTATACCCCACGGAAAAATAATTTCAATCACTAATAGCCCATATTACGGATATATTACAAATCTTTTATTTTCACCCGTTCTTGTTTTGCTGTATCTCTATCTCTCACCGTCACTGTATCATTCTCTAGTGTATCAAAATCAATCACGATACACGCACACGTCCCAATCTCGTCTTGCTTACGATACCGCTTTCCAATGTTTCCCGAATCATCCCATGTTACATCTATATATTTTTCGCGCAAATCATCATATATTTCTTTTGCCTTCGCGACCAATTCCGGCTTGTTTTTTAGTAGTGGTGATACGCAATACTTATATGGCGCTAGGTTTTCCGGTAGTCTCAGCACCACCCGCTCACTCTCCCCCACGTTATCCTCCGCGTAAAACGCCGCGAGTATCGCTAGGAATAATCTCTCTACCCCAATGGATGGCTCTATGACGTGTGGGGTATATATCTCGCCCGTATTCTTATCACGATATTCCATCTTCTTTCCAGACTCTCTAGCAATATTAGAAAGATCAAAATCCGTCCGGTATGCTAGTCCCATCAGCTCCTCACGTCCATTTGGATAATCATACATAAAATCAATCGTTCGCTTACTATAGTGTGCTCTATCCGCTTCTGGCACTTCCTCCTCGTGAATCATCTCAGCCGGTAATCCCAGCACTCCTTCCAGAAATGTATGCTGAAGTTCGCGTAGTTTTTCAAATTCCCCTTCCCACGTATCTGGCTTCACGAAATATTCTATCTCCATTTGCGAGCACTCACGATCGCGCAAAATGAAATCCCTCGGCGATATTTCATTACGAAATGCTTTCCCCTGTTGCGCTATGCCAAATGGTATATCAGGATAGAAAGTATCTACTACGTTCTTATAATTCGTAAAAATCCCCTGCGCCGTCTCCGGCCTGAGATATGCCACATTTTTCTCGGCTAATTCTGGATTCTCCGTCATATCCTCAGGGAGTACCGCTCCTACATGCGTCTGGAACATCATATTAAACTTCCGGATTGGCCCCCAATTTTCTTTTCCACACACTGGACATTTCGTATGTGTCGCAAGGAATTCCTCTGTCGTAATGGACTCACCATAACCATCGGTTATTTTATCCGCCCGAAATCTATTTTTACATTCCTTACATTCCACTAATGGATCCGCAAAAGTCGCCGTGTGTCCAGATGCTATCCAAGTCCTCGGGTTCATAATTATCGCCGCATCCACCCCGTACATATCATCCCGTTTTTCCACGAAAAATCTCCACCATAGATCCATCATCTTCTTTTTTAGCTTCACCCCCAGAGGACCAAAATCCCAAGTCCCCGCCATTCCACCATACACATCACTACCTTGATAAATAAACCCCCGTCTCTTACATAGACTTACTATATCGTCTAACTTTCCCATTTCACTCCTACACTTATTTATATATATTATACACCAATAATCCTCGCAAATTCCAAAATTCGCCCAATCATTTCCTCGCCCGCTCTCACTCGCTTCACAATAACGAGGTCTGCCGTTATGGCAATTCTCAAAAACTTTATTTCTTCCACACCGTATTTACCATTCTCCTCTTTTCGAAATGCTTTTTCCCCCACATCCCACTCGTATCTCGCGTCCACCACCAGTTTTTCTCCCCCCACATCACGATAAAGATTTATCGGCTCTGTCACTTGTGTAAAATTCAATAAAAACCACGCTTCCACTAACTCATCATTTATCTCCCCTTTCGCAAGCTCCGAAAGACATGCTCTAGTAATCAAGAAATACCTTTCATCTTCCAAACGTTCCGCTCTTGCCACACGTTTTAAAATATTTCCCACGAGCACCGTTTTCTCATAATCCTTCAAAATCTTCTCGTAGTGTTCCACCATCTTCGCCCCCGTCACTGTATACATTTCCCCTCTCCCCTCATGCAGATTTATATCCGCCAGCGTCAACATCTCTGCCCCACCAGCTAGCTTTGATTTTGCTTTTCTCACTCCTTTCGCAATCGCCGAAATCTTTCCACTCGGTGTAATAATCGTGAGGATCCTATCCGCCTCACCATAATTCACTCGCTTGATTACTATCCCTGGCGTCCTAATATCTTTACTTTGTATATTCCTTGACATACTTCTCTATTTCCCTCGGCGTCATCGTTTCCTTATTTAATACCCCCTTCACTCCATATACAGATAAATCACCCTTCATTTTTAGTGAAGTTACTAGTACGATCGGTATCTTCGCCGTATCTTCATACGACATTATTTCGTGCAAAAAAGTAAATCCATCCACCCCGTCTAGCAATATATCCAAAAAAATCAGTTCTGGCACTTCATCCGTTAATCCTTCCATCGCTTCATAAGCATTGTGATAAATCTTCACTTCCTCCACCCCTGTTTTACCGGCAATTCCCGACGCGCTAGCTTTATCTGTTTTCTCTTTACCGGCAATTCCCAACGCGCTTGCTTCCTTGCTATTTTTCTTCGTAAGCCCCTTTCGTATCATCCTCGCTAGGCATCTCGCCATTATTTCATTGTCTTCTATCACGAAAATCATCACTCCTCCTCACCATCCAATAACTTCCTTCTCATCCCCACAGACTCATTTGCTTTGACACTGGCACCTCCACATAAAAACTCGTCCCATCCCGATGTCGCACCGCCCCCACCCTTGCTCGCATCGCCTGTGAAAACCTTGATGCGATATAGAGTCCCAGTCCCGAAGATCCCGGCCTCATCGCGATAGATGTCGGCTGTTTGATAAATCCCCGTCTCATCTCTCGCCACACATCCGTCGGTAACATCGGACCATAATCCCTCACCGCCACACGCACCAGCCCACACGAATCCATCACACTTACCTGTGTCTCTGTCCCCTCATCCGCATAATGGATCGCGTTAGTTAAGAAATTAAAAATCACACTCCGGAGCAACTCCCGATTTGCTGTTACTATCTTTGCCCGATTTCGATACGACACAGTAATTCTTTGTTTCTTTTCATCAAACAGTCTCATCACTTCATTTGTCGCTTCATCGCACACCACGCGCACTACCACTGGACCCATTTCACATTCTTGTTTTTCCAACCGATGAATCTTTGTCAAATCATTCACTTGCCGTATCGCTCGCTCCGACACCTCCACCATTTCTCGTCGTATCTGTTCACCAGCCCGTTCCATCTCAGGAAGCGCAAACGCTAACTGTCTTAATACTGCTAGTGGCTCCTTCAGTTCATGTGCCGCCACCAGCACTCCATCTACCTCCATTCCCATACTTCTATTATACACCACTCACCCCATCTATCACCACCAAAAACATCTTTCTTGCTCGTCTTATTTACATAATTAACGCAAAAAATCCAAATTCACTTTTTATAAAAATCAAGAGTCTATTGTTTCATAACTATTTAGCAAACAAACTTACTGGACAAATGTCACTGTTGACAGTAATTTATCAAACTCCCCCTCAAATAACATAGAATCCGTCTGCAATATTACCGCCTTATCCCGAATCTTGAATACCACAATATGTCCCGTCAAATCCTCAGTATCAGGCAACGTTCCCGTGTAAAGATTCGCCGTAATCGCTCCATCTTTTCCAATTTGTATAGATTTTACCGCTAGTCCCTTTTCCTCACGCTCCACATACGACTGATAACTTTTTACCACGTCATCATAAGATTCATCCTTAATTGTCACTCTAAGTGCATGAATCGACGTCGGGCTATCAACTTTATCTACTTGCCCTGGATTAAAGAACGCCCGATA
Organism: Candidatus Saccharimonadota bacterium; assembly: GCA_017512085.1. GTDB lineage: Bacteria > Patescibacteriota > Saccharimonadia > Saccharimonadales > Saccharimonadaceae > Nanosyncoccus. The sequence continues at coordinate 11,926 of JAFWHD010000001.1, forward strand.
ATCTCTACCGTCACTCGCATCATCAGGTACATACAGATTCCAAGTCTTAGGGTACATAAATGAAAGCGAACCATAGTCCGTCGGCCCCGTAAATGATTGATAAGGGTTTTTCGCTTCTTCCTGGTAAGCTTCGTAATCTTTTTCCTCTTGCGCATTCGCCGCTTCCGTCCGCGCTATTTCCAATTTCCCTTCCAGATCGGTATTCGCTTCGTTATATCTCATAAACATCCAGACGAACAATCCAACAAAAGTTACCAATGCAAGCGACAGAATAATAATCGTAATAGTCTTCAAAAGTCCTTTCGAACCATGGCCTGCATCCGGCATCATCGCCGGTACATTTCCAGTACCACTCGCTATCGGCTGCCCCGGCATCCCCGGTTGCATCGGCGCTCCAGGCATCTGGCTATTCATACCATTTCCCGCCCAACCAGGCATCCCCCCGCCCATCTGCGAACCGTTCATTTGCGGATTACTCATCATCTGGTTATTCATTCCTTCCCCCGGATAACCTCCAGTCGGCTCATTCGGCTGGTATCCAGGCATCTGCCCGCTCATCCTTCTATATGGTTGAGTACCAGACGACAAAATCTGCCCATTTGGCGTCGTTTTTCCGCTAAAATCATCATCCATATTTTTATTATAACATACTTATTCTAATTCTAATAAAAATCAAATCCCTACATTACTTACTAAAATCTTCCGTCAATACCTCAATTTCATTTTTTAGTTCGCTAAGGTCTTTCTCAATTTCTTTTGCAAGCGAAAGCGCCGATTTATATTTTTCTACCGCCTTATCCAGTTGGAATTCATCCGAATAAAACCATTCCACTTGATTATCTAATTCTGTAATTTTGTCATTCAAATTCTGTTTCGTTTCTGTCATAAATCTCCTCTTTATTAATATTTTTGCTTTACCATATATTATATATATTATTGTCTATTCCTCACTTCTTTTACTTCCGCCGCCACTTCATGCGTAAATGTTGTAATTTTAATCGCATTTCCCGGTGATATTTTTCCAGACAATATTGCATAACCTTGTTTTAATACTTTTTCGGGATTTAACATTTCTAGCATTTTTATTTTTTGCCGAACATCCAATAATCCTCTTTCATATCCATTCTGCGTTTTTTCCGTCACCCCTCGCACCATCTCATTCACTTTTCTTTCCATCGGCTCAATATATTTATTTATTAAACTTTGCGAAATTTGAAAAACTTTACTCTGCACTTCCCGCTCCATCGGCTCAATATATTTCGCCGTCAATCCTTGCGAGACTTTTCGCATTTTTGCCACATTCATCTCGTGCATCGTCGCCACCCGACTTAATAAATCTCGCCCTATCCCATTAACCGCAGTTTGAATCTTCCGCCGCTCAAATTCTCGGCCTTTCGTCAACATTTCCGCCGCATTAGATGGTGTGGAAGCCCGCACGTCCGCAGCAAGATCCGCCAATGATTCATCTACCTCATGTCCCACTCCCGTGATAACTGGTATTTTGCTCGCCGCTATCGCTCGCACCAATTTCTCATCGTTAAATGCCGAGAGATCATCCGCCGAGCCACCTCCTCGCAATATCGCAATCACCTCCACTTCGCCTCGTTCATTGAAATAATTCAATGCCCGTATAATTTGGTCTGGCGCATCCATCCCCTGCACCTGCGTATGTGCCACCGAGACTCGTATTCCACCCCACCGCGCATTCAAGATTTTTATAAAATCCGCATAACCCGCCGCACCAGTAGATGAGATTACTCCAAGCCTAGCCAAATTTTCTGGTAACGGACGTTTTTTACTCGCGTCAAATAATCCCTCCGCAGTTAATTTCTTTTTTAACATTTCATATGCTTTCTTTAAGCTTCCCTCCCCCACCGGCTTCACCGCTGACACTGTGACGGAAAACCTTCCCCACTTCGTCAGTTTCGGCACCCCTACCACCACGACTTTCATTCCATCCTCGAGTGGCATCCTGAGATTCCAAATCGGCAGAAAACACGACACACTCGCTGATTCATCTTTCAAATCAAAAAACACCCATTTTCCTTGCGATGTCTTAAAACTTGCCACTTCGCCCACTATCATCGCCGACGGGAAAGCCGCCTCCATTGTTTGATTTGTAATATCTATAAACTGACTTGGTGTTAATACTGGCGCCTCACTCACTTTTCCTCCACTTTCTTTTTCATCACCTATTTTATTCTATTTCTTTCGGCTCTTCCTTATGTTGCTTTTTATTTCGTTTCTTACTTTCCTCAAATCTACTCTCCGTATCTTCTTCATAATTATCATTCCTCTCCGCATCATCCGAAACTTTCCTTCCAGAAAGCGCTTGATAATATGGCACCACTCCTGACGCCACTGTAAATATCAATGTAAATACCCTAGTCATCACCGTCACGATTGCCGCAGTTGCCGCATCTACCCCCAATGCTACCATCACTCCCGCCATACCTAGCTCATAAAGCCCATATGGCACTATTCCATCAAACACCGATCCTATCGCCTCTCCCACCATAATATATGGTAGTAACTCCCACCGACCAAGTGATATCCCCACCAGATAATAAGTCCCCACCTCAAAAAGACTATACACTATCCCCCAGAGTGCCGGTTTTATCAAAGCCTTCTTGTTACTCTTCATCATTACTACACTTGCATGAATATCTGTGAAATAGCTCCGGATTTTTTCGTCACTTATTACTCGTTTTTTATGCCCAAATGTAATTATTTTTATTAGCCTTGATTCTATTCTCACGACTAATTTCGCAAATTTATCTATTCGCTTTTCCGACGACGCCACAAAAATAATAAGCCACAGCATAAAACCCACACCCATATTCATGAGCAGTGCCACTGGAATTATCCACATCGCCCCTTCCGGAATTTTATTAAATATTAAAAGTATTATTATCGCCACTAACGCTTGCAAATAATTAAAAATCGTCGTTATACCATAGCGAAAGAGATAAAGAAAACTCGCCTGCCCCGCCGTTACATTATATGGCTTTAAACGATATGTGAGATAAGCCAGTCCACCCACCCCTCCTGCCGGCACTGCATGGTTGACAAAATTCAATTCCGTAGAAATCTTTAGTATCTCGCCATTGGTAAATTTCTTAACATTTTTTCTCGTCCTGAGATACGAGAAAAAAATCTGTCCACACGCAAAATACATCGCCAGCTGTTCTGGAATTAGTAGTAACAATACAAATGCATTTGCTTTTTTTAAATCATAAAACGCTTCTACCATATCTGGCCAATTCTGGTAAATCACCACCCCAACCAGTATCGCCGTCAGCACCATCAGTACGCCCCTCACTGTGATCCGGAATTTGAACTTCTTCTTCTCTTGCCCCTTAACCATAACTAAATTATAGCACAATTTAAGTTTACAATGAGGATATATTACCTTTTTGGGACAATTTCCCGAAAAACACCGGAAAAGTCAAGTTCACTTTCTTGTCAGGACTTGTCCCGAACTGAACTTTACTTTTCCGGTTTTGGAGGCGCCCCAAAAAGGTAATATATCATCTTTTAAGCTAATGACATTATCCTATAAATATGCTATTATAATAATATGAAATTATCCGAAGAACTTATTTATCGTGGCTTTAATGCCTTGACCACTATAGAAGATCCCGCATCTCTCGATACTAGGAATAGCAAGAAATTCTATTTCGGTGCTGACCCCTCCGCCGACTCTCTTACCATTGGTAATCTCGCCGCTCTCATGATGTGCGCTTGTTTTGCTCGCCACGGTTACGAGCCATACCTGCTTGTCGGTGGCGCCACCGGCCAGATTGGCGATCCGAAGGAAAACGGCGAACGCGACCTAAAATCCATTTCGGAAATCGAGCACAACAAGAAATGTATTAAAGAACAAATCGAGAAAGTTATTGTCAGCGCAAGGGATGCGCAAGTAAGCACTGTGTGTTCTGCGGAACATAAAGACTTGGCCAGAGCGGCCCGGAGCGTGTCCGAAGGACACGCTGTGCCTACTTGCGCATCCTTTACCGTTCTAGACAATCTCGATTGGTTTAAGGACATCAAATACTTAGATTTTCTCCGCGAGATCGGCAAAGTCTTTTCCATGACTCAGCTCCTTGACCGCCAATTCGTTGAAAAACGCATCGGCGCAGGTGGTTCTGGCATTTCTTATGCCGAGTTTTCCTACACTTTGATTCAAGGCTACGACTATCTTCATCTTTATCGTAAATATGGCATTGACCTCCAGCTCTGTGGTGCCGACCAATACGGTAATTGCACTAGTGGTATTCATCTCATCAAGCGTCTAGAAGATGCAAATGCTGACGTTTGGTCCACTCCTCTCGTTATTGATCCAGTGACTGGTCGCAAATTCGGTAAATCTGAGGGGAATGCCATTTGGCTCGCTAGCGAGGATAATGGTTCTGGTAATTACACTTCTATCTTTGACTTCTACCAATTCTGGCTCAATCAGCCTGATTCATCCGTTGAATATCTCATAAAAATTTACACCACGCTAGAAAAATCCGAGATTGAAGATATTCTCGCACATCACCGCGAACACCCAGAAGAACGTCTCGCCCAAAAGGCTCTCGCGCACGGTGCCACCGAAGTCGTCCACGGACACGATGCCACTATTGCCATTGAGAATCTTACCCAAATTCTCTTTGACCGCACGACTGACTTTTCTAGTTTCTCCACCGACGAAATTTCCAGCTTCGCATCCTATCTCCCCACCGCACCAAAAGGTACCCCCCTCGTTGACATCCTCACTATGACCAGCCTCGCCAGTAGCAAGAAAAAAGCCCGCGAGTTTATCAGCGGTGGCGCCATTTCTATCAATGGCACTAAGGTCACAGACGACATTTCCATAGATCAAATCGCCATCGTTAAAAAGGGCAAAAATAAATTCGCCGTAGTCAAATGAAATACTTAGCTATCCTAGGTCGCCAACCAAAAATTTCCATCGCCGAGCTCTCAGCTCTCTATGGCAATATTCACCAAATTTCAGCTAATCTCGCCACCTTTGATTTTGGCACTCCACCCCAGATTAATCGTCTCGGTGGCACTATTAAGCTCGCCGAAAAAATCACCGAATCTCCTGTTGATTTTTTATCACACATTGATAATAAAAAAATCGTCTTCGGTCTTTCTGATTATTCAGCTCATGCTTCCGCTAAATCTGTCTTCACCGAATCACTCAAACTCAAAAAAATCCTCACCCGCCACGGTCACTCCGTCCGTATCATTACTAGTAAATCCCCCGTCCTCACTACCGCCACCTCATTGCATAATGGTCTCAGTGGTAAAAACCCTCACAAAATTGAGCTAATTAAAGTTGCAAATAATTGGTATCGTGTCATCGGCATCCAAGATATTGACGCTTATTCCGCTCGCGACCAAGCTCGCCCCGCTCGCGACGCGAAGGTCGGTATGCTTCCGCCGAAACTCGCTCAGATTCTCATCAATCTCTGTGGTCCTCTCTCGGATGGTTCCTGTCTCCTTGATCCCTTCTGTGGCACAGGCGTCGTCCTCCAAGAAGCCCTCCTCATGGGCTACCGCCCTTACGGTACCGACATTAATCCTCGCATGGTAGAATATAGTAAGAAAAATCTTCACTGGCTCATCTCGTCAAATGAGGACACGACCTCATCTTTTGATATTTCCGTCGGGGATGCTACAAACTACATTTGGACGCCCCCTATTGACGCAGTTGCCTGTGAAGGCTATCTCGGCACCCCTATGTCTCAAATTCCCACAGACATAGTTCTAAAGCGTGAAAAACAAGCCTGCGAAGAAATAATTCTCAGCTTCCTTAAAAATCTCGCCCCGCAAATCAAAAAAGACACTCCTGTTGTTATTGCTGTCCCCGCTTGGCTTCGCGAAAACCGCACCTATTCCAGATTATTAATCCTTGACCTTTTAGAGAATATGGGGTATAATGTAAGTAATACATCGCGAGAGGGTCTACTTTATCATCGGGACGACCAGATAGTCGCGAGAGATATCATAATTATGAGGAAAATATAATATGTCACATGTCAAAGCTGGCGGTACAGCCAAAAATGTCCATAATAATGCGGGTCAGCGTCTCGGCGTCAAGCGTTTCGGTGGCCAAAAAGTAAAAAACGGTGAGGTTCTCGTTCGCCAAACTGGCGCCACGAAACTCGCTGGTGAGGGTACTTATATGTCGCGTAATTTCACCATCCACGCCGCAAAGGACGGAGTAGTCACCTTCGTAAAGACGAAGAAAACTCACTTCTCAGGCAAATCCCTCCCCCGCGTCCGCGTAGAAGTCCGCTAAAACCAATATTTCCAAATGGGGATTACTACCCTATTTGGGACAATTTCCCAGAAAACAAAGTTTTGCCAAGAGAAATGAAATGTGATTTCTATTTTTAGATTTTCGTCCCCATCCTGGCTTTATTCGCCCACTCATCCGCAAGTTCATTATATACTGTGCCCACATGCCCCTTCACCCAAATCAATTTTACCTGCCCAGCAGTGTATAACTCATATAATTCCTGAACGATGTCCAGATTCTTGATTGGTCCAGTTTTTTTCTTCCAGCCATTTTTTTGCCACGTTGGCGCCCATTTTGTCAGCACATTCACCCAAAATTCCGAATCCGTATGTATCTCACATGGTTCCCCACCTGCTTTTTTCATTGCCGCGATTAAGGCTTTCCCTTCCATTCTAATATTGGTGGAATCTTCTTCCGTCCCCAACATCACCGGCACAGGCACATTATCAACAATTTCTAGCACTGCAAATCCCCCTTTTCCAGGATTCGGCACTGCACTCCCATCCGTCCAATAAACTTTCATATAGCCATTATAACACTTTATTGAAGAAAGTCTTAATTTGAATATCACCAACTTAAGCATATCTTTAGCTTGGGCAGCAAGATACTTCCAGGAACATAAAGACTCGGCCAGAGCAGCCCGGAGCGTGTCCTGGAAGTATCTTGCAACCAAACATACTTAAGTTGATGATATTTATTATTTGATTATTTCGTCAATAATACCATACTTTAACGCTTCTTCCGCACTCATCCAATTATCCCGATCCATATCCTTCTCTACTTGCGCCAAATCCTTGCCCGTATTTTTCGCAAAAATTTCCGCTAAACGCTTTTTTAAGAAAATCCCCTCCTTTAGCATTATTTCCTGGTCGGTAATTTTTCCTTCTGTACCAGATGAAGGTTGATGGATCATAATCCGTGCATTAGGTAGGCAATACCTTTTTCCTTTCGCCCCCGAAGAAAGCAGCATCGCCCCCATACTCGCCTGTAATCCTATGCCGATAGTTTCTACATCAGGTGCCACGTAATTCATTGTATCAATAATCGCAAGTCCATCATATACTGATCCACCAGGCGAATTAATGTATAGCTTGATAGATTTTTTCGCATCCTCATTTGCGAGATATAATAGCTGCGCTATCACTAGATTAGCAGTATGCGAATTTACTTCCTCCCCCATGAAGATAATCCGATCATTTAGAAGTCGCGAATAAATATCATACGCACGCTCGCCCCTATTCGTTTCCTCTACCACCGTTGGTACCAAATAATCTGTTAATATTTTACTCATTTATTTCTCCTTTCCCGTAGCCGTCGCTACATCTTTTACCTTCACTGGTTTTTCCTTTTCCAGTATTAGTTTCAACTTTCCTCCCACTAGTTTCACCGTTGGAATATCGCCTTTTTTCAATTTTCCCGCAATGATTTCTTCCGAAAGTAGCGACTCCACCTCATCTTCAATCTTTCTTCTCAGCGGTCTCGCTCCATTCTTTGGATCATAACCTTTTTCAATAAGATAATCACGCGCTTTCTCCTCTACTTTTATCCCAATCCCCTTCGTCGCAATTCGTTTCCTAAGGTCATCAATCAGTTTGTCAAAAATCTTCTCCACATCTTTTTTCGTCAAAGCATGGAATACTTCAATATCATCCAAACGATTTATTAGCTCTGGCCGCATTACTTTCTTCAACGCTTTCATCGCATAGGATTTATTTTCCTCATATTCCTCCGCCAAAGCTTTTTTGTCTTTCTTAGTTTTTGCTGTAAATCCTAATTCACTCTCCCGATACATATCTGCCGACCCAAGATTTGACGTTAAAATTACAATTGTATTATTAAACTTTACTTTATTTCCTTGTCCATCCGTCAATGTTCCATCTTCTAGTATTTGTAGCAAAATATTAAACACGTCGGGATGAGATTTTTCAATTTCATCAAACAGTATCACGGAATAAGGCTTACGTCGCACTGCTTCTGTGAGTTTGCCCCCATCTTCATAGCCCACATATCCTGCTGGTGCTCCTACGAGTCGCGACACATTATGCTTCTCACCAAACTCACTCATGTCTATTTTTATTAGTGCATTTTCTCCCCCAAATACTTCCTTCGCTATCACACGCGCGAGCTCCGTCTTTCCCACACCAGTCGGCCCCATAAATAGGAACGAACCAATCGGTCTTTTTGAATCCGCTACTCCGCTTCGCCCACGCCTGATCGCCTTAGCCACTGCGACCACCGCTTCGTCCTGCCCCACGATAGATTTACGTAGTTCATCTTCCAATTCCAGTAGCATCTTCATCTCCGATCCATGCACTTTTGCCACCGGGATGCCAGTCTTGAGCGATACTGCAGTCGCCAAATTTTCTTCCGTTAATTTCGGCGTTTCCGTTTTCTTCGCGCCCGCTTTTTCTAGCTTCTTTATTTCTTCTTCTAGCTTCGCTAATTCCGTCTTGTAGGTCGCCGCTTTTTCGTAATCTTCCTTCTCCGCCGCTTCACTTATTTTTTCTTCTAGAGATGTCTTTTCAATTTTCAGCTTCTTATATTTCCCACCACCTTTCTTGTCTGCCGCCACTCTCGCAATTGCCGATGCTTCATCTATAATGTCAATTATCTTGTCTGGCATAAATCTATCATTAATATATCTCTGCCCCATCGTAATTGCTGTCTCCAATATTTCGTCAGGAATCTCCACCGAATGATGATTTTCGTAATATTTCTTTATTCCTTTAAGAATCCGGAGTGTCACTGCAGGGCTTGGTTCTTCTACAATTACTTCCTGGAATCTCCGCGCCAAAGCCTTATCTTTCTCTATACTTTTACGATACTCATCTAGCGTCGTTGCTCCGATAAGCTTCAAAGCATTCCGTGCTAATTCTGGTTTCAAAATGTTGGCCGCATCCATTGTCCCCTCACCAGAGCCAGCCCCACATAACAAGTGCAGCTCGTCTATAAATAACAGCACTTCGTCATTATTTACCGCTTCGTCTATTACCCCTTTTATTCTTTCTTCAAACTCCCCGCGGAATTTCGTCCCCGCCACCATTCCCGAAAGATCCACTTGATAAATTTGTTTACCAATCAATACTCCTGGTACTTCATTCTTTACGATTCTCATCGCCAGTCCTTCTACTATCGCCGTCTTGCCCACTCCCGCCTCACCGATAAGCACTGGATTTGACTTAGTTCGTCTAGCTAGCACCGTTACTACTCGCTCGATTTCCTTTTCCCGACCAATTACTGTATCTAGCTCCCCCTTCTTAGCCATTTCAGTCAAATTCTTTCCATACCGATTAAGAAATTTCAAAGGATTCTTCTTTGTGTATTTCGCTTTTTCAGCTTTTAGTTTTTCATCCTTCGTCTGTTCCTCCACCATTTTCTCAATTTCGTCCAACATTCCATCTACATCCGCTCCTAGCCCCTCCAAAATAAGAGACGCCCGAGAATTTGGCTGCGACAAAAGTGCATATAATATATGCTCTGTCCCAATATATGAAACTCCTTGCTCCCTCACAAAATTCTGCGCCATTCTAAGTGTCAATATGACCGCCTCGGATAAAGACATCATCGCCATATCACCCCCAACCACTTCCACTGCGGTCTTATTCAGCGCTTTCTCTACCTCCTCCATCGTCGGTCCTTCCTCACGAATTAGTCTCGCGCCCGTAGATGTATCCATCGCCATGATTCCAAGTAGCAAATGCTCCGTCCCCATGTATCCATTATTGTATCTCTTGCTATAATAGTCCGCCTTCTGTAGCGCAAACCGCGCATTCTCATCCAGCTGGCTCATAATTTCACTAAACTCTGCTTGCATCTTATGATATTACCTCGTTTTGTTTAATTTTGCATTAATTTCACACTAATTACCTCTATTATAGCAAATTAGCACTCATCAGTCAAGAGTGCTAATCCATAATTCCACCCCTTATGCTTGCTATTTTAATCTAGAATTGTTACAGTTTTCTCAAGTGGGATCGCAGTTTTAAAAGTAAATGCGGGGAGAAAGGACGGTTATGGAAGTTGAAGTTGAAAACATTAAAGTTACAATTAAACTAAAAATTACCCCTCATAAGAAGGGTAATTAACATAACTCAATAACACTATTCTACCGCACACTCATAATAATGTCAACCCCACTTACCTTAACCTCTAAAATCAACCGAATTCATTAATAGCTTTATCCTACTGCAAAATCACAAATCTCAGCTTATTGCTTTGCGAATCATACACAAATTTACCATTTCCCAGACTTGTCACCGCATCACATTTCAACACCGTAGAACCAGCACCAACGTTTAAGTGCCGCACACCACATTATTCGCATACAGCCACCCCTCCACTGAGCCACCATCCAGATACTCCCCCGTAGTCGGCGCCACTTTCATAATGCCACCGCTTTTTATATATTCATCTATTGGATCAGTAATTAGATACTCCTGATCTTGCGGCCCAAACTCATGCGTATTCACATAATCCACGATTTGATAAAGCAAATCTGGCGTCATTACATATTTACTCACATTGATTAGATTTGACGGCGCATCCTCCACTGATGGCTTTTCCACCACCCCCACCAGCCTACCATCTTCTACCGACAGTACGCCATACTTTTCTACCTTTTCGCGCGGAATCTCCACCCCCAGAATCGCCGAGTGAGCATCATCTGACGCCTTCATTAGCGCCTCCGCCGCCGACTCTCCACCAGGATTCCAAATAAAATCATCACCCATAAATACCAGCACTGGCTCATCCAGATTATATTCCTCTACCACCATCGCTACTGGCACCGCCGTTCCGTATTTACTCGCAGGATCCTGAATCGTATAATGAATAGTAACATCATCTGGCAAAGTCTTCGCTAATTTCAGTCGGTCTTCTTTGCCCCTATCCATTAGATATTGGTTCAAAGCCAAATTATCTTTATAAAATTCCTGCACTTGGCAAGGCTCAGTATTTGATATCACCATATATATATCTTTTACTCCCGCCCGGATAAGCTCTTGCACCGAATAATCTACAAGTGGACGATTCCCCACTGGAAGCATAGATTTTTCAATTATTTTAGTGATAGGTAATCTCCGCGTGCCCCACCCCGCCACCGGAATAATAGCTTTCGTAATCATAATACGACCATTATATCATATCTTCCACAAAACTACCCCCAGTATTATAAATACTAAATCACATTTATTAGCGGCGCTCGCCATTTTTCTGGATATTCTTCTAGGCTCAGCATCTCCGCTATCGTTGCCGCAAGATTTGAAAGCCCCGGATTGCTCACTGCCGCTACACGATATCGCTTTGCATTTTCCGTATTATCATATATTATACATGGCACTTTATTAGTTGTATGTGAAGTTTTCGGCTGACCATTCTTATCAATCAATTCTTCCGCATTTCCATGGTCCGCTACTACTATCAGTACACCACCTAGCTCGTCACATTTTTCCGCTATCCGCGCAAGCGACAAATCTATCGCTTCCATCGCCACTATCGTTGCCTGTATATCCGCTGTATGCCCCACCATATCACCACCTGGGAAATTAATTCGTACGAATTTATAATTATCCATGTTTTCTATCACCGCATCCGTAATCTCCGCCGCCCGCATCCACGGTCTCGTCTCAAAAGGCTCTGTATATGAATCTATCTGGATAAATTCTTCATTATCATATTTATCATAACTATCACCGTCAAAATAATAAGTGAGATGACCAAATTTCACCGTCTCTGTCACTGCAAGCTGCGAAACTCCTTGCTCATGCAAAAATTCATGTAGCGTATCCGTAATCTTCACTGGTGTCACTAACTGATGTTCTGGCACATGCGTATCACTATTATATTCTGTCATCCCCACAAAATACACATCATCTGGTCGATAATCTCCGCGGTCAAAATACGGAAAATCATAATATGTAAATGCCATCGCTATTTCTATTGCTCGGTCCGCTCGAAAATCAAAATAAATAAACGCATCACCTTTTTCCACTTTCCCTATTGGTTCTTCTTTGGAATTTACCACTACGAAAGGTGGCAAATATTGATCTTGTACGTGAGGATCTATTCTTCGAAGCATCGCTACCGCTTCCTCTGCTGAATGGAAATAATAATCAGCTTCGCCATTTACCATCATATCCCATCCTCTCGCAACTACCGTCCAATCATTTTCATAACGATCCGCCACCGTCACCATACGACCACCACCTGAAGCGATTTTTATATCTGCATCTGGAAATCTTTCCACGAAATCTTCAAATCGTCGTATATATTTCGGTTCCGATCTCGGCCCCACATCTCGCCCATCAAACACCGCATGCACACGCATTTTTCTCACCCCTGCTTTATATGCCTCCGCTATCATTTGTTCCAAATGCGAAATATGACTATGTACCCCACCATCAGAAAAAATCCCTGCAAAATGCAAGGTATGTTGCGCTTTACGATTTTCCCACATATTTGGATTATTCGCAATTCCTACTTCATTTCCATCCAAGACTTTTCGTATTGCTTCTTTCCACGCCTGACTCTCAAAAACTTCTCCCGAATTAAAAGCCTCCTCAATACGAGCAATACCGTATTTGATGATTTGCCCACATCCCATCGTATTGTGTCCCACCTCAGAATTTCCCATCTGCCCTGGAATCAGACCTACCGCTTCTCCTGACGCTGAAATGGCTATATGCGGATAATTTCGCGCCGCATTCCCCAGCCATGCAGTCCGTGCTTTTGCGACCGCATTTCCAGGTCCATCAGGCGCCAATCCCACTCCATCCAAAATTGCTAAAACTATCGGCCCATCATACTTAAGTTTATCCATAAATACATTATATCATATAATATTAAACAAAAAAGAGATTTAATTAAGTTAGTTTTACAAACATTTGACCTCTTAAGGAATTTTCAACTAATTACCCCATCTGGGACAATCTCCCGGAAAACACCGGAAAAGTCAAGTTCATTATTTTATCAGGACTTGTCCAGAACTAAACTTTACTTTTCCGGTTTTGAAGGCGTCCCAGATGGGGTATTAGTTGGAAATATGAAAAATATTTTCACATTTTTAAGCTTTCGGCACCTGCTGTGTAATACAGTGGATGTTTCCACCACCAAGCAAAATCTCTCGCGCATAGATTGGCTCTATTTGCCGGTCTGGCAAAAGTTCTTGTAGCAATCGTATCGCCGCTTCATCATGCTCATCATCACCAAAAATAGGCAATATCACTGCACCATTACAATTATAATAATTCACATATGATGCTGGCAATCTGTCGCCCTCATTCCGCGGGAAAGTTCCTTCCACTACATCTACCCCCTCTGACTCTTCCTTAGTAATAGTCACCACATTTGGTACATGCATTTTATAAATCTCAAGTTTCCGCCCCTTAGCGTCCGTCTCTCCCGACAAATAATCAAACGCCTCCTTAGACCTCTCATGTTGCGGATCATTTTCATTATCTTCCCACGCTAACACTACTTTTCCAGGCGCTACAAATTGACAAATATTATCTACATGTCCATTTGTATCTTGATCCATGTAGATTCCGCGCGGTATCCACAATACTTTTTCCGCACCACAATACTCAAGCAATTTATTTTCAATTTCTTCTTTCGTCAGTTCTGGATTTCGCCCTTTATCCAATAATGTTTCTTCCGTCACTAATAATGTTCCCTCGCCATCACTATGTACTGAGCCACCTTCTAGTACAAATCCATCTGCACGATATCTATCCACTTTTTCAATTGCCGCCATTTTGCTTGCAATCAAATCATCTAAATCCCACGGAAAATAAATACCATTATATAATCCACCATAACCGTTAAATTCCCAATCCACCGCGCGCATCTCGCCCTTGTCATTTACTACCATTGTCGCACCAGTATCGCGAATCCACGAATCATTATTACTTATTTCCACGACCGATACATTTTCCATGTTCATACCAAGCACATGTGCATACTGCGACTGATTCACACCAAGCACCACAGGCTCATATTTCGCAATCGCCTCCACCACATTTCTAAATGCTTCCTGTGCCGGCTTCGCTCCACCTCGCCAGTTATCCGGTCGCTCCGGCCACAGCAAATAAGTACATTTATGTTCGCTAAGTTCCGACGGCATATAAAATCCGTCTTGCTTAGGCGTAGAATCTAATTTCATTTTCTCCTTTCAATATTGGAATTATATCTATTTTAAAAAGATTGGTTTTGTAAGCATTTGTCTAGCCCAAGAAAATTTTGAGAATTTTAGAAAATTATCAGGTGCGAACCGTGAAGACAGCCGTGAGACATCTGTAATTTTCGTTAAGAAATTCGAAAAATTTTCCTGGCGCGTAAACAACCGCGAACAAAACCAACTTTTTAAAATATTATTATTTGAGTGATTTTCTTTTTGTACTACGCGCCAGTTTCGCCTGTTTGTCTTTATACGACATTCGGCAAACCATTATTTCACCTATTACTATACATACCACAGTTGAAATAATTAGTGTAGCGTTTCCTTCAATTGCTTCCCATGAAAACTCTGGAATAAGAGTAAAGAATAGTGAAACAATTAGTAAGACCAATGGTACGATACCCATAATCCATCGCATCGCCGGTCCAACTTTTATCCAATAGCCATCCTTGACTTGCTGACCTTTTTTATGCAGTTTGATAAACGCTGCAAATAGTGGAATGTAAGACAATAGCAAACATACAAGTGACAAATCAAAGAATGCCCAGAACATATTTGTTAATTCTTCCGCTTCTGGGAACACATAAGCTAGCACGATACCCGCTACCGCTAGTACCCCAGCTACGATACCAGTCCAGATGCCCACTACATATGGCACACCATCTTTATTGGTTTTGCGCCACGATTTCGGGAACATTCCATCTCGTGCTGCGTATGCAATCACCGAATACACACCGAAATTCCATGACGAAATATTTGAAATCAACGTCACAATGAATAGCAATCCTACCGTAATTAAAATCGCTTGAATTGCCTCTGCTGCAACTCCCGCATTTGTAAGCAAGATTTCCCACGCATCAAGCACGCCCGTATCAGTCGAGATTTCTGCAAAAGGTGTTCCAACGCCTAAAGCAAATGACGGCAAGATATAAAAGATAGCAATCAAAACACCACCAAGCAGTATCGCCTGCGGAATTTGCTTCTTTGGATTATCCATATCGTCATAGAATGTCCCCACCACCTCAAATCCAAGCATATTAAAGATAATCAGTGATACGAAAGATAACCCCGCCCAATCTATTCCGCCATCTGCGGATGCCAATGGTACTAAGTCATGCCATGATTCAATTGGATTTGCAGTTCCGTGCGTGAAAAGAATATAAAATCCTAGCACGCCCACACCAGCGAGGATTACAATTTTAAGAATCGCACCAATATTTGCCACCCAGTCGGACTGCGAAATTCGCAACATCCCGAGCACCGTCACTAATACGATGTAGGCAACCTGGATGATTAATACAGCGGTCATCGAAAGTTCAATCCCAAACATCTGCATTAGTAGAGACGTAATGAGATCGGCAAGTGATGCAATCCATAGCGGATAATTCACCCAGTAAAACCAGGCTACTCTCGCTGCCCATTTTTTTCCAAAGGCTTTCTTAATCCAGGTATACATTCCGCCTTCGGATGGATACTGCGTACCTAGTTCCGCCGAAATAAGTGCATATGGCACGAAAAACCCAATGAGCATAATCGCCCACCAAATGTACATCGAATTTCCAATCGATGCCGTCGGTGCCACCGCGTCCACGACGAGAATTATACAGACTGTCGCCAGCACCGCCGAAAACAGCCTGAATTTATATTTTTTCTTTGGCATTACTTTTGCCTCCTTTTTTGTTTTTATTATTTATCATCCACCGGCACGCAGCCTAGGCTCATTTACTTATTTTTTATCCTGTTGCTCCTTGATATAATCCAACGTCATCTGTGCTACTCTGCCGAAATACAATACTAGTGCTCTCTGCGCTGTTAATCTATTTTCTGCTTCATCAAACGCAAGCGAATGTGGACCATCTAGTACCGAATCCGTTACTTCCTCATTACGATTCGCAGGCAAACAATGTAGGAATTTCACATTTTCATTTCCAGTCGCTTCAATCATCTCGTCATTCACTTGATACTTTGGATAAAAATCTTTCATATATACATCTTTTGGCGTCTCCTTATCGTACAAACCATACCAGACATCGGTATATAAGAAGTCAGCACCTTCCAAATCTTTTGGATCATCCGACCATTTTGCCGAGCCACCATACCGCTCGCCATTCTTTCTACCAATTTCTAACCACTCATCCGCAATCTTATGATTTTTTGGACCATAGTGTACAAAATTCATTCCTAACTTCGTTGAAATCTCACAAATCGTATTACACACTTGCGTCGCATCCCCCACGAAAACCACTTTTACGTCATTCGGTCGCTTACCTTTTGGCCAATTATCGAATATGGTAATCATATCACCTATTCCTTGCGTTGGATGGACTCGGTCACTCATGCCATTTATTGTAGGTACACCAGAATATTTTGCCAAAGCCTCAATCGATTCATGCCTATCCACACGTGCCATCACCATATCGCACATCCGTCCAAAAACTTTCGCAGTATCTTCTATCGTCTCGTGTGCTCCAAGTTGTATTGCACCAGGCGCTAGATTTAAAGCATGCCCACCCAATTGCTCCATCGCCACTTCAAAGCTAATCCTCGTCCTCGTAGATTTTTGTTCAAATAACATTGCAAGATTTTTATGATAGAGTGAATTAAGATATCCTCCACTCTTGATAAAACTACGCACAGTCCGCGCCGTCTTAATAATATCCACGATTTCTGACTGATCAAAATCCGCCGTATCGAGAAAATCTTTTTTACTTGGTTCTTTATGTCTTAATGTATACCCATCCATATTCCTCATTATACACTAATGATAAAAAAGCACAAGTATTAAATTTCCAGAAGCGAAAAAGTATTTTTTGCGAGCATTAAACGAACCCGTGAAAAATATGAGAAATTTAGGAAAAAATCCGCAGCGAGACCCCCATCCGGCGTGAGACGCGGTTTTTTCCGTTAAAAATTTCTCATATTTTTCCCCGGCGTGGAGTTTACCGCTTGCAAAAACACTTTTTCGCTTCTACAATTTAATCCTTTATTCTCGTACCAGCTTTCCCAGCAAGTGCTAATTTGAGATTGTCAATATCAGTAATTATTCCCTCGCCACCAAATTTTGCAAATTTCATCGCTGCTTCTACTTTTGGTAGCATTGAACCAGACTTAAACTGTCCTTGTTTTTTATATTCTAGTGCTTCAGGAATTGTAAGCGCACCTAACGTCTGCTCATCAGGAGTACCATAATTTATACACGCATTTGGCACAGCAGTCACCGAGACAAACACATCAGCTTTCACAAGTTCTGCCAATTTTTCTGCCGCATAATCTTTGTCAATTACTGCGTCAATTCCTTTTACTCGTTTTAATACGCGAGTACGATATACAGGTACCCCACCACCACCTGCCGCTATTACGATTACTCCATCTTTTACCAGTTCTAATATTGCCTTTTTCTCTACAATATCCACTGGCTTTGGCGATGCTACTACTCGTCGCCATCCCCGACCCGCATCTTCCTTTACTACCCACTTTTTTTCTCTTGCTAGTTTTTTCGCTTCCACTTCACTATAAAACTGCCCAATTGGTTTCGTGGGATTATCAAATGCTGGATCATTTTTATCCACCACGACTTGCGAGACTACTGTTACTACTTTT
This sequence comes from Candidatus Saccharimonadota bacterium, assembly GCA_017512085.1. Taxonomy (GTDB): domain Bacteria; phylum Patescibacteriota; class Saccharimonadia; order Saccharimonadales; family Saccharimonadaceae; genus Nanosyncoccus. Next base: position 29,991 of record JAFWHD010000001.1, read on the forward strand.
GGATTCTTTCTTCCGCGTTTTATAAACGCATTTTCTATCGCCTGTGTCAGCCAATAACCTATCTGTCCCTGACTCATCGCTACCGCTGTTTCTAGCGGCATGGCTGGCGCTTTTTCTGTTGCACCCGCCTCTTCATGTATAAGAATATTTCCTACCTGCGGACCATTTCCATGCGCGATAACTATCTCATATTTATCCGCCAGTTCCGCCACCATTTCGCCCACGGACACCGCTATTTTTTTCTGTGCCTCTGCCGACGCTTCACCGTTTTTTTGCAAAGCATTCCCACCTAATGCTAATACTACTCTTTTTTTCATTTTTATCTCCCACTATTATAATAATTATCCATTCCCCATTAGTTTCTTCAGCTCCGCCTTATATGCTTCCACGCCTGGCTGATCAAAAGGATTTACGCCAAATAATTTCGCGCTCATCGCACACGCTAACTCAAAGAAATATATCAATTCCCCAAATCCCACTTCATCATACGATGACACTCCTATATCAAGTACTGGAATTCCACCTTGGGCGTGTGCGATACGCACTGCTGCTACTACTTTTTCATTTATCTCATCCGTCGGGAAATCTATAATCGTCTCCCATAGATTCCGTCGTCCTTCCTGCATAAATTGCCCTAATGAATGTAAATCCGTAGAATAGATCACTGATGCCGGGAATACTCCTTGTTGATTTTTTCCTTCCGACTCGCCAAATAATTGTTTTAGCCACTCATTAAAATACATCGTCGCCGGTTCAAAACTCGCAAACACTTCCGTATCGTAGCCTTTCGTCGCTAGATCATATCGCATGAAAGCATATTTCGTCGCTGGCTCCACTGTCGTCTCCACCGCCGCCGATGCACCTTCTAGCAATTTATCAATATTCACTCCCGCTACCGCCATCGGCAAAAGTCCCACCGCCGAAAGCACCGAGTATCGCCCACCTATCGTATCTGGCACGACAAACCTCGTATATCCTGCCGCCTCTGCTTCGTCATGGAGAGCACCTTGATGTCTATCCGTCGTCGCATAGATTCGCGAAAAAGCCTCCGTTTCGCCATATTTTTCTATTAGTTTTTTCTTGAATTCGCCAAAAGCCATCGCTGGCTCCAAAGTCGTTCCCGACTTAGAAATCACATTAATTGAAAAATCATGATCACCTACTTTTTCCAACGCCCTATCTAGTTCCCGTCGGCTAAGACTATTTCCCGCATAAATTATCTTCGTTTCCGACTTTGGCCTAAGAGCTTCAATAATCGCCCGATGTCCTAGATACGAACCACCTATCCCAATACACACTAGATATTCACTCTCATCCTGGATTTTTTTCGCCGCTTCTTTTATCCGTACAAATTCCCCCATATCCATCCCACGCGGCAATCTCAGCCATCCGCCCATCCGATTTCTCGCAATCTCATGTAGAATCTTATTCGCCTTTTCCAGATCTACCTTTGGGCTAAAATTAACAGTAATCATTTTACCTCCATGTATATATATTGTCATTATAGCATATTCATTCTAAATATATAATATTCGCTACTTTCTAGCAATCACCCTATCTGGGACAATTTCCCGGAAAACACCGGAAAAGTCAAGTTCATTATCTCATCAGGGCTTGCCCAGAGCTAAACTTTACTTTTCCGGTTTTGGAGGCGTCCCAGATGGGGTGATTGTTAGATAATCCCCATATAATAATCCCAATTATATGATATAATATATATTATAATATAATGCCCGCTTGGCGGAATTGGTAGACGCGCTAGCTTCAGGTGCTAGTGTCTTTCAGACATACAGGTTCAAGTCCTGCAGCGGGCACCAATACGATTTTATGCCTCCAGTAGGTTTTTTTTAGTTGGGGACTTGACGCTTTGCGAACAAGTCCTGCAGCGGGCACAAATAAAAAATCATGACCTTTCGGTCATAATTTTTTATGAATACTGTTTCAATGCCTCCACTACTCCTTCTCTATCTGCCGCAATTAATTCTATCCTCGCCTTAATTTCCTTTTCACCAATCTCTATTGCTCGCGTGAGTACTGGATCAGATTTTTTCGGCCCAAAGAATTTTACGTATTTTTCCAATTCTTCTTCCGTCCGCATCAAATTCGCAATGTAGCGAGGATAGGAATCCATCGTTTTTTCACCCATCATGCTCACAATATAATCCCATTTTTCCGTCATCCATTGGAACACTTTCTTCGAAATCTTTTCATTCCTGTACAAATAAATAAACAAATATAATTGATCTTGTGGCTTCACTACTTCTGGCTGTTCCAAAAGATTCATTAGTTTTTCTAATACACCCAAATCTTTTGAAATCGTCCCCGCATATAGTAAATCAAATTTTATTTCCGGATCCGCTTCATTTTTGTAAGCCTCTATGTATTCATCTATCATTTCTGGTTCCAGATAAATCTTCGCATCTAACACATCATCGCGAATCTCTGGATCTATTTCTGCATAATTCGTTTGATATAATCCAGACAATTTCTCCAAATTTGGTATATCTTCCGCATAAAAGTCTAATCCAGTAAGTATCGCCCGCAACCTCAATATATTTTCATCGTCATCTGGTCTTGTCGTGAGTCCTACCTCCGCAAGTTTCGGCGCCACTAGTTTTTTCACATACTCTTTCAGCATATTATCTTCTTTTGAATCATCTGCGAAAAACACTTTCAAGCTTCCAATGATTGCCGACACAATATTCCACACTGCCGCCGAATTTTCCTCGCGGAATTTCCAAGCCAGCGGTACCAATGTTTCTGCTTTTGCGAGATTCGTCCGTGTCGTCAATGATTTGTCAATCAGCAGTCGCAATTTTTCTTCAAGCGTCAATTCATCAAATCTCGTAAGTCGCTCATTAAATTCTGCCTCCGCGAGATTAATAATATAATGTCCGCTCATATCTTCCGTCACTTCTGGTACCGGCCAATTAGACTCCTTCATTTCGCCATCCAGCAAAAATCTCTTCTGCTCATTCCCCGTAAATACTGGGTACCCAGGCTTATCTATAAACGAATGCATTAGCTTCTTCACATCAAATGACGCGTGTTCGTTTAGCGCCGCCCACAAATCATCTCCCACAGTATTTCCATATTTATGCTTTTCAAAATAATCTTTTAGTCCTGCGCAAAAATCTTCCCATCCCATCGCTCGTATTAACATCAGCATCAAATGCGCGCCCTTAGAATACACAATCGCCGAATCAAACAACGTCGCAATTTCCGCTGGCTCTTTCACATCCTGATGTACCGACTGTACCCCCTCATACGCATCTCGCACCAATGCCGAATAACAATCCCGCGTAAAGAATCCTTCAAAAATCTGGTATTCAGGATGAATGAAATCAGTCGCATAGTATTCCATAATTGACGCAAAAGATTCATTTAGCCACAAATCATCCCACCATTCCATTGTCACGAGATCACCAAACCACTGATGCGAAAGTTCGTGTGATACGGTCAGCGCTACGCCTTTTTTCGTTCCTAGCGTCGCCGCTTTTGATACTAGCATCATTGTCTCACGGTAAGTCACCAACCCCCAATTTTCCATTGCTCCCGCTTCAAAATCTGGCAGAGCTACCTGATCTAGTTTCTTTAATGGATATGGCACACCAAAATTATCATCATAAAATTCTAGTGACCTCGCTGCGATTTCATTCGCATAATCCACCGAATCAATCTCCTGCGCGAGCGAGCAATAAGTCGTAATCGCAACTCCGTGTTTATTTGTCACGGTTTTTCCTTGCAGTGGCCCCACTACCCACGCTAGTAAATACGTAGACATTCGCGGAGTTTCTTCAAACTCATATTCGATATATTTATCCGCCTTCTTTTTCCCATCTTCATCATAAAAAATCGTATATAATCCGTCTGGCACCTTATTATATTTTTGCGTTTTCTCTACTGGCATATTAGATAATACGGTGTCACCTACTTCTGGCACAGTAATCTTCACCCGAAACACCGCCTTCGCTCCCGGCTCATCTACACACGGAAATGCCTCTCTCGCATAATGACTTTCAAATTGCGTCGCCACTATCGTTTCTGTCTTACCATCATGTTCGTAAGTTGATAAATACGCCCCCTGCATATTTTCGTTCAAAGTCCCGATATATCTTATTAGTATCTCCGTCTCACCTTTCGCTACATTTTTTAGTACCAAATGATTATCTCGCATCTCATAATTGGCATTTTCCCCATTCACCATTACCTGTTCTATCGTCAGCCCCACCGAGTCTAGTTTTATCGTTTCTTCTTTTGCTTCCCCCTGGATTATCACTACACCCCCCAATTTTTTACCGTCCTTATCAATCCCAATGCTGAGGTCATATTCTCTCGGCACAAAATACTTAGCTAATCTCTCCATACTCTCCTCCTATTTTAATTATGTAATTTTGCCGAATCAGGCATTTTTGCTGGTTTCAATAAACCTTCCAACTCCGCTTCTTCCAAAGTTTCGTGTGCTAACAATTCTTCCGCTAGCTTATCTAAGACTGCTTTATTGTATTTTAATACCACTTCCGCTCGCACCGCCGCTTCATCGGACAATTTCTTTATTTCGTTATCAATAATCTCTGCCGTCTTTTCGGAATAAGGCTTCCCGGTCGTAATCGTGTAATATCCCGTTGACTCACTTGGATAGACTAGATTTCGCGTAGCCGAACCCATTCCTTCCTCTACTATCATTGATTTCGCTAGCTCCGCTACGTTCCTAAGGTCACTCGACGCCCCCGTCGTAATCGCATCCGTCCCAAAGATAAGTTTCTCCGCCGCACGACCGCCCATCGCTCGTGCTAATATATCCTTTAATTCGTAGATATTTTTATAACTTCTATCTTCTGGCGGCAAAAACCAAGTCACGCCCCCAGTTTGCCCTCGTGGAATAATAGTTACCTTATGTACTGGATCCGAATCAGGCAACACATGACCGACTATAGCGTGTCCCGCCTCGTGATACGCGGTGATTTTGCGCTCCTTTTCATTCATTACCTTAGACTTTCTCTCTGGCCCTATCGCCACTCGCTCAAATGCTTCCGTTAAATCACTATTCGTAATTGACTTATGTCCTTCTCGCGCCGCAGTAATTGCGGCCTCATTCGCAATATTCGCGAGATCCGCTCCAGACGAACCAGCTGTTTTCTTCGCTAATGCTTCCAGATCTACATCTGCCTCTACCGGCTTTCCCTTAAAATGAACTTTTAATATTTCTAGCCTGTCTTTCCGTTCTGGCAAAGTCACATTTACATGTCGGTCAAATCTACCTGGGCGTAACAGTGCCTTATCTAGCATATCCACACGGTTCGTCGCCGCCATCACTATTACACCACTATCATTATCAAACCCATCCATTTCCACGAGTATTTGATTCAATGTCTGCTCATCCTCGCGTCCAGCCCCACCTCTCGCATCACGCTTATGTGCCACCGCATCTATCTCATCTATAAATATGATGGACGGCGCATTTTTCTTTGCCTTGCCAAACAAATCTCGCACTCTGCTCGCCCCCACCCCCACAAACATCTCCGCAAACTCCGAACCAGAAATGGAGAAAAATGGCACATCCGCCTCACCCGCCACTGCTCGCGCCATGAGCGTCTTACCAGTCCCCGGGTCCCCTGCCAGTAGCACACCGCGTGGGATCTTCGCGCCTAACTTCTCATATTTCTTTGGATTTTTCAAGAAATCCACTATCTCCGTCAAATCCTGCTTCGCTGCTTCATTCCCCGCCACATCCTTAAATAAGACTTTTTTCTTGTCTGGACCATATAGCCTCGCCCTAGACTTGCCAAATCCCATTGACGCATTATTTGCCGACTGCGCCTGACGCATCATCCACGAGAAGAATATAATAATAGCAACTATCGGCAACACCGTTAATACTATATTTAGTATTATCCCGCCCACATCCACATCTTCTTCATATTCTATTACAGGATATTTACCCTGACAATCCGTCAATTCGCTTCCAGTCAAATTTTCACAATAATTTATCAACCCCTGATCATAAAGTGTCCCCGCTCCATCCTTTCGCGAAACCTGCGACGGCTTTTCTTCGCCTTTTAGCGTAATATCCAAATTATTTCCTGTCACAGTAATCTTCGCTATGTCACCATCTGGATTATTAGCTCGCTCTATTACTTCCGATATCGGCACGATATTACTATTTTTCGTACTCCCGCCCCCCTGTAGATTTACTATGAGTAGCACCGCAAAACATAACAAAATCCCTGTAAATAACACTCCCCTCACCGCACTACTTTTATTATCCTGTGGATTCGGCTGCCTCGGCGCCGACTTTTTTTCATTTTTCTCCGCCACTTGTATCTCCTTTTTTCTATTGTATCACAGAAATTTCAAAAGTGTGATATAATATATAGTATCTGGGTGTGGCGCAGTTGGTAGCGCGCGACTTTTGGGAAGTCGAGGCCGTCGGTTCAAGTCCGATCACCCAGACCAGTAGGAGGCGAGCGAAAAGAAAAAGCTCGCTTTTTCTTTTCCGAGACGACGCCCTGGTCTTTTATTTTTTTGCGCAGCAAAAAATAAGCCCCACAAGGTTGGTGAGCGAAAAACTAAAACTTGTTTTAGTTTTTCCGAGACAACAAAGTGGTCCTTTATTTTTTGCGTAGCAAAAAAATAAGCCCCACAAGAGTATAAATTATGGTATAATATATTTATCTGGGATTGGCGCAGTTGGTAGCGCGCACGCCTGGGGGGCGTGAGGTCGCCAGTTCAAGTCTGGTATCCCAGACCAGTAGGAGGCGAGTAAAAAGAAAAAGCTCGCTTTTTCTATTTTGAGACGACGCCCTGGGCTTTTATTTTTTTGCGAAGCAAAAAAATAAGACCATTAGTCGGCACAAAAATGGTCAGGGTGATCGGACTTGAACCGACGACCTCAGCGTCCCGAACGCTGCGCGCTACCAACTGCGCCACACCCTGATACAGCATATTATACCATATTTTATAAAGTTTTCTATATAAAAACATCATTCATGTTACTCATACACCGGCAAATCATCGCCAAACGGATCCGCATCACTCACGCCATACCAATCATCACTATATACATCATCTTTAAACCCATCCCCATCCATATCTTTACTACCATATCCAGCCGATCCCACGCCACCCCCATCACTCGTACCATACATATCATATCCCAACTCCATGAGAAATCTTGATGGCATATTTGCGCTTCTATCCCCAAACGAAAACCTACTCCCCGCATAAGTAAGGAATAATTTTTTCATCGCTCTTGTCATCCCCACATACATTAGTCTCCGTTCTTCTTCTAATTCCGTATTATCATCTACACACCGCGAGCTCGGGAATAATCCTTCTTCTAATCCCACGATAAATACCACTGGAAATTCCAATCCCTTTGCTGCATGTAGCGTCATCAGCGTCACCGCATCCGTCAATGATTTTTCATCCGCCGACGACATCAGCGTCGCATCCGCCAGGAAATCTGACAAGGTGTCATATTCCGCCGCATTCGCCGCTAGTACCTCCAAGTTTTTCATTCGCTCTTCCGCACTCGGCGTCCCATCATCCGTTAATGTCCGGAAATCAAAATACGCTACCACATCTCGCACTATTTCGCCTGGGTTCTCCCCCTCCGTCACTTTTCTCAGGAACCCCGCCAGTTTCCTTAACGCTTCTTTTGCTTTTCCCGATTTTACCACATCCACGAGGTCCGCATTAAATAGTGGCTTTTCATCACTAATTGCATCCACCGCCGCCAGGATTTTAGTTAGCGATACCTCACCAATTCCCGATAGTACATTAGAAACCACCCTAGAAATAGACACGACGTCTCGCTGATTCACGATAATCTTTAATATCGCTAGCACATCTTTTACCTCTTTCCGGTCGTAAAATCTCACCCCACCGACTATTTTATATGGAATATGCATCCCCATGAACGCTTTTTCAAAATTATACGACTGCGCATTTGTGCGATAAAGCACCGCATAATTTCCATATTCTGGAAAATCTTTTTGCATTCTCAATATTGTCATCGCCACATAGGTCGCTTCCGCTGTTTCATCTCTGAGACTCTCTATATCCACTGGCTCGCCTTTTCCCGCTTCGGTAAAAAGCGTCTTATCTGTCCGCTCGGTATTTTGCGTAATAATTTTTTGTGCAGCCCCTAGGATATTTTCCGTTGAACGATAATTTTGTTCTAATTTTATCACTTTCGCTCCCGGAAAATCTTTCGTAAAATTCAATATATTACGAAAATCCGCCCCCCGCCACGAATAAATAGATTGCCAATCATCCCCTACCGCACAAATATTTCTTTTTTCATTTACCAATAATTTTAAAATATGATACTGCACCATATTCGTATCTTGGTACTCATCAATTAGAATGTATTGGAATTTCTGTTGCCATTTTTCTCGTATCTCGCGATGCTTAGTAAATAGCTCAAGCTCTTTTAGCAACAAATCATCAAAATCCAGTGCCCCCGCCTTCGTTTTTTCTGCCTCATACATAGCAAAAATCTTGGCTATATGTTTCTGGTTTGGATAATAAGCATCCGCTTCATACTCCGCTGGCCCATTTCCTTTATTTTTTTCCGCCGAAATCACCGCCTGCACTGTCTTTGGTTTCAAACTTTTGTTGTCTGTTAATTTTAAATTCTTTATAATTCGCCGAATCAAAGAAATCTGATCATCTGTATCGTAAATCACGAAATCCCTCGGCAGATTCAATGCCATATATTCCTGCCGCAGTATCCGCACCGCTATACCATGAAAAGTTCCCATATAGGGCATAAAACCTCTCGGCGGCAACAAATCATCTCTCTCCTGTAATGATTCTACTGTTTGATTTTTTCCTCGCAATAATTTCCACAGACGCTCTCGCATTTCATTTGCCGCTTTATTCGTAAAAGTTACCGCCAGTATCGCATGAGGCTCCACTCCGTGTCGTATCAAATTCGCAATGCGATGTGTCAATGTCTTCGTCTTTCCAGATCCCGCCCCTGCCAGTATTAGCACTGGCCCCACCAATGTCTCTACCGCCTCTCCCTGCGCAGGATTCAGCCCCGCGAGAATCGGATCAATCTCCGCGGCCTCTTCATTTGCCTGTACCCCAGTCTCATCTCTCTCCACTTTTTTATCCATTATCTCATTATAGCATATTATCTTCCTTTTCCGCTCTTCCTTTTCCATCCCATCCGCAATACTTGACGGAACCTACTACCATTAGTATAATGGTAGTAGGTGGTGACTCTAGAAATCACCAGTTGTTGAAGTAGATTGCTATTCACCGAAAAGGTGGATAGTAATCTTTTTTATTTTCAGCTTAAGTATGAGTCTAAAGTTTACCTTATGACAATTAATCCATAAACGTAGCTCTATTTTCATACTTCCTCCTTTTTGTTTTTGTTTCAAATCGGGGGAATCAGCCTAGACTATCTAGAATCGTCACGAAATAAATCCCCCCATTAGTGAGCGAATTATTCATTTCGGCACTCGTTAGTCTGAGGGAGAATTTATGCTCGCAAATTAAACTTCACGAACCTGCTAGTACCCTATCACACTGCTTTCTAAAAATCAACCCCCCACCATAAAAATGAACTATTCTCACACTCACCGAGGTGAAAAAATCAAAAAATAATTTGATGGGAGCCCTCCACTATTACAGTAGTGGCTTCCCATCACTATTTTTTGATTTTTTCAGCCTTTATATGGTTCGTTTGGAGAATAGTTCATTTTTTCTAGAATTAGACGCTGACACAACGGACCGAAAAACCGAAGCCCTTGTTGTAACCATCCTGCGGGTAGAAGTCGCTGGAGGAGAAGGCGAGGTAGTGCGCGTAGGCGGAACTATAGCCCACAGAGGACCAAAAGACGCCATTCGTGCCCCTACTGTGCAGCGCGCCGTTACTCCAGTGGTAGTAACCGGGGCGATTGAAGTTTAGTGGGCTCTGGAGTTGACCAGAATAACCTTGATCTTGGTTAGTAGTAGGTAGGCCATAAGAACCCATTAATACACTGAATGAATAGTTACCATTATTAGATGGAAGTCTCCATCCTTTCGGGCAAATAGATGTAGTGGTTTCAGTGGTTTTAGAAGCAGCTTCGGAATTCTGTGCGGTAGCAGCGGCCCAGTTATATAATATGCCAATCTTTTCGTATGGTTCACCGGTATTAGAACCAGTACCGCCAGATACGGTTATATCGGCACCACCAATGTATTTATCTTTATCTCCACTATAAGACCTAGCCCCATCACTAGCATCCTTTGCCCAAGGAGTGCCAGTAGTCGTCTGAGTGGTATTAGCTGGAGTATAGCTAAAGACACTTCCTGTGTTAAAGTCATAAGCTGTGACTGGAGTGCCAGCCGTGAGAGTGAGACTGAGATTTTGACTCATCCAACAATGACCATCGGCAAGTTTACTTACCAAATAAGTAGAACCATCACGAATATCGGTTAATGTTACTCGTGGAACATAAGATGTGTCGCCACGATGGTCACCAGTAGTGTCAAATGTAGTAGCTGAGCCAGTTGGAGTAGTAGTGGCGCTACAAATACTGCTAGTCATATCTTGCATATTTGTAATAGTGAATAAGTCATTTAATCCTACATTTCCTGTAGCCATGAAATTAATCACATTATTATATGTACCTGCATTCTGAGCAGCACTAGACTTAGCAGCAATACGGAAATTTACTACATCGCCAGTAGAGGCAGACCGAGTGTCTTTCGCGAGTAATGTAGCGCCAGTATTACCATAGTATGGTAAGCCAGAATAATTAGACCAAGTAGCTTCACTGTCTGTAGAGAATGAATAGCCCCATTTACTATCGGCGAAACTAGCAGGATCCGAGATACTATCAGTGGGGGCGAGGCTAGTAAAGATCTTTGTATTATCATCAGCATTAATGAGATTTGTATTA
>JAFWHD010000016.1 GCA_017512085.1 Candidatus Saccharimonadota bacterium
TCACCTACTGCATTGCCGGGTAGCTATGTTCGGAAGAGATAAGCGCTGAAAGCATATTAAGCGCGAAGCCCACTCCAAGATAAGGATTCCCTAGGAGACTCCTAGAAGATGACTAGGTTGATAGGCTTTAAGTGGAAGCACGGCGACGTGTGGAGCTGAGAAGTACTAATAGGTCCATCGCCTTTTTATGTCCTGGATTCTATGAGTGATATATCGCTCAGAGAATCTAGGAATGACTTAACTAGCGACCGGTGTTTGAACACCGTGACGCTTTAAAATCTTTTGGTTCACCTGATGGACATCAATAGTAATAATTAGCGTCGTAATTATTACGATTTGGTGCCCATAGCGCTGGGGTAATACCTGTTACCATTCCGAACACAGAAGTCAAGCCCAGTAGCGCCGATTATACTGCAACAGCGGGAAACTAGGAAGGTGCCAAATTATCGTGTGGGACTTTCTCGTGAGAAAGTCCCAACGAAAGAGCTTAGAATGAAAAACGAGTTGGAAGTCAATCCCAACTCGTTTTTTGATGTTTGACAAATCGCTACGCGATTTGAAAGGACGGATATATAAGGGGATGCTCCGCTTGAAAGTGGAGCATCCCTACTATGAAGTCTTGATTATTTAGACATCTATACTTTGTTTATGACTGGGATGACGATGGGGGTGTGGCCGGTGGCGTCAAAGAGGATGTGGGTGACATCTTCTTTTATTTCCTCTTTTAGGACTTTCATCTCAGGATCGGTGGAGATGGATTTGTCGGTCTTTTGGCGGACGTAGTGACGTATTTTACCAATCAACTCTTCGGAGTTATCCAGATAGATGAAAGCACGGGATACGATGTCTGGAGTTTTCATGAGATGACCAGTCTTCTTGTTGATAGTCAGGACGATAACGAAGATTCCCTCGCGCGAGATATGGATACGATCCTTTACAACGGCTTCGTGAACTGGCTGATCAGCATCATCGAATAGTTTATTACCAACATGGATGCGGCCAGATTTTTTAATCTTTTTCTCGGGAGTGAGTTCTACGATATCACCATCGTCCGAGACAAGAATACGCTCGCGGGGAATACCGAGAACATTCTCAGCCATTTCAGCATTATGCTCTAACATATAGAACTCACCGTGATAAGGCATGTAGTTCGTCGGGTGAAGGCGCTCTACAAACTCTACATGGTCTTCGTAGTAAGCATGACCAGAGAGATGGAGAGGGCCGATGTTCGTGAGGTGAGTCTTGCCATTCTGGATGACTTGTGCACCCTCGCGGAGAAGCCCGTCAACGGTATTTACTACATGCGGCTCGTTGCCTGGAATAGGGTTTGACGAAAAGACAACCGTGTCGGTAGATTTGACTTTAATGTATTTATGAGCGCCAGACACCATACGATTAAGCACTGCGTTTAGCTCACCTTGGGAACCAGTACAGACGATACAGACTTTCTCGTCGGGAAGTTTGATGATGTCTTCCATTTTGACGATGGTATCTTTTGGAATCTTGATGGACTTAGAGCGTAGGGCGACCTCAACGTTATTTATCATAGAAAAACCAGAAAAGGCAACTTTGCGACCACGCTTCGCGGCTTCTTTTAGGATTAACTCAATACGAGAAATCTGCGATGAGAAGCAAGAAATAATGATACGACCGTTTACATAATGATCCATCACCTCACCGAAACTCTCGCCGACATCATATTCGGAGTGAGGATGATGGCCGGGGGAGTCGATATTGGTGGATTCATTGACCATGAGATCTATGCCTTCTTTCGCAACGATTTCGTCAATGCGCTCGTAGTCGGTCTGGATACCCATGGGACGCTTCTCGGCGCGCCAGTCACCAGAGAAATAAATGGTACCGTTTGGAGTGCGAACAACAATCGCGGCATTGCCTGGAATGGAATGCAAAGTATGGATAAACTCAACGGAAAAATGCTCGGAAACTTGGATTTTTTCGTGTTTAAACGGATCAACTTTTACATAGTTCATATCGGGAGCATCGTCTAGCTCGGACATTTGACGTTTTATCATCTCAATGGTAAAATCGGTCGCGTAAATCGGGACGGTGGTCGGGAACTTCGGTAGGAGATGCTGACAAGCGCCGATGTGGTCAAGATGAGCGTGAGTAAAACAAATAGCCTTGACCTTGCTGAGATTATCTTCTAGATATTTAATATCGGGAATGAGATAATTTACGCCTGGATAATCTTCGCTGGCAAAGAGGACACCCATGTCTATAATCATCATCTCGGATTTATACTCAATGATGGTCATGTTTTTGCCGATACCAAACTCGCCAACACCACCGATAGGAATGATGCGGACGGAATCGGGATCGGTGCGCATTTGTTTCAGCTTCGCATTAGTAATTTGCTGGCCGCCATAACCATTATAACGGGATTTATTTACTGGTATACCGATGATGTGCTGAGTGGCCTGAGCGTTGACATCCTGAGAAAGCATTCGCTGATGGTGGACCATTTCACCTTTTTTGGTGGAGACGGAGAGATTAACGTGACGTTTTTCGGCGTCGGTTTTTTCGGGGGATTTTTGATTCTTGGACTGTTTATTTGCCGCGGGCTTTTTCTTGGTGGAAGTGTTTTTATTTGGGGATTTTTTGGCTTTCTTACCAACTAGAGATGCATCTTTACCGCCAGGAGCAAAATTAGCATTAAAATTTCGGGCCTGAGAGGCTTCAAATTTGTCAACGCTGATAGATTTGGTATTATTTTCTGCCTCGCGGCGCTGATTTTCTTCGTATTGTTTTTTAATACCAGGCAATCTTTTGGCCCGCGATTTTAAGAGCCGGGCACGACGCTCTTCTTCGTTTATATTCATGTGTTCCTTTTATTATACAAGTAAAATTGGTTATATCTATTATAACAAACATATTGATTTTTGGCAAGAGCTTTGGTATAATGGGGATATACAGATTTAACCGACCTTTGAGATAAGGGCGGTGTTTTTATTGAAAGGAGTTATAAATGGATGGTCTAGATTTAAAACAAATGACTGCGATGGTGGATATTATTGCGGAGGAAAAGGGGCTGCCGAAAGAGGTGGTGCTAGATGTGATACAACAGGCGATAGCGGCGGCTTGGCGTAAGGATAATGGTGATCGGGATATGTCGGTGAGGGCGACACTGAATGTGACGACGGGGGAGGCGGATGTCTATGTGGCGCGGACGGTGATAGAAGATGACTTAGCATATAATCCTTCTACGGAGATGCCATTAAACGAGGCGGTAAAGATAAATCCAGAAGTGAAAATTGGTGATGTGGTAGAAGAAAAGCATACGGTGGAGCGATTTGGCCGGGTGGCAGCGATGACAGCGAAGCAGGTGGTAATCCAGAGACTACGCGAGGCGGAAAATGATGCGGTGATGACGGCTTTTGAGGATAAAATCGGTACGGTAGTGACAGGGACGATTACACGAGTAGAATCACGAATCGTGCGGATAGATCTCGGGCATGCGAATGGCATCATGCCAAAATCCGAGCAGATAGAGGGGGAGTTCTATACGGTGGGGAACCGAATAAAAGTACTAATAAAGAAAATAGAGCGAAGCGACCGTGGAGCGCAGCTGATCCTGTCGCGAGGCAGCGCAGAGTTTATAAATTATCTATTTCGTCAGGAAGTGCCAGAGTTAGATAATGGGACGGTAGAAATCAAAGGCATCGCACGCGAGGCAGGACGACGGACAAAGATAGCTGTGACTTCGAAGATACCTGGAGTGGATCCAGTGGGGACATTTGTTGGTAGTCGTGGGGTGAGGGTGCAGGCGGTAATGAATGAAATTGGTGAGCGCGAAAAAATAGACATCGTCTCATGGAGTGAAAACGGACCAGAATACATTCGCGAAGCGCTCTCGCCAGCGGAAATCATCAAGGTGGATATTAATGGCAAAAAAGCAAAAGTATACGTATCCGAGGAAATGCAGTCAATAGCGATAGGAAAACAAGGACAAAATGTGAGACTTGCGTCAAAGCTGACTGGGTACGATATAGATATAGAGGTACAAGCAAAGACTCCAAAGAAGAAAAAGCAGAATGTGGAAGATTCGCTACTATCTGCTCTGGAAGAAGCATCTGCGGATGAGACTGTCACCGATGAGATTTCTAATGATGCGGCGGCTACTGATGCTGTTGATGAGGTGGCTACTGACAGTGCCCCTACTAATGAGGTTCCTGCTGATGAATCTACTGCCGAGGTGACTACTGACAGTGTTTCTACTAATGAGGTTTCTGCTGATGAATCTACTGCTGAGGTGACTACTGCTAACGAAACGGCTGAGGAAAAGGCGGAAGAAGCGGCGGAGGCGGCTGTGGGGGAAGAAAATTCCGAGCCAGTGGAAGAATAAGGAAAAGCGTGAGGGGGGGCGCTTTTTTGATGTTGAGTATGAGCGATACTATATAATTATTTATCCTATGAATGAAAGGCGATATTATATGGTATAATGAAGATATGAAAAAGATAGATGTGGTGATAATAGGTGGTGGAATAGCGGGGATGACGGCGGCGATTTATGTGCGGCGAGCGAATAAATCGGTAGTCGTGTTTGAAAAAAACATTTACGGTGGGCAAATAGTGGAGACATACGCGGTGGAGAATTGGCCAGGGGAGATTTCTATTTCTGGGGCCGATCTTTCGCGCAAAGTGGAGCAGCAGGCAAAAGAGTTTGGTGTGAAATTTTGTGATGAAGAAGTACTTTCCGTGCGGAAGAATGGCGAGCGTGAAATCGCGGTTGAGACGGATGAAGGTGAATACTATGCGTCTTCGCTCATTATCGCAGTGGGGGCTGAGGAGCGTAAGCTCGGTCTGCCTGGTGAGGCGGAGTTTGCTGGTCGGGGTATATCATACTGTGCAACATGTGATGGGGCATTCTATAAAGATAAGGAAGTTGTAGTAGTGGGCGGTGGAAACACTGCGCTAAACGATGCACTCTATCTCGCGGATATTGCGAAGAAGGTCTATCTAGTCCATCGGCGGGATACATTTCGTGGGGATGCGGTACTGGTGGAGAGACTAAAAGCGAAGGAGAACGTAGAATTTATCCTAGAAAGTAGGCCGATTGAATTCCTAGGTGACCAGAAATTGACTGGGCTAAAAATCGCTCATATTGATGGAAAAGAGAAAGTATTGGAGGTTCCTGGAGTATTTATGGCGGTAGGGAAGAACCCGCAGACGGAGCTAGTGCGTGAACTGGTTGATTTGGACGAGAAAGGCTATGTGGTGGCTGGTGAGGATTGCCATACGTCGGCAGAGGGAATTTATGTGGCGGGCGATTGCCGGACGAAGGAGGTGAGGCAACTCGTAACAGCAGCTAGTGATGGTGCTGTGGCAGCAACGGAAGCGTGTAGGAATTTATAGGTAGATTTGGGTGGGGCTACTAAAGTTAATAAAAATGTGATATAATGGAAAAGTGCCCGAGTGGCGGAATTGGTATACGCGTTCGACTTAAAATCGAATGGGAAACCATATGGGTTCAAGTCCCATCTCGGGCACCATTTTTCTTGCTAAAAGCCGCGAATAACGGCATTTTTCTTGCCTCGCTCTATGAATAATAGTGCTTCGGCAAGAGAAAATACCGTTCTCACGGCTTTTAGCTAAGAAAAAACGCTTTTAAATAATAAGCTGCTATAATAATTATGCGATTTTTTCAGACAAATTCTTTTTTTACTGAAAGCCGGGGATAACGGCTTTTTAGGTGTTTAGAAGCCAGCGGTAGTAGAGATAGAGATAAGCGGTGACGTAGATGCCAGTGAAGCAAGTCATAACAACTAGGCAGATTGGGACGAACGGGATGCCGGCGGTCCATTCCCATTGTTTCATGAATAAATCAAATAGTATCATTGGCATCATGAAAATTATCCAGACGAGTATCAAGGTAATAATAAGAGCAATAAGGCGAATGATAAATCTAGTGCGGCGGCCCATCATGAGGTCGGAGGCAGCGTGTAAAGCACGCATGGGGTAGAGTCCAGGTGCTGACACGGCGACAAGGGCGATGATGGATGAGGATAATAGGTAACCAGTAATGAGTAACATGACTGCGGCAAAGATGAAGAAGACCAGGGCGTAAAATGGGGTAGCGAGAAAATCTGTCTGGATGGCAGCTGATAATACGACGATAAGAATAATAAGTGGGATACATTGGATAATAGCCACGAAGAAAATGATAAGCGAGGAAATGAATGGGGCCATGGAATTATAGAGAGCATCGCGGAGCTTTACTGAGTGCCCAGCCTTGATATGACGAATGAGAAAAATAGTTACGAGCCAGATGATAATAAATATAAGAATAGCGAAGACGATAGCTGATTCGCTGGATTCTCCGGAAAGGCCACCAGATGTGACGGTAGAAATGAGAAGCAGGCCTGCCTTAGCGAAGCTGCCAATATCGCCACCAGCTACCTGCATACTGGTCTGGTCTAGGATGTTTTGATAATCCGCATAATCACTTTGGCTCATCATGCCGACTAAGGATATATATAATACGGTAACGATAATTAATAGTGGCAAGAAGACTTTCCAATTACGAAAAATAACTCTAAAGGTGGAAAAAATGTGATGCATTACTCCGGGGACGTTGGTTTCTCTCGCGTAATCTTCGCGATAAGAACGTCGAAATGAGCGGTGGGGGTTATAATGCTCTTTACGTTTTGATTGGTAATTTTTTTTGAAGGTTTTAAACTTTTCTTTGAGTGAAACATGAGATTTTTTGGTGGTGGAGTCTTGCGGTTTATGATTGCTATTATTATCTGCTAGGGTTTGCGTTTTTTGGGTGGTAAAATTTTCTTCTTGGTTTTTTGTTTTAGTGTGATTAGCTTTTTCTGTCGGGTTTTGTGCTATTCTGGTGTGATTACTGTTTTCTGTTTTGCCTTGTGTTGTTTTGATGTGATTATTATTGGCTTTGCTTTGTGTTTTTGGGGTAGTGTTATTTTTTCTTGTGGAGTTAGAATGTTTTTTTGCCATGCTCGAGCCTCTCTATGCGTTTTTCTAGTGGTGGATGTGAACTAAATAGATTATTGAAAAAACCTTTCCTCAGGGGATCGTTAATCCACATAGACTCGGCGGCGATGTTTTGACTTTTCATGGGCTGAGTGTGGGATTGTAATTTCTTCAGGGCGGCAATCATGCCTTCGGGATACCTAGTGATATTAACTGCGGAAGCATCGGCTAGATATTCTCGTTGCCTAGATACTGCCATCTGAGCAACAGCGGCGACAATGGGCGATAGGACTCCTGCGATAAGAATGAGTAAATATCCTACGGGGCTACCTTCGTTGTCGCGGCGACGATTGCCAAAATACATCATGCGGAAAGCGATGTCCGAAATGAGACCGATGATACATACGAGTCCAAAGACAATCATGGAGACACGGATGTCGTAATTTTTGACGTGCGACATCTCGTGGGCCATGACAGCGGTGAGCTCTTTATCATTCATGATGTCCATGAGTCCAGTGGTCGCTGCCACAGCAGAATGGTCTGGATCTCGGCCAGTAGCAAAAGCATTAGGAGCGGAATCATCTATGATATAAACTTTTGGCATGGGGAGACCAGTCGTGATGGAGAGATTTTCAACTATATTATATAGTCTGGGATTGTCCTTCTTAGTGATCTCGCGGGCACCAGACATCGTCATGGCGAGTGAGCCAGCGGCATAATATTGAATGAGAGCATAAATAATTGCGACGAGTGTGGTCCAGACTGCTATCCACGGATCTTTATAATACCAAGCAAATAACGCTGCGATACAACCTATCAACAAAACGAAACCAATAATAATATATATTGTTCTACGTTTATTTTCTGCAATTTGCTTATACATTTCACACTCCCATTTCTAATACTTAACTGCCAGCATTTAGCTGGCAGGAGTTTAGAATTCTACTTCTGGGGCTTTTTCAATTTTGGCTTTTTCGGATTCTTCTACCTCGAAATACTCGCGTTTTTTGAAATGCCCAAACATATTATTGATAAGATTGGTAGGGAAAGTCATGATTTTGGTATTGAGGTCTTTCGCGCCAGCATTGTAAAATCTGCGGGCAGCCTGGATCTTATCTTCAACGTCTTGGAGCTGAGTCTGTAAGGTTTGGAAATTTGTGTTGGCTTTTAGCTCTGGGTAAGCTTCGGCGATAGCGAAGATTTTGCTAAGAGCGCCTTCCATTTGCTTTTCGGCTTCGGCAGCTTGTTTTACGGTCTTTGCGCCCATGACGGCAGAACGAGCCTCGGTGACCATTTGAAAAGTTTCTTTCTCGTGCTTGGCGTAGCCTTTTACTGTTTCTACGACGTTTGGAATGAGGTCGGCACGGTATTTTAGCTGGACGGTGATGTCGCTCCAGGCTTCGTTGACGCGTTCGTTTAGTTTTACTAGGCCGTTGTAGCTACCTATAATTATGGCGACGATTAGCACCAAGATGGCTACGACGACTATTGCTATTATTGCTCCAGTGGACATGAAATTCTCCTTATTTATATATTATATTATAGCATTTTTTGGAAAAAAATGATAAAAAGTGTATCTCTTTCTAAAAAGTGTGATATAATAGAATTACGCATTATTAAGGCGATGTGCGAGCGTAGCTCAGTTGTTTAGAGCGCTTCCTTGCCAAGGAAGAGGTCGAGAGTTAGAGTCTCTTCGCTCGCACCATGTGTTTCGGTCTCAGCAGACCGTTTTTTGTTGGCTAACTCTCGGACCTTCGGTGCGAGAGTTAGAGTCTCTTCGCTCGCACCACATAAATTTACTCCAATAGGAGTTTTTTGTTGCTAGTTTATTACTCTTATGCTAAGATATTGGTATGGAATGGATTTATTTGGTTGTCGTGAATGTGCTATCTGATTCGTTGAGAATATACGTCGATAATTTTGTGACGGATGTTTATTTTAAGGGGCGGGAAGCGATCTCGCAGAGGCTATTTCATGGAGTGGGGATTACGATTTTTGCGGTGATTTTGATGCTAATCTTTAATCAAGAGTTTGGGGCAGTTTTACCGTTGAATTTTTTGATTTTGTTTGGAGCGGGACTATTAAGTGCTGGTGCGAATTTACCATATTATAAAGTGCTGGAATGTGACGATTCTACAAACCTGGGGATTTTTATCCAGCTTTCGCCGATTATGTATCTAGTGTTGGGATGGTTGGTTCTTGGAGAAACTATTTCGCCATTACAATTAGTGGCGTTTTTTATCATTTTGGCTGCGCCGATGCTCATCGTCTTGACATCGCGTAAACGTAGTCGTAATGTAAGGCTGAGAGCGATGGGGATGGCTTTTCTCTATGTGGTGATAGATGTAGTAGGGAATTTGATATTTGTGAATAATGTGGATCCGGCGATGAATTTTGCGGTGCCGCTTTCTATCTCAATGCTCGGTGTGGGGGTAGGAAATATGGCGATAGTGCTATGCAATCGTAGATGGCGGAGGAGATTTTTTGCGGTAGTAAAAAAGACAAAAAGAAAAATATATTTGCCGCTTAGTTTTAATCTACTACTCTCCATTACGAAAACCGTAACCTATCGGGCGGCGCTTTATTTTGCGCCAGCGGTGGCATTAGCGTCGGTGGCGGCGGATGCGACGGAGCCGATTGTAATTTTCTTTATGGGGATAGTATTGACAATTATTTGGCCGAAATTTGGACGGGAAAAATTAACGAAAAAAACCGTAGCAGTGCATCTCATTGCTACGATACTAGTGGTGGTCGGTATCATACTAATACAAAAATAATCTGTGGCCTTTATTTGGCAAAATAAAAAGGTCATCTTGACTACCACCTCATCTGGGACGCCTCCAAAACCAGAAAAGTAAAGTTCAGTTCTGGACAAGTCCTGATATTATAGTGAACTTGACTTTTCTGGTGTTTTTCGGGAAATTATCCCGGATGAGGTGGTAGTCCAAGAAAACTTATTAAAATATCAAAAAAATGGAGGTGCCTACCAGAATTGAACTGGTGTACGCGGTTTTGCAGACCGCTGCGTAACCACTCCGCCAAAGCACCGTATGAATTTATTATATCATAAAAAACTATTTTTCAATCTTCTTAATTAAAGGTTTCTTAGTTTTTGCTAATTTTGTGGCGCGTGCGAGCATACCAGAAAGTTTATCATCTTCGGCTTTTTGGTCTGCGGCAGAAAAATTTTCTAATTGACGTTTCAGATCGCCATAAAATCCAGTACCGCGAGCGGCATTCCAGAATAATCTCTCGCAGGCGATATTTTTGTGATGCCAAGGTTTATAAGTGAGATTGAAATGGACGATTTTGGTGTTTTTCGGTAAGGGGTTTAGTGGGACGGAATTCCATTTGTCGCTGAAATGGGCGATGTCACCCTCCAGAATAACATTTAGATAATCCTGGTCGGGAGCAAGTAAGTCTGCATTGTAGACTTTTATCATTTCAATCATTTGAGAAAGATATTTTACCTTGCGAAGCTTCTTGAGATCCATAACGAGAACACCGGAATTGACATATTCGGTGTAGGGCATACCGAGGGCATGGACTACGTAATCTTGGAATTCGGGCGTCTCAAGGATTTTTGTGTCAACCATACCAGCGATGGCTTTGCCTTCTAGATCCATGTCGTATAATTCGCCTACGTCAGCGCGGAAAATGGTGTCACTATCCACATAGATAGCTTTATTGTATTCTGTGAAAAGTCGGGCAATGAAAGCGCGGTAGTAATAGACAGCCTTGGCAAAATAATCGCCAGAGCCTCTAGTCTTTAGACAATAGCGAATGATAATTTTGAGGTATAAATTATTGCTAATTTTCTTAAACTGGATGGCACAGTTATTTGTGACTAGATTTCGTAAGCGAAGGCGGGTAATCCAGTCTAAGCCATCATGTAAAATAATAATACGATAATATCTATTTGGATCGGTGTGTTTCATGAGAGAATTAATAGATGCCGCCGCGTAGGGTGCGTAAGCATTATTAATAGTATAAAAAACCGGTACGACTTTCGTATGTTTGCCCAGGGGGATTCCTGTGTAGAAAATACTCATTGTATTATAATTATAGCATGTTTTAAGATTTCTTGATATATTTGAAATAATCGTAATTACTATGTCTACTGTCGCGCTTCATGGCTTCATAGGCTGTGTCTGCTAGATATTTACGGTTTTCGTCGTCGGATTTATTAGGATCGGGATAGAAGGGGCCGTCTATATATATAGTCATGCGAGGGCGAGCGTGATTTTGACGAGATTTCTGGTAAGTAGTGGTCATGGTAAAAATCGGGACATTGTTCCTGACGGCATATTTGAAAGATTTGTCGCCAGCGGGGAACTTGCGAATACCTGTATAATATGGCCAGACGTGAGCCTCGGGATAAATGACGAGAGGTTGGCCTTTTTCAATATAATAATCCACCGCGTCATTAAAGGCTTGTTTTTCGGCTTTGGTCTTGCCAAGTGGCAGGCCACCAATCGCGGGGAGAGTCCAGCCGATGCCGGGGAGTTTTAAATTTACTGGAGAAATGACAGTGCGAATACGGCCTTTTGCTACCATGGCGGGGCCAAAAACATCGTGGTAGGGATTGGTATGATTCGCGTAAATGACACATTTTTTACCAGCGGCTTGTTTGATTTTTTCAAGGCCACGAAATTCTGCTTCTAAATAATGTTTTTCGTACCATTTACCAAAAATGTAAAAACCGCGAAAAAGTGCGCCAGCACCAAAAAGATAGAAAGGATTTTTATGAATAAATTTATAATTGTCCGGTAAACCAACTTCTTCGTGATGTTCTTGTTCTTTGGTCTTTATCGGGTCGGATTCTTCGTTTTCGTAATAAAAAACTCTTTCGTTTTCTGGTAAATCGTCTTGGAATAATTTAGCTTTCGCCATAATTTAAGTATATCATATTTAATAACATAATTACCATCCCATCCAGGACGCCTTCAAAACCAGAAAAATGTCCCAGGAGAGTTGGTAATCATTATCATAAATAAAATAACAATCTACCAACGCTCATCTTTGGTGAAAAAATCAAAAAATAATTTGATGGGAGCCCTCCGCTATTTCAGTAGCGGCTTCCCATCACTATTTTTTAATTTTTTCAGCCTTCTTATGATTCGCTTTTGATAGATTGTTATTTTCTTTACAATGATGATTTTAATTTTTCATATTCATCGTAGATATCATCATATTCATGAATTTTTAACACTGAATGGACGCGGGCGATGTCGTAGGGTTTGACTTTTTGAACGCGGAAGTAGGGCCAAAATTTGAAATTATTGGAAAAATGATGGAGGACGGTATCTGTGCGTGGGCGTTCGCCTTGCTCGTTATATTTTCGCGGCATGAGCCGGCGATGGGTGATGGATTTATTTAGTGCAGCTTGGTCGGCGAGCATCATCCAGCGTTTTTGGCATAACTTGATGGCATTTTTGAACATTTTGGTTTTTTTACATTCGGCGATATTAAAAAGCATAACACCAGAATTCATATAATCATCATTAAATAATCCGTGATAATGATAAAAATGACGACCGTAAATATCTAGTACTCCAGCGGCTTCGATGCCGTCTAAATCTGTATGGTAAAAATCGGTAAGATTGGCACGACATACGACATCGTAATCAAGATATAATATACGATCTAAATCTTGCAACACGGGAACTTGGTCTAAATATAATCGTAGCATGGAACATGGAGTAAAATAGCTACCCATGTTTTTGGTGGGGAGATTTTTGAGAAAAATATTAGTCGCGTCTATGAGAGTGAAAGAATTCTTGGAGTTGGTTTTTTTGACTAAGTCATCAAGGAATATGGCGCTTTTTTCTGGAAAAGGGCGGACTTCTTTTACGCGTGGGTCGGCATCTTTGCTGGCTTTGGCGCCGTCTATAGTCATGACAAAGAAAGAGATGGGCTCGGGATTGTGCTTCAAAATGGATAAGATGGAAATGAGGACTCCTCTCGCTATGCCGACATCACCACAGTATAATATATTCATATTGTTATTATATCATTAGATGGTGTATCTTTACAAATATGACAAGATGTGATATAATAGTAAGAGGAACTGGTGGGCGTTTGTACTTTGAAAGGAGAAAATATGTTACTGAGAGGACCGCATGGAAGTATGGACAAGGATTTGGACAACAAGATGATGTGGAAGCGTTATATGGCGGAAGTGACTGACTGGAAAGAAATAGATCCGCACGATGAAACAACCTGGCCGGACGAAAACGCATTTTTCTGGGGGCTACTCAATACGCCGGGAAATGAAGTGGTGGATTATTGTTTTCGACAGAGATTGGCATGCAGTGATGAGCTGGCTGTCAATAACGCTTGGTATGATCGGCTGGATGCGACTGGGATCGCGGCGTGGTGTCCGCTAAAGATACCAAAGCCGCCAAAGACGGACAAATACACTTTTATAGATGAAGAAACGAGAGGGGTTATCCGCAACGATGTCCTGTTGGAGGATAGAACACCGAAGATGATCGGGCGTGATTGGGTGCGGACCAGCGAATGTTTGCCGGATGATAAACTGGCGAGAGACTATGGCCGGAGATTATTGTGGTTCTATGATAGTAAGGGGGTAATACGCCAGGGGGTGTATGTGGCTTCGGGATATGTGCATTTTGCTTTTGGAAATTATATTTCTATCAAAGACGCTTTTGATTTTCTGGTAGCATGGAGAGTGGTGATGAAGCCGGATGTCGGCGGGGGTTATTATCCTATCAATTGGTAAGATTCTCCTTAGACCACCCGTTTTATGCGGGTGGTTTTTTATGTGAAAATGTATGTATATTATATGGTGGTCTTGTGTGGTGGTTTTTTGTGAGAAAATGTGGTAACATGAAATAAAATGTGGAGGAAAAATGACAAAGGCTGAGGCAGAGGCGAGAATCAAAAAATTGCGAGAGATTATCAATGATTATCGCTATCATTATCATGTATTAGATGAATCAATAATGAGTGAGGCGGCGGCGGATTCTCTAAAACATGAATTATCACTTTTGGAAGATGAATATCCAGAACTAATCACGCCAGATTCGCCGACGCAGAGGGTGGCAGGTAGGCCACTAGATAAATTCACAAAAGTCCAGCATGAGAAACGGATGATTAGTCTCGCGGATGTTTTTTCCAAGGAGGAAATAAAGGACTGGATAACGCGGAATGAAAAGTTGATTCCAGGTGGGGAAATCGCAGAGTTTTTTACCGATATAAAAATGGACGGATTGGCTTGCTCGCTAAAATATAGAGACGGAGTATTTTATCAGGCAGTGACGAGGGGAGATGGATTTGTGGGGGAGGATGTAACGATGAATGTGAGGACGATTGAAAATGTGCCGCTCCGAATTCCGTTTTCAGCAGAACACCCATCTTTCTCGGACACGTCTCGTTCGCGCCCGTCGTTACGGGGCTCGCTCGCTCGGGGAGCTCCCGTCGTCGCTCCACGGTCCTTGAAAGAGGGTGTTCCTGCTGAAATCGAAGTGCGGGGAGAGATTGTGATTTTTAAAAAGGATTTTGAAAAAATAAATGAGGCACGGCGGAAGAACGGGGAGGAAGAATATGCGAATCCGCGGAATCTTGCGGCGGGTTCGGTAAGGCAATTAGATCCAAAAGTGGCGGCGAGCCGACCATTGAGGTTTATTGCTTATGATCTCGTGACACCAGATTCCCCGACTTGGCATGATGCGTATGAAATGCTGAGAAAAATGAGATTTCAGACTTCGGGTGAGGATAGAGTATGGAAATATAATGAGCTACCAGAATTGATGAAATATATTCGCGAGCTAGACGATTATCGCAAAGGATTAAAATTTAATACGGACGGAATGGTGATAAAAATAAATGACCGCGCAGTATATGATAGGCTAGGGATAGTAGGGAAGACGCCGAGAGGAGCGGTGGCATTTAAATTTCCAGCGGAAGAATCAACATCTGTGGTGCGGGACATTGTGATTTCTATTGGGCGGACAGGAGCGACGACGCCAGTGGCGCTATTTGATCCAGTGGTAGTGGCGGGTTCTACGGTGAGACATGCGACGCTACATAATGCGGATGAGATTGAGAGATTGGATATTAGGATAGGTGACACGGTAGTTATTTATAAGGCGGGGGATATTATCCCGCAAGTAAAGGAAGTGCTGTTAACGCTTCGGCCAGATGGGACGAAGAAATTTGACTTTGAGGAGGCATTGCGCATGCAATATCCAGAGCTGGATTTTGAAAGGCCGACGGGGGAGGTAGTGTATCGTGTGAAGGGGGAAACGACGGATTTTATTCTCAAACGGGCGATAGAATATTATGCATCAAAGCCGGCGTTAAATATAGAGGGGTTGGGCGAGAAAAATGTAGAAGCCTTAGTAAAAACGGGGTTAGTGAAATCTTTGCCAGATTTGTATAGATTGACGGTGGGAGAGGTGATGAAACTGGAGAGATTTGGTGAGGTGTCGGCAAGAAATCTCGTGAAAGCAATAGAAGGTGCGAAAAATCCAAAATTAGCAAAATTTATTACGGCGCTTGGTATTCGGCATGTGGGAGCACAGACAGCGACATTACTTGCGCGCAAATTTGGTAGTTTGGAAAAAATAATGGCAGCCAGTGAAGATGAACTTGTGGCGATACCAGATATAGGGGCGGTGATGGCAAAATCAATCATGGCATGGACGAATGACGAAGAAAATGTAAAGATGCTCGCAGAGATGAAAGAACTAGGAGTGAAAGTACAGGATGAGGACGTGACGGGATTGCCGCTAAATGGAAAATCATATATAGTAACAGGAACTCTTTCAAGTATGGGGCGGGAAGAAGCGGAAGATAAATTGCGAGAGCTCGGTGCAACGGTAACATCTAGTGTAACGAAGAATACTACGGCGCTTATCGTGGGAGAGAAACCAGGAAAAAGTAAAATGGATAAGGCGGAGAAATTGGGAATAAAAGTGATAGGGGAAGATGAGTTCCTAGAATTAGTAAAATAATCTAGCAATTATTTATTCGTATGGTTTTGTTTTTGGTGTCAAAATAGGTTGAGAGGTTTTTGGCTGGATGGATTATTTAAAAATTTAGCATTTTATCATAATGGTTGTGGTATAATATATTATATATGATACAAGTGGGAGATAAAATGATTATTATTCGGCGATGGGGGGAAATAATAATAGCATCGTTTGTTGTGATGTTGGCGGCATTTCTCGTAGCGCCAAATACTTTTGCAACGGATGATACGATGGGAGATGTGCTTCATTCGGTAACGATGACTTATGATGAAGATATAGTAGATATATATAATAATGTATATGTTGTTTCGATTGATGACCAGAAAGATATAACGCTGGATTTTGATGTGGACCATTCGGTAAAAACGATTTTGCTTCGCGATGTTACGGAAGATGGTGAAGCGAAGAATATTTGCCAGACGGGTACTTCGCAATGTAGTTTTAACGTCACGAAGCTTACAGCGAAATCTGGCCTTGAAATTGTATTATATGATTGGGATGACGAGGTCGTGCGCCAGACTATGCTAGGTCTAATTATTAAGCAGAATGCCACGAAGGAAGATTTTGAGGTGCCGATAACCCTCGGACCACTCAAGGATATAAATGTTGACATGGGCACGATTACTGCTGGTATGGGCTTTACCTTTAGCCCTGTGCCGATTCCAATTAAATATCAACATTATCCAGATGGTCGTTCTGTGATTGGGCTAGGAACGAATTCTACTGATAAAGAATTCTGGGAAGATGCGGAAAAAGATAATATGAAAGAACGTATTTCTAAATCTAATTTGTATCAAAAATGGAAGGACACTAAAGAACATCAGCAAAGTGGAAGTAGTTTGGGGCTAGTTTGGACTTTTGCTGGCTATGCGACTTCCTATGATAACCATCCTGAGAAAATGACTGGGACTTTGCAACTATATGTTGGCTCTGGATATAATGTAATGGGGCAATATGCTATCTTTACTTATTCGTTGACGGTGACTTATGGTGCTGATGGTGAATTTGTCTTCTTGGTTTTTCCAAAGAGTGAGCAATATTTTAATGGAAACCTTGATCTAGGTTTGTCGGCTGGATTGGAACTTTACGGAGGAATCGGTTCTGGTTGGTTGGCGTCAATAGGAGTTTATGGCTCAGCCAACATTGGAGCTAAAGCTCACATTTTGCCAGAATTTGATTTTTACAGTCTCAATGTTTCGGGTGAGGTGGGGCTAAAGGCAAAAGTGTTAGGACGAACAGTGGCGTCATATACTTTCCTAAAGGGTTCACATGAATTTATAAATAATGCGACCGAAACAGAAGATTCAATTACTTATTCGCCAGATTTGAATCTACAAGACACCATAGACAAAGAACGTGATGAGCTGATTGCTAGTGATTATGGTAGCAAGCCGGCGGGAATGATTAAAATGCCAGAAGGTGAGACTACTTGGGACCTAGAAAATCTTGACAAACCCACAAAGAAGGCAAATTCTGATTCGTTAGAACTAACGGGTTTTGGCGGTGGACCAGATACCACAGTTATTTCAAATACTCCTGAGGCTCAAGTGGCGAATACTTATGATTATGCACACCGAATTGCTGAGAATGTTTACCCGCACAGTGGTATCCAGGTTATTAAACATCCTACCAATGAATTAGATGCGGTTGCTGTTTTTGCGAATAATAACGGAGAATTAGATTATTCAATCTATAATGGTTCTGCTCAGCAGATGAGTGAACCGCAATCAGTGGCTGGTAGTAATGGTCAGGACTTTGGCGCGAAGTTTACACGAGGTTTTTATCCAGGTCAATCTTATCTTACATGGAGACGAATCAAAAATGATGGTAGCAATGATGCGACTTTGAGAGATGTGGCAAAAAGTGGCGAAATCATGATAGCTGAATTTGATGCCGATGATAATAACTTTAAAAATCAAGAATATGTTACGTCAGACTCGGATTATATTTATGGAGGCGTAGGTGTGACTACGGGCCGAAATGAAGATGATCGTGAGCCGTATGTCTTTGCTTACACGAATAACGATGCGGATCCGGAAGGTCTAGTTGATGGCGAACGTAAAATCATGCTTTTCCGCAAAAATGGTGATAATTGGGATGGCAATGTAATCAAAAGTTATATATGGGGGACGATTGCTTCATTTGACGTGGGGATATATGATGGCAAGCCGAGTGCGGTATATACTCTTTGGAATGATTTTGCGGATGTAGTTATTACTTATGTGATTGATGCCGAAGGAAATATGTTGGCTACTTTCACGAATGCGTGGGGTGCTCAGTTCGTTAATAAAAATGGAGAACCAGTGCTAACGTTTATAGAAGATGATAAACTATATAGTTCTGCTGGCGGAAATGAGAAAAATCTGGAGTTTGGCGACGATAACAATTCTCTCCCGCATGCACCTTTTAAAATCATTGGAGATTTAAATGAGACGTTTATGGTTTCTTATCTTTCCAATGTAGATTCGCGCCAAAATCTAGTAGGCTATGTAAAAGCCAATGGTGTATGTAGCTATGATCCCGTGTTAATCACGAATGTAGATGAAAATTCTAATGTAACTTATTATGCTGGAGTGTTTCTTGGTGGTAATGCTATATATGGTAATACTGTTATTCCATTTATTATTTATACGGCGCAAAATTATCAATATGTTGATCCAGATTGGGAAGAAGGTCAGGCTGATATGTATGCGTTGGCGGGAGCCGCCACTAACCATGTTTCGGTTATCGCTGCGGATATTACCAATTTAAGGAATTTGGGAGTTGATACTAATGTAGCGAAGGTTGATGTATTATTGAGGAATAGTGGTTTATTCCAGGTAGATAGCTTTTCGTTATATTTGAAGGGAAAAGGTGAATCAAGTGATAAATACATCAAACTGGCGGATTATGAGATTCCTACTCTTAGCCCAGGTGATACTTATGCGCTAGAGTTGGAATTACCCGAGGCTGACTATAATAATCCGCATAGTTATGTACTGGGTGCTACTAGTCGTGACGGTGAATATGCTGAAATTGGCGTGCAATCTGAGTATGTGATTGACGCGGATGAGGGGAAAGTTCAAATTGTTGATTTGAAATATGATTTTCATAATCGTGGTAATCACGATGCTTATACCGTGACAGCTAAGTCGCTAGGGCCTGGTCATAAAAAAGGAAAGTTGGTATATTATAATACAATTGATAAGACGGTATATAAGGAGGTTCCTTTTGAGGACTTGGCTCCAGGTGATGAGGTTACTGATACTATAGAGAATCCTGATGATATGTTGAGTGCTAATCATGAATATCTTGCCGTACGCATAGCGAGTGCTGATGATGGAAATGGCGATGATTGGCCGTCTGATAAATTCCGCAATATGGAGCTGTTACCTGCTTGGTTTAAAGGTTATATTAATAGAGTTCGTGGTGGTGCAGATGGGGCTGATGTAATAGTGCCTGATACGGGGGTGTTTACGGGAATCGCTACGACGATGGGGGCTGGAAGTGTCACTTTGGCAATAGTAGGTGCTTCGGTGGCCGGCGTACTTTGGGAAGTGCGGAGAAGGAGGAGATAGGTTATATTTAGGAGCGAACTCTGTGAGTTCGCTCCTTTAGTGATAATTGTTTGCGAAATAAAAAAGAATCTCGTTGAGATTCATTTTTTAATTGCTGGTGACCTCACCGAGAATTGAACTCGGATTGACGGGATGAAAACCCGTTGTACTAACCATTATACTATGAGGCCTAACATGATGTTATTATAACAAATTTTATTCAAATTCACAAGAGGAATCTATTTTATAATGGTAGGCGGCGCGAGTGAAGGGTTCGTCTGGGTAGAAGGTGAAAGAGGTTGCTTCGGTGTCGCAATATTTTTCAAGATAGGATTTCGTGGAATCGCTGGTTTTGGTCTGGAGGAGAATCTGGCGGAGGCTAATGGGTGAGAGGCCGCGGTTGGTGTATTTTTCTAAAGCGGCTTGAGGGTCGCCAGTGTATTTGTCGGAAGTGGTGAGGTTTTTGTAAAAAACATTTTCGTAATATTTTACTGCGAGATCGTCCAGAGTGTTTGGGACTTGGTATTGAGGGGAAATTTTAAAATAAGCAATAATGACAGCGATGACAATAATAATATCAGCAAAAACAATGCCAAGAATGAGCTTACGTACATCGGGGCGAAAATCTTTGATAGAAGATTTACGATGAGAAGGCTTGGTGTTTTTGAGGTCAAAAGCGGATTTGGGATTCTTGGAACGACGGGGTGAGCGGGTGATTTTATGAGTAGCGGTAGATTTAGAGTTTTTTACCATAAGTATATTGTAACACAAAAATATAAGTAGGTGTATGATATAATGGTGTAATAAGTAGAGGAGTAATATGAGTAAATTATTTAAGCGAACGAAAATATTGGCGACGATTGGGCCGGCGACAAATACGCCAGAAATGATAGAAGCAGCGATAATGGCAGGCGTGAATGGATGCCGGTTGAATTGTTCGCATGGTTCTAATGAAGAACGTGATCAACAAATAAAATGGATTCGTAAAGCGGCGAAGAAAAAAGGTCGCAGCGTGGCGATATTACAGGATTTACAAGGACCAAAAATTCGTCTGGGTGAAATAAAAGATAATCACATGGATTTGAAGTGTGGTGATGAGTTGATTTTGGAAGCGGCGGAAAAATATAAACACGATGGTTCGCACATGGTGCCTGTGCAATATAATTTGGCGACGAAAGTAAAAGTAGGTGAGCCGATTTATTTATTTGACGGAAAAATAAAAGGAAAAGTGACGGGGATAGTTTCGGAGACGGCGATAAAAATCAAAGTGGCGAACGACGGATTTATCATGTCTAAGAAGGGGATAAATTTGCCAGATACGGATTTTGGTGGGGATATTCTCACGCGGAAGGACATGGCGGATATAGAATACGGTGCACATTCGGATTATGATTATGTGGCACTTTCGTTTGTACAGTCGGCGAATGATATTATTACATTGAAGCAAATCCTCGCATCTCTTGGTTCTACGGCGCGGGTGATTGCGAAGATAGAGACGAAGAAGGCGATAGAAAGCCTGGAACATTTGGAAAAAATTGTGTTAGCGGCAGATGGGGTGATGGTGGCACGAGGTGATATGGCGGTAGAGGCGGGACCGGAAGTGGTGCCTATAGTCCAGAGCCAAATAATCGGGCTATGCCGGAAACATGCAAAACTTTGTATCGTGGCGACACAAATGCTGAGCTCAATGGTGGATAATCCAGAACCGACACGAGCAGAAGTGAATGATATTGCGATGACGGTAGTGCAGGGGGCGGATACAGTGATGTTATCAGACGAAACGGCGAATGGGAAGTATCCGCTAGAAACGATACGAATGATGAAAAAAGTAATCCTAAACACGCAAAATCATTCTAGGATTACGCCTCTATCTAGACCGCCAGAAGGTGAATCGGCAAAATATGATGCGATTTCGGATGCGGCGGCGAGATTATCGGAAAAGCTAGAAGCGGATGTGATAGTATGCCAGACAGCGACGGGTGCGACCGCGCGAGCAATAGCGGGGGCGCGTCCAAATTTGCCGATTATTTCGGTGTCACCAAATGAAAGAGTGGCAAATCAGTTGGCACTTATTTATGCAAATTCGGGGTTTGTGCGAGAATATTCGCCTGATTTTGGATATAAACTAGCAATGGAATTAAAGAAGTCTGGTTATTTGCAACCAGAGGAGGGGAAGGATAGCATCTTAGCAGTAATCGTGTCGGGAGATAAAAACAAATTCGGGACGGATACGATAAAAGTGCGAGAGATTAATTAACAAACTTTCCCGACACTCACTTTAGGGAAAAAATCAAACAATAATTTGATGGGGGCCCAGACGCTCGCCATGCTCGCTAGCGCGTCCCAGGGGGCGGACGGAATTTCAGTACCGGCTTCCCATCACTGTTTTTTGATTTTTTCAGCCTTCTTATGGTTCGCTCACGGGAAGTTTGTTAATTATCTAGTCATGGTAATTTTTTATTGCTTCTAGGCCGGGTAATTTCTTCCCGAGGAGGAATTCCAATGAGGCGCCGCCGCCAGTGGAGACGAGGGAATAATGGAGATTTTCGTGGTCCTTCATCATAGTCTCAACGAAACCGGTGGTGTCACCGCCGCAGATAATGGTGGTGGCGCCGGATTTTTCGCCGATGAGCTCGGCGGTGATAGAGGAAGCGGTCGCGTAGGCGGGATCTTCGGTATAGCCGAGGGTACCATTCCAGATAATAGTAGAAGCGTCGGTGATGAGATTTGCGAGTTCGGCGGTGGAGAGTGGGCCGATGTCTAGCTTTGCGCCCGTGGCATCTTCGTCGTAGTCTTTAGCGACGATGATTTTCTTATCTGTGGATTTATAGCCATCAGCAGCGATTTTGCCACCGACGAAAATATGGTCAGCTTTCTTTATGAACTTATCAATGAGAGGTTGTTTGTCTTCAACTTTGGCGCCGCCGATAATCATAAGGACGGGATGGTCGGGGTGAAAAGTGGCTTTTGACAGGTTTTCTACTTCACTTGCTACAAGGAGACCAGCATAGACGGGAAGGAAATTTTTTACAGCGTCGGTGGAGCTGTGAGCGCGATGAATGACTGCGAAACCGTCTTGGACGTAGAGGTCGGGATGAGTGGAATCAATGATGGATTTGATGAAATCTTTGTCATTTGCTTTCTCGCCGGGATAGAAACGGAGATTTTCTAGCAGGAGAATGTCGCCTTTTTTCATTTTTTCAGCGGTGGATGAAACTTTTTCGCCAGAAACATCATCAACGAAAGAGACGCGGCCGATGAGTTTATTTAGAGTATCTGCGACTGGTTTTAAAGAGAGAGACTTATCGGCACCGTCTGGGCGACCGAGGTGAGAAATAAGAATGATTTTCTCGGCGCCTTTTTCGCGGAGGAGATTTAATGTAGGGAGGCTGGCACGGATGCGTAAGTCGCTAGTGATTTCGCCATTTTTCAAAGGGACATTGTAGTCAACGCGGACTAGGACGGTTTTGTTTTTTATATCTATATCATTTATAGTTTTCATAAATCTATTATAGCAAATAATCATTTCATTTGGCTACTATCCCATCTGGGACGCCTTCAAAACCGGAAAAGTAAAGTTCAGTTCTGGACTACGTCCCGATAGGAAAGTGAACTTGACTTTTCCGGTGTTTTCCGGGAAATTGCCCCAGATAGGATAGTAGCCCAAATGAAATGTATTTACAAAATATTCACGGTGTGATATAATTTGCTTATGAAAAAGGCAAAGACATATCAGCAGGTGATTGGGGAAACTGTTGAGCATATGAGATTGGAGAAGGGGTGGACGCAAGAAGAATTGGCGGAGGCTGTAGGCTCTAGCCAGTCGGCGATACATCGCATAGAGAAAGGCGGACAGAATATTACTTTGCCGATGGTAAAGAGACTTTCGGAAGCTCTGGGGAATCAAATTCTCTCTATAAATGACTCTGTTTCTCAGAGTTTTAGAATAAATGGTGGGAAGGAACTTTCGGGGGAGATTACTGTAAATACGTCAAAAAATGCGGCGGTGGCACTGCTCTGTGCATCGCTGCTGAATACTGGGCGGACTGTGTTACATAAGGTGGCGAGGATAGAGGAAGTTTTTCGTATTATTGAAGTATTGGAATCTATCGGGGTGAAATGTCGGTGGACGAATCGGCGGAGAGACCTGGAGATTATATCACCACGCGAATTAAAATTAGAGGAGATGGACATAGAAGCGGCGCGGAGAACGCGGTCTATTATTATGTTTCTCGGGCCGTTGCTTCATCGATATGGGAAATTTCGTTTACCATATGCAGGTGGATGTTCACTGGGGACGCGGACGGTAGAGCCACATATGAAGGCGCTGGAGAGTTTTGGATTAAAGGTAGATGCGACGGAGAACTCTGGGTTTTATGAGGTAGAGGTAAATCAAAGGATTCTGCATGACAATTCGCCGAGGTATATCATCCTGACGGAGCGAGGTGATACGGTGACGGAGAATGTCCTAATGGCGGCGGCTCTGACTCCGGGCGAGACGACGATAGTGGGGGCATCGCCGAATTATATGGTGCAGGATGTGTGTTTTTTCCTGATGAAGATGGGGGTGAAGATATCGGGAATTGGGACAACGAAATTAGTAGTGCGAGGACGGCCAGCGTTTAATCTGGATGTGGATTATAACATTTCGGAAGATCCAATAGAAGCGATGAGTTTCATCGCGGCGGCTATCGTGACGAATTCGGAAATAAAATTACTTAGGGCGCCGATAGAATTCCTAGAAATAGAGCTGGAAGTGCTAAAAAATATGAATTTGAAGTTTGAAAAATCGGCGGAGTATTTATCAGTAAATGGACATACGAGATTAGTGGATTTGACGATACGAAAATCGGATTTGGTGGCGCCAGTAGATAAGATTCACCCGATGCCATTCCCAGGACTTAATATTGATAATTTGCCATTTTTCTCGGTAATAGCGGCAGTGGCGAAGGGGAGAACATTGATACACGATTGGGTGTTTGAAAATCGGGCGATATATACTACGGAGCTAGCCAGTCTCAATGCGAAGGTGGAGTTACTAGATGCGCATCGGGTATATATAGAAGGGCCGACAAATTGGCGACCGGCGGAGCTTGTGGCGCCCCAGGCGCTAAGGCCGGCGGTGGTGGTGCTCATTGCGATGCTAGCGGCGCCAGGGAAATCTATACTTAGGAATGTTTACCCGATTAATCGGGGATATCAGGATTTTGCGGCGAGACTGAGACATCTGGGGGCGGATATTACGCCGCTCACAGGGATCTAACTAAATGGGGCTTCTTTCTTTAAAAAGAAAGAAGCCCCAACGAAGAAAGAAAGGTGGGTGGGGATAAGTTAGAAGTGAATTTCAACTTATTCCCTGATTATGTCTTTTTTATTCCTTTGGAATAAAAAAGTGGTGTGGAAAAGTGGGGGTGAAAATGTGAAAAATAGGGCTAGAAAGGCGGGCGGGGGCGTGGTATAATAGAAGGGCAACAATTATATAACTTATAGGAATCGTATATTTTATTATCATCTACTCGAACAATGGCAGAAATGGCGCCATGAGGAAACCATTGGCTCTTGTTCGAGTAAAAACGATACTGAGTTATATGATTGTTGCACCCTCGTGGTGCCATTTTTAGATTAACCTCATCATTTGGATATTCGCGAGGCGCATGACTATATCGGTCATCCCCTCGTTATCCTCTAAAAGTGGCACTGCGAGGACGGGAAAAATAATAGGCATATCCCAGCCAAAAAGTGAGGTAATATATAATGCATCAGCGTCATACATATAAAGTAATGTCTATCGTTACCATTATGCTAAGTAGCATGCTAGGTAACGTTTTTGTCTCATCGTACGTCTCAGCTCTAACTTATCAATCTACAGTTTCTCCAGAATTTACCATCAATGAAGCCCTAACTATTACCCTATCTAGTTCAGACATTCATATTGATGAATTAGTCGTAGGACAAAGTGATATAAGTAATGTAGTAGATATTACCGTCCTCACTAATAATTCCTATGGTTATACACTTACATCCACTGCTGGTAATGGTGATACTTTCACTAACACAA
>JAFWHD010000017.1 GCA_017512085.1 Candidatus Saccharimonadota bacterium
CCCCGTTTCTAACAGCAGGCTAGCATACTCATTTTGCACGATTTCTTTTGGCGCTGGTGACAAACCATTATCATATAGTGCCTGCCCAGCTCCCCCTAGTCCTACTCCCGCCATCATCGTCACCGCATCTTGTTGCCAAATAGTTAGTGCCGCGTTCGTTAGTCTTACCCTTGTATCAGTTGACTCTGGTACGTATCCGTCAAACACCGCTTCTTCTTTTTCGTCATTCTCCTCTATTGCAACCCCTCGCGCCTTATCATCCTCTGCTACTTCTCTAATCTCTATTTTCTTACCTTCTTCCTTTTCTGCTGGCATTTTTATCACCCCTAGCGACAAATGATTTATCACTTTTGCTACCCCAGACTGAAAAGTATCGTCCGTCCTTGACACCTCTGCCATTGCCCCCTGCCAACATAATACCACCGCAAAAGCCACCGCCACTATTCCTACCGCCATCGCTCCTTGCTTCCATTTTCTCCACTTCACCCCCATCCATATCATCATCACTATCATTCCTATTACAAAAGCATAAATCGCCCCTCGCGAGAAAGTCAAAAACACCCCAGCCGCCAATATCAGGAACGTCACCCCCATTTTTTCAGTCCGCCTTTTTATCCAAAAATACCCCGCCATTATCGCCGGCGCAATCAGCAGATTTCCCATAAATTGCGGCTCTATTGCCATCCCGTTTGGATGCGGAAAACCAAACATCTCATATTTACATCCATCGCACATCAGCGTAAAATCTTGCGAAACGCCCGCCAGATCCAGCACGCATTGTATTACGCACCATGCCACCGCCGCTATCGCCGCTCCGAAAAACACTTTCCACCATCGCCTCTTAAACCTCTCACCCATCCATACCTCTCGCATCTCACTCATCCCATACCATGCGAAATAAATCAGCCAGATTATCCCCACCGTTAATACCCCTCGCACGAAATTTAGCGACCAAAACACCGTCATCGTCAACCATATCGGGAGTAGCAACCATTTCCATTTTCGCAAAACATTACCCCAGCCTTTTCTCTGTGTCAATTTCACTGCCACCACGATGTCAAATATCACCAACCATATCAGCGGCACCGACAATTCAAAATTCATCGTCTCATTCGTGCCTATCCTAATAATTGGAAAATAAGAAAAATACAAAACTATCGGCAGAGCATACAACATCCAGAGTAGCAATTTGTCTTTCTGCGCTTTATTATTCAGCATCCCATCCTCCTGTTTTTTATTTCTTCGCATTTTTCTTCTCAATACTTTTTATCAAATCTTTTATTTCTTTCTCAAATCTCGCCTCATCAAATTTCTCCGCTGTCTTTGCCACTTTTTCCGCATTGAATTTATATTTTTCAAATTCCAGTATCCCCTCCGCCAGCCCCACCGCCGTCTGCGGACGAAAAAGAATTCCGTTTTTCTTATCCACTATATAATCTAGTGCCCCACCTTCTCCATATGCTATCACCGGACATCCCGCCGCTAGTGCCTCTACCGGCGCTATCCCAAATGGTTCCAAGCTTGGGAAAAGGTACCCTCTAGCTCCCGCCAGTTTTTCTGCCAATTTTTCTTTTTTCATCAACGGTAGAAACTCCACCAGTCCCGAACCTTCCGCCATCTTCACTAATTTTTTATGTTCCGGCCCCTCACCTATTACTACCAATTTCCTCTGCGACATTAACGCCGCCTTTACCGCGAGGTCTAGCCTTTTCCAATTCACCTGCCTTGACGAAGTCACATAATAATCTTCTTTTTTCACCCTATTCTTCTCCCCTGCCTCACGAAAATCTTTTATCTCCACCGGTGGATGTATAATTTTCGCATCTCTCCCATAATACTTTTTTATCATCTCGCGCGCATATTCACTTATCGTCACATAGTAATCTGGCCTCTGCGCCGCCTTAAAATCTGCTTTCCTTAGCGGCTTCACTGCCAGCTTAAATCCAAATCTCACGAACGGATTCAGCACTCCAAATCCCGGATTTTTCACGTAAGTATCATACATCTGCCAATAATACTGCGTCGGCACATGACAATACGAAATATGTACTCCTTGCGGATTTTTCGCTG
This sequence comes from Candidatus Saccharimonadota bacterium, assembly GCA_017512085.1. GTDB lineage: Bacteria > Patescibacteriota > Saccharimonadia > Saccharimonadales > Saccharimonadaceae > Nanosyncoccus. The sequence continues at coordinate 2,071 of JAFWHD010000017.1, forward strand.
GCTTCCCATGACTAGTAAGCCACTTTCCAGACTTCACCGCCTTCGCTTCCGCTCCTGTCACCGAAATAATCAAATCATACTCCGACAAATCCAAATGCGAAAAATATTTTTGCCGAAAAGGTCCCAGCACCTTCCTTAGACAGTTAGGATATTTTTGTAGCGAGCCAGTCCTCACATCCGCATCTTTAAACCAATCTATTTTCCCCGGATCGTATTTTGATGTATAGATCGGCGCTTCTGGAAACATTTCATGAAGTTTTAACAGCACCTTTTCCGCACCCCCCACCGACACCAACCAATCACATACTAGCGCCACTTTCATTTTTCCTCCTCATTTCCTTCCCGCAATCCAAAAACCATTCTCAGTCCACCTACTTAGCTCCATCTCTTTTTATCACCGCCGCTATCGTTTTGAAAAATATTGACACATCTAGACTCAGCGACCAATTCTTTACATAATAAATATCCAATGCTCTCCGCTCTTCAAAAGGAATATCCCTCCTCCCTGACACTTGCGCGAATCCCGTCAATCCTGATTTTATCATGAGTAGCATTGACCTATCGCCGTAATCACGTAATTCCCCAGGTAGTAACGCTCTCGGTCCGATCAACGAAATGTCCCCTTTCAATATATTAAACATTTGCGGCAACTCATCTATTGATGTCCTACGGATAAATCTCCCAAATCCCGTCACTCGCGGATCTTTTTTTAGATAATCGCCATTTTTTCGGTATTTCGCGATGAGCTCGGGCTTCCCCATTTTCGTAAATGCTTCCTCTGGTGTCATTCCCGAATATTTCGGTTTCATTGAACGAAATTTATAACACCGAAATTTTCTGTTATATTGTGTCAACCTTTCACTTTTATAAATCGCTGGCGCTTTTATATCTTCGCATTTTAGTATTATCCACACTATTAACATTATCGGCGAGGTAATAATAATCATAAAAAGCGAAAACAATATATCAAACGCCCTTTTGATTATCACATAAGTCCCCCGAAGTGGCGTAGCTGCTACTAGTACTGCTGGCGTATTACCGATTAGTTCCATTTCCCCAAAATGCGATGACAACGCCGTCTCACTCGGCACAAAATAATACAGTAAATGCCTCTCCACCGCCTGTTTATATACATATTCCGTAGATTTTTCATCTGTCTGGAAAATCACATCCACTTCTCTCTCCCCAGCCAGCGCATCTCTAAGTGATGAGTACTGATGCATACGCAAATCATCCGGGATGAATTTCCTCCCCGCCACTATCCCCACCACCTTATATCCCGACTCTGGCGTAGATGTAATATAATCCGCTAAATATTCAGTATTCTTGCTGTTTCCTATAATAACAGACCTTTTTACACCGTAATCTTTCTTAAATATCGTTCTCACGATAAATCTCATTAAGATTCGTTCCAAGAGCAAAAACACAAAAGCCAGCACCATCGACGTCACTGCCATTATTCTTACTGGGAACAAATCCTCCCCCACGAAAAAATCATATACAATCAGTGCCGAAGTAGAAAGCGCCGCCGCCAGAAGCAATCTCCCCCGCTCCGGCAATCTCGTCTTTCCCAAAAATATACTTTTCTTATATAGTCCCAATGCCGCCAAAATAATCAGCAGTATCGGCACCAGTAACACCACAGTTTTTAGAAACTCGAAGAAATTAAACTCAAACATCCATGGACGCGGATCAATTTTCACCCGAATATAATAAGCTGTCGCAAACGACAAAATAAGTGCCACCGCATCTCCCAATATGAGACAAAATCTCAATATAGCATCGGACTTTTTCCGCATACACCCATTATATCATATCATTGACTTTTTATGCTTTTTTGTTATAATAAAAATAATGAGTTATTGCGTAAACTGTGGAGCAAAATTATCAGAAGGGGCTAAATTTTGTGGCGAATGCGGCACGAAGGTCGCATCCAGCGAGGCACCTCAGCCACCCGTAGAGCCCCACGAGGATTCCGGCAGTCGTCGCGAGCAGAAATTCGTCGGCAAGATTTATAAATGTCCTAACTGCGGCGAGACCGTAGATGGCGTCATGGCCATTTGTCCATCCTGTCATCATCGACTTAGCGACAAATCCGCCAGTAGTGTCGTCACAAAATTCAGCGAACAACTCCTAGAAATTGAGAGTGAGCGTAAAGAATCCAGCAAACTCAGCATACTCACCAACATGTATGGGCTCACTCCAGCCAGCAAAGCCGACAAGAAAATACTTTCCCTCGTCAAATCTTTCCCCGTTCCTAATACCGTAGAGGATATTACCGAGTTTATGCTTCTTGCTGATACCAATATTGATCCTTCCCTTTCCAAAAAATCCCTCCTAAACAAAATGAACAGCATAAATAGATACGAGACCTCCACATCCATCAAGACCTCCATTTCGGATGCCTGGGTTGCGAAGATGGAACAAGCTTACAAGAAAGCCAAGCTCTCTTTTCAAGATGATCCTCTATTCCCCAAAATTGAAAAGATTTACCTAGACAAAATGAAAGCACTAAAAAGAAAAATAGACTAAAGGAGTAATAACATGGGACTATTCAATAAGAAAAACGTAGGCGCAGTCGCGGACGTCATTCGTTGCGATGAAAAAGATTATCTCATTTGGAAATGGCGACCAGAAAGCGCAGAATCTTCCAGTCGTGAAAATTCCATCCGTTGGGGTTCATCCCTCCGCGTGAAAGAAGGCTCCGTTGCCGCCTTTGTTTACACAGGAAAAGAAGGTGCGATAGATTACATTGAGGGGCCAAAAGACGAAATACTCAGCACCAAAAATCTCCCTATCATTTCCAGTATTATCGGCGCCGCCTATGCTGGCAAATCCCCTTTCCAAGCCGAAGTCTATTTCATTAACCTCGCCAAAGTTGTCCAGACCAAATTCGCTGTCCCCTATTTTGATGTTTATGATCCTAGATTTCTGGATTTTGGTGTTCCAGTCGCAGTCCGAGGCGCCATCACTTTCCAAATTGCCGACTACAAAGAATTCATCAAGCTCCACCGTTTAGACGAATTTTCCATGGAAGATTTTTCCAGACAAATCACCGACGCAGTCACGAAATATGTCAAAGACGTCGTCGCGAATGCCCCCTCCGAGCATAATCTTCCCGTCGTCCAATTAGAACGCAAGATTTCTACCATAAATGAAATCGCTGGCGAATCCATCACAAAGCGTCTAGAAAAAGATTTCGGCGTCAAAGTCACAGGCGTAGATATTGCCACCATCGAAGTAGACAAGACTAGCGACGCATACAAGAAACTATCTAGCGTCACTGGCGACATCACCGCTTCTCGTGTTCAAGCCGAAGAGCAAGATTACGAAGAAAAGCTTCGTATCCAGCGTGAAGAAGGTCAATACGCCACTCGCAAAGCCACCCAATCTGGCAATCTTTCTGCCTATCAATTAGAACAGCAAGGTAAAGTCGGCATCGCTGGCGCCGAGGCTTTAGGTCAAATGGGCCGTCACGGTGCGACCGAGATGAGTGGTGGTATGAATCCCGCTGCCATGATGGCTGGCATGGCCATCGGCGGCTCCATCGGCCAGACTACAGCTGGCATCATGAATGGTGCTGCAGCTGGCATTAATCAGCCCGTCACTCCTACTGCCAATCCTGCCCCCATGGCAGCCGGCATAGCTGTAGGTCAGACGAATATGCCACCAGTTCCAGGTTCCGAAATGCCGCCTGTCCCAAATAATGGCATGCCACCAATACCTGGCAAAAAATACAATGTCGTTATAGACGGAAACCCTGCTGGCCCATACGATTTAGCCACATTGAAACAAATGTTAGCATCGGGAGAAATCTCAGAAGACAGCATGGTCTGGACCAAAGGCATGACCGATTGGCAAGAACTAAAAACCATTCTTTAATAGTCAAAGGTGGGCATAGTGACCAAAAACCGCATGAGCATAAAAGAATACGCTCAAAAGAAAATTACCCTCGCACGCTGGCAATGGGTTGGCATCATGATGCTACTCGTTGCCTTCGCAGGCTTCTTTGGCTGGCTCTACGAATTTATCTTTTACTATTTTGATGCAAGCACCGGCGAGTTTTATATGCAAGGCGGTAATTTCCTTCCTTGGATAAATATTTATGCCATCGGCGCAGTATTAATCGTACTTGCCTGTTGGAAAATTCGCCAATACCCAGGGCTAGTATTTTTACTATCTATGCTTATAGCTGGCCTAATAGAATTAATCGGCGGCTGGTTAGTTTACACCATCGGCAACGGTACTAGATATTGGGATTACAACACCGAAATTCTTAATTTTGGCAACATCGGCGGTTTCGTCTGCCTGCGTAGTGTTCTTGTTTTTGGCTTTTCATCCTTGCTTCTTATTTACCTCGTCCTCCCCATTCTCATTAGACTATCGCAAAGACTCCCCAAAAAGGCTTTTCTTACCCTCGCTATTACCATATTCACGATTATTATGTTAGACGAAATTTATAATCTCCTCGCCTCCAAATTCTTCGCCTGGCCTAATGCCATGGATTTTTATCGTAGCCTAGGACTAAAATATCTAGAATAATTATTTTACCCCCCAACAAAACCAACTATTACTATATATTATTTTTCGCCGAATTTCTTTATCTTACTAAACTTCACCGACTCCACCGCTTTACGTAGCGCCGCTTCGTTTCCATAGTATGTATGATTACCAGGACTATCGGACAACATATGTTGTGCAAATGGAAAAGTTATCACACGGTCTAGTTCTGCACCAAATTTTCCCGTCGTTGACGTGCTCGCCGAATAGGCTCTTACATCTTTCATCGGGATTTCTAAAGCCTGCTTCATTTCTTCTGGATAGAAAGTTAAAGAAAACAAATCCCCATCTGCTTCACCCGCTAATCTACCATACGCGATTGATGTATTTCCTTCTATCCAAAGTCTTTGATTTAATGGTTTCATTTTTGCGTTCATTAAATTAGCAAGGCAAGACACTTCTTTCTCCCCATCCAAACTTTTCATCTCGCATACAAAATCCCCCTCACAAGTCGTTGTCATGACAGCCGCACCCGCATCTGGCGATTTTAGTCCATGTTTCTCATCATACGAAATAGAATCACTCAAATAATCCATCATCACCCACGACAGTAATCCCGTCTTAGTATTTTCCGCCACTAGATAATATTCCGCCCTCGCACCCCAAAACACGCTCGTATGTATACGAAACATTGATACGATTCCGTAATACTTTTCCGCATCACCCTGAAAAATTGCCGACTCTGCTGGCACAAATCCATCAGGCATAAATTTTTCCACCCGTTTTGGCTCTGGTATTTCGTAAAATAAGAAAGTACAGTATGGTTCCACTACAAATGGCATTTTGTCGGCTTTTTTCGTGGCACTTGTCACGATTTTTCGTTGCAACCAGACTGGTAACTTTCTTAACCTCGTTTGCATATAATGTGATTGGCCCACCATCAACGGATCAATCAACTTTTCCACTCCCTTAGCATAATCCAAAATATTCATGCTTACATTATATCACGCTTTTCAAATTCAAAAACGTTACATATTACAGTTTATTCATGATAAACCCAAGCGACCAAACTTCTTTCAATTACTGAAACAAAACCCCATCCACATACAATTTATGACCATTGAGAATAATATTACTATTAGTCGCATCGGCATTTGTTAACGACTTCACATAAGTATCGCCCGTTAGAGAAATAGAACTCGTTTCGTCCAGTGTTAATTCAACCTCACCATCATTACTATTGTTAATGGCGCCTTCGTACTTAGATCCATTTTTCAAATTCATCGTCAATTTAGAAATAGAATCTACCACAATATCACCAGTAGCCTCTTGATTAGTCATATTTAGAGTCACCGTTCCGCCATTACTGCCCGTATTTCCCCATGAGTCCTTTTGGATTGTGAGAAAATTCCCAGACGCATCATTATTTACAATTTTATTATTCTCCAAATTAATCTCCGCAGTCGTGTTTGTCACATAGAAGCTATCACCCTTATTGGTCGTAATCGTAGAATCCTTAGCTGTGAATACCGCCTTGCCACTAGCCGCATCGCCACTCATAGATTGATATAAGAAAATATTTTTATATGTAGTAGATTGCCCATTCAATGTATTATTCGTGTCCGTCAAATCAACATTTTCCAGTAAAATACTATTCTTCCCCTCAATAATCGCCCCCTCAGACGCCGTAGCCACAAGTTTAGCGTTCTTTACCGTAATATCCGCAGTAGAATAAATAGTTGGCGAACCCTTACCAGTCGTAGTGTAAGTTCCCTTGTCCACTACCACAGTTCCACCACCCCGATCCGAACGAATCGCCGCGCTAGATGTCCCAGCTGTAGTAATCGTTAGATTTTCCGCATTCATGATACCACCGCCCGTAGTCATAAGACCGCCAGAATTATCCTTTTTCGTAATAATAGTGGAATCATAAATATTCATCATCGTTCCATCGTTTGAAGAATTATTTGTTGTCGCCGAGCCACCATAACTAAACACTCCATTTGCACCGGTGGCGTCAGTTGTAATATTAGCATTTTTAATCGTCAAATTAGCCCCACCTTTCGCCAGTACAGCAGAATTAGTTCCATAAAAGCTCGTGTTATCACCGCCATCCGAATCACCAGTTTTATTCACTGTAATATTTGATAATGTAGCAGTAATATTTCCCGATACAGAAATCACATTTTCGTCCGTCTTCGTTGAGGAGTATTCGCCATCAGTAATATTTTCGTCCGCACTAATCTCTTTTACTGCTGAATAAGCCAAAGCCGAGCCCCCACCGTTCATTGACGATATGCTATCACCACTAACAACATTATTATTCCTTAATGTATCTATAATCAAAAACCACATTATGCCTAATGTCACCACCAATATGATAATGATAACTGCGTATGTTATTTTATTATTTTTATTCATTGTCGACCCCTACTAATTATTAGAATCGTCGCTATTACTTGGTTTTTCTGGTGGAGTTCCACCTTGCCCGTTTTCACCACTAGGCATTTCTGGCGGAGTTCCACCAGGCATTTGTTGTGATGATGAGTTATTATTTACTTCCAAAGCCTTCACGCAAACAAAAAATGATACCGCAGAAATAACCGCCCCCACCAGCACACCAATAGCAAACAGCAATACTTTTTCCCTTGCATTATCTTTTTTAAAATTTGTTTCTTCCATATTTTATTCTCCTTAA